>NZ_AMPG01000001.1:1200000-1500000 GCF_000299415.1 Candidatus Microthrix parvicella Bio17-1
CAGCCCTGGCAGCCCCCGCCCATCAGGATGTACGCCTTCGGTTCCTCCCAGGCGCGCAACTCGGCGTAGCCGCCGTGCTGGGCCAGGCTCGGATTGATCGCCTTCTCCAGCAGCAGGTTGATGCGCTCGGGCACCTCCCCGGTGAGTTCCACATCCAGTCCGGCCAGTGGGTTGGGCCGGTTCGGATTGCGCAGCACCATCCCCGATCCGCCGGCGGGAAGGTCGAGTGTTGCCCCCTGAAGTTTGTCGATCGAACTCGCCGGCACGATCACGCCCAGACCCAGCCAGTCGACGACCGAGTCGTCGGCTTCGGCCGAGTCCAGCGCGTCGAAGGAGAGTTCGTAGCGATACTCGGGGCCACTTTCTCCGGTGACCTCGATGCGCAGCCCCTGTGGGGTGGCGGCCTCCTCCTCGTTGAGCAGGTCGAGGATCTTGGCCCGGGCAAGGTCGGTCACGAGCACCACGGGATTCATCGAAACCTCCGAGGCGTGACTTCGTTGGGGTAGGGCCAAGCAAGGTCCATCACAGGCCCAATGCTGCCAGGCTTTCCGGTTCGATCAGGTCGGGGCACCATGGCGGATCCCACACGATCTGGAAGTCGATTCGGCTTTCGCCGTCGGGCCCCAGCGCGTTGGCGGCCGCCAGCCGGGCCATCTCCGGCAGCGTCTCGGAGACGGGACATCCGGGTGTGGTCAGCGTCATGTCGATCTTCACCCGGTCGCCCTCCGCCTCCAGGCGGTAAATCAGCCCCATGCTGACGATGTCCAACCCCAACTCGGGGTCATACACCTGACGCAACGCGTTGTAGATCGCTTCGATCGGATCGTTCGTGAGTGCCATATCAGGCCTCCTGTTGTTGATCGTGCCATCGAATCATCAGCAGCGGGCCCGACACCAGGTTCGCCACGGCAAGAACGCCTGCCAGACCCAGTGAAATACCCGCCCCCCGCACCAGCCAACTGGTGGCGGTGAGAACGCCGAGCACACCGGCACCGGCACCGACGACCGCCGCCCCAAAGGTCACCCGAGCCGCAGTGTCGTTCACGAGGTGGGCAAACAGGAGCGCCCTGCCGTCGGGCCCCTTCATGATTCCCCGGGAGCGCAATCGGTTCCAGGTGATGAATGGCACGATCTTGTGCGAGTGGCCAATGACCGCCAAGGTGAGCCAGAGGATCAGGGAGAAGACCTCGGTGACCACCAGCCGGGTCCTGAGTTCGGTGTCGATGGGAGCGAGACCGGCCACGATGCCGGTCATGATGGCGATCACCAGGAAGGCTGCGGAGGCAAGCACAAAGCCGTGCAGCAGTTCGAGGCTGCGTCTGCGGTGAGCGATGACCGAGGCCAGCGAGGCGAGGTGAAAACCGAGGCCCGCCACCACGAGCGCTCCTCCGACGATCGTCACCGGTTGCGACGAGAACAACAGCCCAAGCGTCACGATCGGCGCCCCGGTGCCGACCAACCAAACTGCCCGTTCGCCGGCGCGGGCGTGCGGACGGTGCGCCAGCAGAAACATCGGCCACAGCTTCTCGGCAACCGCCACGTAGGCGAGGCCGAGCCATCCGATCAAGCCGAGGTGAGCATGGGCGAGCACCCGGTCGGACAGCAGCGGGAACCAGTAGAACCCACGATCGAACGCGTAGGTGACCCCGAATCCAGCGGTGATCACCAGGTAGGCCACCGCAAGGCGCAGTCCAACAATCGGCGCACCCTTACCGGTGGCCGACAGCGGCCGCGAGAGGTTCCAAGCTGCGGTGCAGACCGCCGTCGTGGCGAGCACTCCGCCCAGTTGCACCACGCCGGTGTGTCTGGTGGCAAAACCGAGGGGTATCAGCCATGCCCCCGGCACAAACAGCACGCCGGTGAGCACGCCGGCGGGAACCGACCGCAGCGGCTTGGCCCCCACCACCGGGCCGAACTGGTGCAGCGCACCCAGCACTGCGGCGCTCAGAAATGCGAGCACGCCGAAATGCACCGCTGCCAACACATGGTCATCCCTGGGGAAGGTCACCGCCGTTGGTGCCGTAACCATCATGGCGACCCCAAACCCGATCAGGCCCGCCCCGGCGGCGGCCAGGAAGCCGAGCGGCAGCCAGGCCGGGGGCACGTTCTGCGTCGGGTCCATCGCCATCACCGAGGCCGGCAACGTCGGCGCCGATGGGGCATGCGTTGCTGAGGGGGCATGCGTTGCTGAGGGGACAGGAGAGGTTCTCGACTTGATCGTGAAGGGTGACTCCGCCACCGCCTTCGCTTCGGACTGGTCGGTCGCTACCGCACCCGCACCCGCATCGGCGGGTTCGAAGCGGACCCGCCACTCGGTGTCGGTCACTCGTTCGGATTGATAGGTGTAACCCTGCGCCGCGAGCACGCCTTCCAGGGGCGTCGGCTCGAACGGCGCCACCAGCAGCAGGGACCGACCATCAAGGGCGGCCACGGTCTGCATGATCGTTCCGAAGGGCTCCTCCCCTCGTTCGATGATGGGACGGACGTCGAGCAGGACCTCACCTGTGTCACCGGTCAGGTTGTCTGCGCTCATCTGAGCCTCCGCTGGGTTGCGCTGCAATGCAGGGCTATTCTAGCACTTGCTAGAATAACTCACGATCAAGGAGCACAACATGCCCAGCACCGACCAAACCCTCGATATCCGCACCGAGGTACCCCGCCGGCGCCACGAACTCATCTTCGAGACCTACGGCAAGCTCGGGGCCGGTGAGAACTTCGTGCTCATCAACGACCACGACCCCAAGCCGCTGCGCTACCAGTTCGAGGCGGAGCACTCCCGCGAGTTCTCCTGGGACTACCTGGAAGAGGGTCCTGAGGTCTGGCGAGTCCGCATCGGCAAGGTCTGAAGCCTGCGACAGGGGCCGAGGAATTACCCGGCCTGCTCGAAGCGGACCCTCCACTCAGCGTCGCTCACCTTTTCAACTTCGTAGGTGAAACCCTGCGAGGAGAGCACGCCCATCAGCGGAGTCGGCTCGAAGGAGGCGACCAGCATCAGACCCGGATATTGCAGCCGGGTAGCGGGTTGTTGGTGGTTTGACGCGGCAGGTGCCCCTGCTGGCTGGAAGAATGGAGAGTACGAACAGCTCTATTCGACTAGCGAGAGGAGCACCTGCCAGGTGAATGCTACAGGCGCGTTGTTTGATGCCGGGGAACTGATCGGACAGCCCCGCCGCCGGAGTGCTTCGGTGAAGGTCAAGGTGAGCGATGACAAGGTGACCGGGGTGGGCGGGGTGGCGTTGTGGGGACCGATGTTGGACAACCTGAACCTGGTCGGTGTCGCCGATGGGCGCCGGTTGCGGCCGATCGGGCCTGGCGGCTACACCGGCGGGGAGTGCTATCGGGCGTTGGTCGAGATCCTGTTGGCCGGAGGCGATTTCTTGTCGGACCGGTCCCTGTTGGATGGGCCGACCCAACAGTTGCGGGGCGCTCACGTGTTGCCCTCACACGCGACGATGTTCCGGTTTTGTGGCGGAGCCGATTTTGGTCGGGTCCAGAAAGCCGCGGCGGTGAACCGGACGATGTTGGCTCGGGCGTGGGCGTCGGGTGCGGGACCTTCTGGTGGGATGGTCACGGTTGATCCCGATGCCACGCTGGTCGACACCTACGGGCCGGACAAGGAAGGTTCGAAGTTCTCCTACCGGGGCGAGGTTGGCTTGTCACCGCTGATCGGGGTGTGTGGTGAGACCGGTGACGTGCTCGCGATCCGTGCCCGGTCTGGGAATGCCCATCCGGGCCGGGACAACGCCGGGTTCATTCGAGAGTGTGTGTCGGCGATCCCCGGCCCGGTCCGGGAAACAACGAACCTGTGGGTCCGTGTCGATTCCGCCGGCTACCAACACGCCGTGTTCGACACCGTCGAGGCGCTGGGTGGGGTGTTCTCCGTGACCGCGCCACAACGGTCCAACGTGAAAGCGAAAGTCCGGGCGTTGGCCACCAACCCTGACACGCAATGGGTGCCAGCGTTGGCCGGCGAGGCCAAGCGGGGTTCCGAGGTCGCAGAAACACCTTTCGTGATGGGGCAAGGCAAGACCCGGCGCATGTTGCGGATGATCGTGCGCCGTCAACGCACCAGCGCCGGTGACCAGTTGTCCTTTGATGATCTTGACGGTTGGAGGTTCCATGCGATTGTCACGAACCTTCCCGCCCTGTTCGCACCCCCAGCAGAGGTCGAGGCCCACCATCGGCTTCGTGGCGGGATCCCCGAGGACACCATCCGGCAACTCAAGGAAGACTTTGGGCTGATCCACGCGCCGGTGAAGAACTTCTTCGGGAACTGGTTGTGGTGGCACGCCTCTGTGCTTGCTCACAACACCGCCCGCTGGGTCCGTCACCTCGGGCTGCCCCCGACGTTCAAACGGTGCCGTGGGAAACGGCTCCGCCTCGCGTTCTTCAATGTCGCAGCACGAGTTGTCAACCACGCCGGCGGCCTCGAGTTGCGGCTCCCACGATCCCACGCCTGGGCCGACGCGTTCATCGAAGCCCTCACACGCATCCGGGCCCTGCCCGCGTTCGCCTGACCCGGCCAGGCACCCACACACCCAGACTCAGCCCGGACAACCCGACCACACCACAACCTTCTGCCTCACCGCGCCCCAAAACCAGACAAACACCATTCAACCTCACACCAGAGGCAGCACCCACCCAAACCAGTGGCCTACACGCCGTTCAAGAACCGGGCTGCAATATCCGGGTCAGAGACCGGCCATCGAGCGAGGCCACGGTCTCCATGATCTTGCCGAACGGCTCCTCCCCACGCTCAAGCATGGGACGCACGTCGAGTAGGACCTCACCAGAGCCTCGGTCGTCGCTCTCGGTTACTCCGCTCATCACGCCTCCCGCGTTCTTCTAGTGTTGACTAGAAAAGACTACCAGAAGGTGTTCTCGGACGGTGCGGCGCCGACCGCGTCCTCCGCCCTGGGAGTGCGCGGTGCGCCCACCCGAAGACGGTCGTTGCATCACCGACTCCCGCCGGTGGTGCCCGAGGGTTTCTGCGGTTTGAGAATCCCTGCCAGAATTAACCGATGGCCATTCCCGAGTCGATTGATACCTCCGTCACCTTCGAAGAGGCCCGGACGACCATCCCGGATCTCACCTCCAAGCTGTCGGACGCCTACTACAACGCAACGATCAGCTACTTCAACCGGCTCACCGACGAGGTGTGGATCTTCGGCGTGAAGCCGGACGATGGGCCGGTTTCCTTCGTGCCCGGCCAGTACACCTCGCTGGGCCTGGGCTACTGGGAACCCCGCATCGACGATGCCATCGAGTCCGACATCGACACGCAGTGGTCCAAACTGGCGCGCCGCTCCTATTCGGTGTCGAGCCCCATGTTCACCAGCGACGATTACCACGCCGATCATGGGGTGGCCGACCTGGCCCGCTGCGAGGACCTGGATGACATCGAGATCTACGCGGTGCTCGTGAGCCCCGACGGCGACTTCGTGCCCGGCCTGACACCGCGCCTGGCGATGAAGAACGTTGGCGACCGACTGTTTATGGGCCGGAAGATGGCGGGGCGCTACGACGCCACTGCGGTTGACGACCCGACTGCACCGCTGGTCTTCCTCTCCACCGGCACAGGTGAAGCCCCCCAGATGGCGATGATCGTCGAACTGCTGCGCACCGGTCATACAGGCCCAATCGTGTCGGTGGTGACCGCACGGCACTGGTCAGACCTGGTGTACGTGGACAAGAACCGGGCGCTCGAGAAGCGCTTCGACAACTACACCTACCTGCCGATCCCCACCCGGGAGCCGGACGTGAAAAAGCGCTACATCCAGGACGTGGTGCGCAACGACTTCACCGCAGACAAGCTTGGATTCGAGCTGGACCCCACCAACACGCACGTGTTCGTCTGCGGCAACCCCGACATGATCGGGCTGCCCGATGAGTCCGGCGATCAGCCGGTGTTCCCCACGACCCTCGGAGTGTCCGAGATCCTCGTCGAGCGTGGCTTCAAGCTCGACAAGCGCAAAGACCCAGGCAACATCCACTTCGAAGAGTTCTGGTAGGCCGAGGTCAGCTCTCCGGGACGCTCTGATAGCGGGCGACCGTGAAGGCGATCATGAGCGGCACGATCGTCGCAAACACCACAAGTCCGGCGGTGAGGACCGCCAGTGGGCGTCCCGGAACGTCATTGATGATGAACGACCATTCGATGACTGCGCTTTGGATGACGTAGGCCAGCAGCGTCCATCTGAGCACCAGAAGGAATCGGGCCCACGCGAACGGGTGGATCCTCACGAGCATCACGATGGCGCTCAGCTCAAGGACGATCGCTACGACCATGGATGCGGTCGGCACCGCCAGCGATGGCTCCTTCCCGATCTGTGCGATGACAAGAACCCCACCGGTGATTGCCAACGTCAATCCGAGCATCGCCACAACAACCACGGGCGGAAGCCGGCGTTCAAAGGGCCGCACTGCGGCGGTTGGTACGGCGCTCATTGCGTGGCAACCCGGGTCATGATCAGCAGCGTCGCAACCTGCATGAGGCCGGTGATGCCGGCGGTATAAACGAATCGCTTCATCAGATGATCGATGACATCGCCGTCGGGCGGAGCCTTCTTCATTTCGAACAGCACCGCGATGTTCGCCGGTTCGAGAATGCCGAGCGCGATGACCGCCATGATTCCAACGACAACCATCGAAGCAATCAACCATGGCCGATTGATCGATTCCGGATAGAGGTTGCCGTAATTGATCGCCACCTGGAAGCCGGCAGCCAGGGTCATCATGACCAGGACCGGCATCAACAGCACCATCTTCGGCATGAACTTCGACGCAAACTCAACACGGGCGGGAGGGGACAGACCTCCCAGGATCGGCCCGATGACCAACCCCACGAAGAGATCAACCGCGGTCCAGATTCCGCCACCTGCAACGTGAGTCAGCATCAACGCCCAGGTTGAATTTGATGCGATCGAAAATATTACGAGCACCAGCGCGGCAGCCGCTATCGGCAAGCCCTTGAGCGGCACGATCTGAATGTCGAGGGGTGCCGCACGCTGCCCGCCACTCGACGCACCAACATTGGCCGAATTGGCATCACCCGTTGCGCTCATCGGCTGCCCCCTGCGTGACCGACGTCTGTTTGCGAATGCTAGCAGACGGATTTGACAATCTCATCAATCTTCGTTACGTGCCGACGTGGGCCGGCGCCGCGGCGCAGGCCCCCTCCCTCAAGGGCCTATCGTTGGGTCGGAGACGAAGGGGAGGTCCAGTGGGACGACTCGACGGCAAGGTGGCCATTATCACCGGTGCGGCCAGGGGCATGGGTGAGGCCGAGGCACGGCTGTTCGCATCCGAGGGCGCCCGGGTGGTGATCGCCGACGTGCTCACCGAGGAGGGCGCAGCAGTGGCAGCCGACATCGGCGAGGCCGCTCGATTTGTGCCGCTCGATGTGACCGACGAGGCGGCCTGGCTCGATCTGATGAAAATCACCACCGACGTGTTCGGGTGCCCCGACGTGCTGGTGAACAACGCAGGTGTGCTCGTGCCGTCACCGATCCGCGAGCTCGAGGTCGAGCAGTTGCGTTACGTGCTCGACGTCAACCTGCTTGGCCCGATCCTTGGAGTAAAGGTTGTGGGAGCGGCCATGGCCGACGCCGGACGCGGTTCGATCGTCAACGTCTCCTCCACCGGCGGGTTGCTGGGCATGTCGATGATCAGCAGCTATGTCGCGTCCAAATGGGGCCTGCGCGGCTTCAGCCGATCTGCAGCGATCGAGCTCGGACCCAACGGGGTGCGGGTCAACTCGCTGCACCCCGGCGGCGTGACCACTCCCATGGTTGGCGTGACCGACGTTTCCGCGATGGTCGAACCGCCCGGACCCGGTGAGGCCGAATCCAACCCCACCCTGGCCGCATCCGACGCTCAGGGCGCGACCCAACCCATCCGCCGGTTGGGTCGCCCAATCGAGATCGCGCGGCTGGCGCTGTTTCTGGCATCGGACGAGTCGTCGTACTGCACGGGTGCCGAGTTCGTCGCCGACGGTGGGTCGGTGGCCGGACAGGATCTGACCGCCACCTTCGGAGGCTGAATCGACCCTGGCTCAGGAGGCGGCCGGGTACCCCGCCGAGGTCAGCGTCGACCTCACAGCATCGGGGTCGCCACCCACAACCGTCACGCTCTTCGATGCCACGTCAACCTCGACCGACTGCACGCCGGCCATGGCCCCGACAGCCGATTCGATGGTCGCCTTGCAATGTTCACAGCTGACGTCGGGCACCTTGAAAGTTGTCTCCTGCTCGGACACTGTCGCCTCCTTGAGGGGTGCTGAGGTCGGGTTGGGTGGTTGTTGGCCACCCGTCTGACAAGTTCAAGACGAATCTACCGACCTGCTGCGGATATCGAGCATCACATTCATGACGGAAGCCAGTGGCCCACCGTTACCGTCAACCGGTAGTTCCCATCTCCGAAGTCGAACCCCAGCTCACCATGGACGACACCGCCTGGTTCCTCCCGGAGGATCTTGAAGTTCGGCGAGCCTGCCAGCTGATCGGCTCCGAGGAGCGTCGCCGATGCTCTGTCGTTCGCAGACGTATCATCGAGCTCGATGATGGTCACGTCGATCTTGTCGACGTAGGTGATGGACGTGATCCAGGGGTCCAGAGTGCGGGAGTCATCGTCGTCAAAGTCGCCCACCTGATCATTGCTGATCTTGATCGTCAGACTCTCGTCGGCGACAAGTTCTACAGCAATGTCGTCTGAACCCCACTCGTTCCCCAAGAAGCCATCGGTTTCGTCTTCGCAGAAGAGTGTGATCTCACTGTTCGGAATGCCAGATCCCCGCCCGTAGAGCACGGAGAGATCGGTGCGCCAGATCGCTGTCAGGTCGCGCGCGTCCGGGTCGAGACGCCTCGCGACCGCGAAGAAGTGGCCGTTGTCGGCGGTCCCGAACCGAACCGACGGGGTGTTCGATCCCGGGCCGTCGGTTCCCAACACCGACCATTGGTTGCCATCTCGCAGTTCCACGACGGAGAGTTCAAATCCCGCTGCGTCGGCACCGCCGAGTTGGACTTCCACCGTTTGCTCGGCGCCGGTGTCCACCTTCACGGTGTCGAACATGAACCACAACGCGTTTTCGTCGGAGAAGGGCGTGCTGGAATCGTCGTTCGCAAAGTTGGGGCTGCTCGGCGCCTCAACAGCGGCTTCGACTGAAGGCAACAGGCCAATCGCATCGAACCTATCCAGCCCTTCGTTTCGATGTAAGCGAAGCTCAAAGCCGGACTTCGAATCACGCACAAGTTCCGAGACCCGCAGAAAGAACGGAACATCGGGAAACACGAACCGCCGCCCGCGTTCGGACTCCGAAATCCCGAAGGGAGGCATCGGGGTGGACAGGTTCGTCGCAGCGAAGGCTGCCAGCTCGGGAGTCCCGTACTTCTGGTGCAGGTCGATCTCGTAGCTCCCCTTCTCCTCCACGCGGAACCACCACATGCTCCCCGAGTAGATCCCCCCGCTCTCGGAGGCGTCCGGCGGAGCTGAGATCACCTGGGCGAGCGCTACCGAGTTGTGTTCGTCTTGATGGGCCAAGTCGACCCTGACGGGGCGATGGTCGCTGGTGTACGAGCTCGAGGGGTCGAGGATCTCGAGGGCGAGGCATTGGTGTTGCATCTCGAGGCGACCCGCAAACGAGGCCGGGTGCAGGAAGTAGTCAAGCCGTTGCTCCTTCGGCTCGTAGCGGGCCGGCGCAGTGTGGCCTGGATCGCGGCCGTTGTCGTCACCGCACTGCTCGATGCCCCATGCTTCTACCAGCGAATCGGTGAAGAACGCTCCGGGGTTGTAGAAGAGATTGCTCCACTCTTCGGCGCCGAGAGGGGTCCCGCCGGGCGTCGCGGGGTTCGTGTTGGCTCCGACGATGTTGAGGTCGCCGAGCAGGTACACCTCCTCCTGGAACGGGGCTGCCGTCCCCACGCAGGTCTCGATGAACCGCTGCATCTGGGCCATCTGGTCGACGCGGGTCTCGGCGTGTTCGCCGACGGCGTCCGAATCGGCCTGCGTGTGAGACGCGAACACGTGGACCCGGTCAGCACCTGAGCGGAGTCGGGCGTAGATCATCCCCTTGGCGGCATGGACGTCATTACCGGCCGTCTCGCTGAAGGGTTCATAACCAACGAACGGCACTCCATTCGGGAACACACCGGCGAATTCGGGAGGCGCCGGGACCGTGTCGAATGGCAACCGGCTGAAGAGCATCAGGCCGCTGTCCTCCCAGATCCCTTCCAGCAACGACCAACCGATGAGCCCCAGCCCTACCAGCTGCGAAATCAGCGATGGAGCGACGAGCAAGCCGACTCCGAGCAGCTGCAGGCCGAGTTGGTCTTCGTCGGCCTTCGTGATCATGCTGCCAAAGCGGCCCCCAAGCCGATCAGCGAGGATCTCGCGGGCATCCTCGTCGAACACTTCGTTGAGGAGCACGATGTCGTAGTCCTGGGGGCTCGCCAGGATCCGGTCTGCGATCGAATGAGCACGAGGTTCGGCGTTCTCGGACGGAAAGAGGGACTTGTCGGCACCAGCCTCCATCCCCCAGGACCGCAGCTGGGTATTGAACGTCAGGATGCGTAAGGGCTGCATGGTGGCTCCGATCAGGCGAAGTGAGCGATGGCGATGCCGACGGGTTCGTCGAACCGTCTGGGCTCGCCCTCGGCAACGATGGAGGACAGCGTCGTGTTGGGGCTCCACCCGCCGGCTCCCTCGGTGACGAACTGAACGATCACGGATGCGCGTGGATCGGTGACATAAACCACGTTGCTCGACTCGCTCGCCATGGCCGACGGCATCACGAGGACCCCTGCAGCTCCATGTTCCACAAAGGTCTCGACACCCGTGCCCGCATCGAGGATCTCGACCAACGCCGAGCGTCTGACATCGACGACGAGCACCGTGTCTCCGATCGCGCAGACTCCGACGGGTGCAGCGAGTGGCACCCCCCCGACGAACGGCCCGATGGCAGACCAACCCCACCCTCCGATCTCGTCGATACGAACGACCCGGCCGGCACGTCCGTCAGTGACGTAAATGCGACCAGCGGCATCGTGGGCGAGGCTGGTCGGAGCGAGGAAACCAATGGCATCGGGATCTGCCGATGTAGGGCCCGGCAACGGACCCAACGCGGCCCAACCCGAACCGGACAGCGAATCGACACGGACAACCCGGCGATTACCGGTGTCGGCAATCCAGATCACACCCTTCTCGTCCACGTGGACCGCAGTCGGTGTGTCGAACTCGTCGACCCCTGAACCAAACGTGCCGTACTCCTGCCACGATCCGACAAAATCGACCGGATCGAATGACACGATCCGATGGTTGCCGGCGTCAGCGACCAACAACTGGTTCACATCATCGGAGGCCAGCCCACGCGGTCGTTCAAACTCACCGATGCCGCTCCCACGTGCACCAAAGCGCTCATCGACATCAGCCAGATCGCCCGGGAGCACGATGACCTCGCAGCGCCGACGATCGCTCACGTAAACCTTCATGACTGAGTCACCACAATGCTGTAACCGCCGATCACGACGCCGTCGCGCAGTGCCTCGAACCGGAGCAGGTGCGTGTCCGCCGGATCTTCCGACATTGCTGCGGCCAACGCCCGGCCCGTCAGCTCATCGGCCTCGATCAGGCGAGCGAGGGCAACTGCGGACCGCCCTCGCTTCGTGGGTTCGCCTTCGCTCTCGGGGTTCTGACCGAAGCGGTAGAGGCGGCTGCCACGCTCAGGAGCGGTGACCCACCCGATGGTTCCACGGGTGCGAGAGGCGCTCTCCTCCTGCTCGGATTCTCCCCGGTCGTGCCTCACCAAAAGATGGGTAGGTGGGCGCGGGCGGGGAATGCCCACCCAATCCCCGCCGCCGGCCAGCGCGTGTGGTGCGAGCACGTCGGTCACCGTTTCAAGGCCGTGAACCAACTGCATCGAGTCGTTGGGGCCGATCTGCCGGCCGAGCCAGAGAAGAAGTGGGTGGAGATCGAGATCGGGGCGGGCCACGTGGAGGTTGAGCTGGCCCACGTGACGGTCCGTGGCGGCGTCGAACCCGACCGTGGCGCGATCCATCAGACACGATACGACCGCGAGCAGGCACTCGTGTCCCTCGTTTTCCCACCTCGGGATCCACGGCTCGGCGATGCGGACGACGCTCATACATGCGGTCGACGTGCGGTCGGCAAGATCGAAACCTGCATTCCCGATCAGCTCCGGAGGATGGGGCGAACCGGCGCCGAAGGAGAAGGCCGGGTTCGCCCAGTAAGCATCAACGCGCGCTCCGATCGCGGCGAGGCGACCCAGATTCCACACCCGGACAAAGATCGTGTGCGGTTCGCCCAGCCGGGGCGTGAGCGTTGCAGCCTGAGCGTCGATCGAGTCCACGATGCCGGGAACGACGATGATGTCGGGCGACTGCCAGAAGTAGGGCATAGGCGGTTCTCGTACGCCGTGATCGCCGGTCATCGCCCGGATGAGGAGGTACGGGAGCAACTGGTCTTGGCGGGGACGCCGACCGGGCGCTCGCTCATCGACCCAGGCGAGGACGTGCCTGAGCGCGTCCTCCTCGTCAGCCTCATCGGGCAGGTGGTGGAGCGGTTGTAACGGATGTTTACGAGTGGTGGTTGGATCGCCGCCGCGAGCGAGACGATCCTCCTCCGGCGTGAGTTCGGGATGGTCGAAGTGCTCACGGATGTCGCTCACGTCATTCCTTCCGTCCGGCCGGGTCGAGACCCCCGGCAGCGACGATGTCATCCGGGGTCACCTCGGTGCCGCTCAAGTCGCCCTCGTGTGGGTTGCAACCGGGGTCAACGCCTTCGAGATAGTGGATCGCCAGATGGGTGTGCGCGTCGTAGACCCGAGCGTCGGTGTTCCCCTGGTAGCCCTCGGGTGGGGTGCACGGCTTACCGAACTTGAACGTGCCATCAAACTCAGATCCGTCCGGTGTGGTGGTGCCCGTCATACGGTTCCAATCCCAACAGTGATACCCGTACCCCCGGTCGGCATCGAGGTTGTAGTCGGGATGCTGGTCGCCCGACGTCATCCGGCCGATCACGTGGAGGCCATAATCGACCGGGTCGCCGAGGTGCTCGCCCTTGCCGAGGTGGAAATCGCATGCTTCCTCGGTGGCGTGCGGAGTCTTTGCAGCGTCGAAAAGCCTGCGGGCTTCGGTGTGGCCGGGGTCGTTTCCGAAAAGCGCCGTCGCGTCCTGCCATTGCTGCCACGGACCGGCATGGGTCAGCGATGGCTCCCAGCCGTTGACGGTTCCGTCGTTGTGCCGGTGTGGGTACCGCCAAGGTCGCAAGAACTCCGAGGGAGCCTTGCCGTCAGCCCAGGAATCACCGACGATCGCCCCGAACACCTGTTGAAATGTGGACGGATCGTCACGGATAATCGAGCGGGGGTAGGCGGCATCTGCGTCCCGTGGGGAGCCCGCTTGGCGGCCCGACGGCTCGTCCGGGACTGGGAAGGGTGGCACGCCGGTCGGGCTCTTCAGCATCGCTGCCAGGTTCGGACCCGCAGCCGTCGAGATACCCAGGCGGACGAGGCCTTCGGAAATCTCCTCGTGCTTCGGCATGAGGAAGCCCGTCATCACGAGTGGTTGTCGAGCGGCAAGCATCGCGCTCCACATCGGGACCACGACGTTTTCGTACAGAACTTCACGGACGGGATACGTGGCGAGATCATTGATCACGGCGACAGGCAGGGTGCCAAACCAAACCCCAAGCTCTGCCAGATACAAAGGCCAGCTCAACACCGCCAAGAGCATGTCGAGCAGATCGAAGTCGTCGTCGTCGTCACCTCCACGTGCCGGATCGTCATGTCCGCCGAACCCTGGAGGCGACGGAGGACTGTGATCGTTGAAGACAGGGGGCGCCGTCGGTCGGCGGGGTGAGTATCCCGAAGTGCTGGTGTACTTGACGTACTTGTACAGCGTCCACCAAGTGTCCTGAATGGCGTCCACGCTGGGGCGGCCACTCGATCCGTCATGGAAGCTTGCCGAGCCCTGCGTGAGCAGCCTCGGGCCGTCGTCGCCGTAGACGTCGGCCATCGTGTCGATGATGAGACGACACAGGTCGGCAGGAAGGTCGAGGGTGTCGAGGTCCCACAGCTCCTCGCGTTCGTGATCTGCGGCCGCTGAGTCATCCGTCGGATAACCCGGCAGGCCGGTGAAATAGTCGTACGCAGGCGCATCTGAAGCGCCCAGGTAGGGGGCCTGCTGTCCGTTTCGGAACGCAAGTCGGAAGTGCAGGGCAGCGGTGTCCATTTCCCCGTAAGGCTCGGTCCCGCCGTGCTGCGCGTCGTAGACCCGAGCGTCCATGTGGTTCTCGACCAGGTGGTGACGCTGCCAATGCAGGCGGAACGGGCCACCACATTTGGCATTCACGAACGAGTGCCCGGTGACATCGGTTGCACAGTGACTCATCCAGCCGAGGGCGAAGGCTTTATGTTGTTCGGTGGTCGCGTTCTCGTACAGCTTGCGGGCAAACTCAAACGTCTTTCGGTAATGGAACATGTCAGACCAGTAAAAGCCCGAATCCCCCCAGCCTTTCGGAACGCCACTGGTGAGCAGGCCGAACCAGTCGTAGAGCTTGGTGAGTAGTCCGAGAATCGCATCCTTGATCAGCTCGGCGAGCTCCTGCAGCATCGTTCCGATCTCTCTTGCAACACCACCGCTGATCTGGTTGATCACGTTGCCCACACCGCTGATCACTGGGGCTGCCCACTCGTTCCAGCGCTTCAGAAACTCCTCGTCGAGCACTTCCCAGACATCTCGAATCCAGTCGATGATCGTGCGGAGCACGTTTCCCTTGTCGCCGGAGAAGTCGGGCAGCAAGAAGAAGATGTCGGGACCTAGCGCGCCCGCGGCCAGGTAGTTGCGCCACTTGTAGGCGATCTCTCCGAGATCGATGGCCCCGTCCTTACCGATCGGGAAGTCGATGGGGACATCGCCGTTGCGGAGTTGGTCGGCCGTCTTTTTCGCGGCTTCCATATGAATGTACCAGCCAGGCATGAGGCCTCCAACGAGCCATCGACAAAAAGCACGTATTCCAATAGATTTAGATTGCCGACCGCGGAACGAAAGCGCTTACACTTTACCAGACTCATCATATATTGCAATGTCTTTATAGACTGCCCTTGGCTGGAAAGACGGCGTGATCCATGGGTGGTCGCGGTGGGCACGCAACCTGAGCTCAAACGGCTCGACCTAGACTTGGCCGACCGCCACCACGCCAAGGGCGGAACGCCAAGCATCACCGCGCAGGGACCAGATCATGAGCGACTCCACCGACTACTACGAGGTGCTCGGAGTCGATCGCACTGCGACGAGCGACGAGATCAAGCGTGCCTATCGCAAACTGGCCCGAACGCATCACCCCGACATCAACAAGGATCCATCGGCCGAAGCGCGGTTCAAGGAAATCGGCCAGGCCAACGAGGTGCTCTCAGACCCCGGGTTGCGCGCAAGGTACGACGCGTTCGGTGCCGACTTCCGCCATGTACCCGACGATGTCGATCCAGAGGAATGGGCCAACGCCCAGCGCATGCGCGACCAGGGCGGCCGGCCTTCGCCGGGCCAGCAGCAAAACGTCGACGACGCCGCGTTCCAGGACTTCTTCGAGGACCTCCTTCGCGAACAAGGGAGAACCGCTCGCGGGTGGGGTCCGATCCCGGGTGCTGACCAGCGGGCGGGCATCACCTTGAGCCTCGAGGATGCATTCCACGGCGGGCGTCGGTCGCTCACGATGGCCGGGCCCACCGGGGAACGGACCATCCAGGTGAAGATCCCCGCCGGGGTGACCGACGGCCAGACGATCCGCCTGCCGGGACAAGGCGCCCGTGGGTCCGAGGGTGCCCCGCCGGGTGACCTGTTCCTTCACGTCACCATCGAGCCCGATCCCAGGTTCCGGCTGGATGGCCGGGACATCGAGACCGACCTTCCGCTGGCACCATGGGAAGCGGTGCTGGGTGCCACGGTGCCCGTCGGGGGTCCGGGTGGCACGACCAAGATCAAGGTGTCTCCGGGAACGTCGACCGGTAAGCGGCTGCGCATTCGCGGCCAGGGGCTCCCCGGGCCGGCGACCGCCGGCGACCTCTATGCCCGCGTTCAGATCGTCGTGCCCGAACAGTCGTCCCCAGACGACCGGCGCCTGTACGAAGAGCTGGCGGAGCTCAGTCCCGGATATTGCAGCCGGGTAGCGGGTTGTTGGTGGTTTGACGCGGCAGGTGCCCCTGCTGGCTGGAAGAATGGAGAGTACGAACAGCTCTATTCGACTAGCGAGAGGAGCACCTGCCAGGTGAATGCTACAGGCGCGTTGTTTGATGCCGGGGAACTGATCGGACAGCCCCGCCGCCGGAGTGCTTCGGTGAAGGTCAAGGTGAGCGATGACAAGGTGACCGGGGTGGGCGGGGTGGCGTTGTGGGGACCGATGTTGGACAACCTGAACCTGGTCGGTGTCGCCGATGGGCGCCGGTTGCGGCCGATCGGGCCTGGCGGCTACACCGGCGGGGAGTGCTATCGGGCGTTGGTCGAGATCCTGTTGGCCGGAGGCGATTTCTTGTCGGACCGGTCCCTGTTGGATGGGCCGACCCAACAGTTGCGGGGCGCTCACGTGTTGCCCTCACACGCGACGATGTTCCGGTTTTGTGGCGGAGCCGATTTTGGTCGGGTCCAGAAAGCCGCGGCGGTGAACCGGACGATGTTGGCTCGGGCGTGGGCGTCGGGTGCGGGACCTTCTGGTGGGATGGTCACGGTTGATCCCGATGCCACGCTGGTCGACACCTACGGGCCGGACAAGGAAGGTTCGAAGTTCTCCTACCGGGGCGAGGTTGGCTTGTCACCGCTGATCGGGGTGTGTGGTGAGACCGGTGACGTGCTCGCGATCCGTGCCCGGTCTGGGAATGCCCATCCGGGCCGGGACAACGCCGGGTTCATTCGAGAGTGTGTGTCGGCGATCCCCGGCCCGGTCCGGGAAACAACGAACCTGTGGGTCCGTGTCGATTCCGCCGGCTACCAACACGCCGTGTTCGACACCGTCGAGGCGCTGGGTGGGGTGTTCTCCGTGACCGCGCCACAACGGTCCAACGTGAAAGCGAAAGTCCGGGCGTTGGCCACCAACCCTGACACGCAATGGGTGCCAGCGTTGGCCGGCGAGGCCAAGCGGGGTTCCGAGGTCGCAGAAACACCTTTCGTGATGGGGCAAGGCAAGACCCGGCGCATGTTGCGGATGATCGTGCGCCGTCAACGCACCAGCGCCGGTGACCAGTTGTCCTTTGATGATCTTGACGGTTGGAGGTTCCATGCGATTGTCACGAACCTTCCCGCCCTGTTCGCACCCCCAGCAGAGGTCGAGGCCCACCATCGGCTTCGTGGCGGGATCCCCGAGGACACCATCCGGCAACTCAAGGAAGACTTTGGGCTGATCCACGCGCCGGTGAAGAACTTCTTCGGGAACTGGTTGTGGTGGCACGCCTCTGTGCTTGCTCACAACACCGCCCGCTGGGTCCGTCACCTCGGGCTGCCCCCGACGTTCAAACGGTGCCGTGGGAAACGGCTCCGCCTCGCGTTCTTCAATGTCGCAGCACGAGTTGTCAACCACGCCGGCGGCCTCGAGTTGCGGCTCCCACGATCCCACGCCTGGGCCGACGCGTTCATCGAAGCCCTCACACGCATCCGGGCCCTGCCCGCGTTCGCCTGACCCGGCCAGGCACCCACACACCCAGACTCAGCCCGGACAACCCGACCACACCACAACCTTCTGCCTCACCGCGCCCCAAAACCAGACAAACACCATTCAACCTCACACCAGAGGCAGCACCCACCCAAACCAGTGGCCTACACGCCGTTCAAGAACCGGGCTGCAATATCCGGGTCAGTGACTTCGACCCGAGGAGCGGCTGATGGCATCCGAGATCGAGCCGGCCGAACGCATCGAGTTCGAGGTGTTCTCCCGGGTGTGTGACCTCCATCCCGAGCTGGTCGAACGTTTCATCGTTCTCGGACTCCTCGAGACCGTCAGCGACGACGAGGGCCGGCTCTGGTTTGAACGACGCCAGGTTGCGGCGGTGGGCCGTATTCGTCGACTTCGCTCGGGGCTCGGGTTGAGCTACTCGGCGATCGCAGTCGTAGCGGAACTGATCGACCGCATCGACGAACTCGAGTCCGAGCTGATGCGCCGTGGCGACCACGAACCGAGCCCTGGAAGAGACCATGCCTGACAACCCCGCAGACAAGCCGGACACCGGCCCCGTTTGGATGGGTACAGATGACGCCCTCGGCGATCACGACGCCGTTGGGGTTGCCGACCTGATTGC
Source organism: Candidatus Microthrix parvicella Bio17-1 (assembly GCF_000299415.1). Classification (NCBI taxonomy): domain Bacteria; kingdom Bacillati; phylum Actinomycetota; class Acidimicrobiia; order Acidimicrobiales; family Microthrixaceae; genus Candidatus Neomicrothrix; species Candidatus Neomicrothrix parvicella. The sequence goes on from NZ_AMPG01000001.1 coordinate 1,218,293, forward strand.
GTCAGGCGAGATCTCCGCTGCAGAAGCGGTCGACGCGGCCATCGAGCGCGCCGAGCGGGCGGAGCCGCTGATCGCAGCCTTCGCTACGACCGACTTCGACCGCGCCCGCCGGCGGGCGGGTGGTCCCGTCGAGGGCCGGTTCGGCGGTTTGCCCACCGCCATCAAAGACCAAACAGCGGTGGCCGGGCTGCCCCTTGGATTCGGCTCCCAAACACTCGCCGACGCAGAACCCTCCGCCACATCGTCGCCGATCACCGAAATCTTCGAAGCGGTGGGCACCATCAGCCTCGGCACCACCACCTTGCCGGAGTTCGGCCTCACCTCGTCGTCGGATTTCCACCACGGGCCACCGACTCACAACCCGTGGAACCGTGACCACATCGCCGGCGGCTCCTCAAGCGGGGCTGCCGCCTTGGTCGCCGCCGGAGTGCTACCCCTGGCGCACGGAGGCGACGGTGGCGGCTCGATCCGTATTCCTGCCGCCGCATGCGGGCTGGTCGGCCTCAAGCCGAGTCGGGGCCGACTTCCCCACGAGAACGATGTCGCTCCGCTGCCCGTGAAGATCTCCGCCTACGGCGTGCTCTCCCGCAGCGTTGCCGATCAGTGTGCATTTCTGGCGGCCGCGGAACAGCACTTCCCCCAGCCTGCCCTGACGCCGGTCGGCCTCGTCGACCGCCCACTCGACCGGCCCCTGCGCATCGGCGTGTTAACCACCAGCCCGGTCAACCGAACCCCCTCACCGTCGGTGACCGCTGCGGTCAACGAGACCGCCTCGCTGCTGGAGCATCTTGGCCACCACGTGACCTACATCGACGAGTCAGACGAGGCGACCACCCAGGCGTTTGGTGACGACTTCGTGCTGTACTGGGCCTTCCTCGCCGGAGCCCTCGCCATTGGGGGAAAGAAGCTGATCAACCCGGCCTTCGACTCGTCAAAACTCACGTCGTTCACCCGGGGACTCGCAGGCCACGCCCGCCGAAACATCCATCTGATTCCTGGCGCGATCCGGCGGCTCAAGGCGGCGCCGGAGCTCTACCACCAGCAATTTGGAGCATGTGACGTGGTGCTCTCCCCAACCGTGTCAGACCCGGCACCAACCCTGGCCCACCTCGGCAAGGACCTCGACTACCAGACCCACATGGACCGCCTGATGCGGTGGGCCGCCTATACCCCGCTCCACAACGTCGTCGGTGCACCCGGCATCCACCTTCCTGTGGGGCTCGACGCCGACCTCACCTTGCCGGTCGGGGTCCATTTCGCCGCCCGGGTCGGGCAGGAACGACTGCTGTTGGAACTCGCACTCCAGGTTGAACAGGCCAGCAGCTTCCCGAAGCTCTCCGACTTCGTCTGACGGGTAGCCGCTTGACCGAAGGCCAAGAGAGGCCCCCGCCGTGCCGGTCGGGCTGCCTCGGCAACCTGCACCGTGCGTTTGGCGGTCAGGTATCGGGGTGCAGCCGTCCTCGTTGTTTTTGTTCATGCGGGAGTGGTGCCGCGGCACGGCCAGGCGATCGTGATTCCCGGCCGATCAATGTCCGGCAAAACCACCCTGGTGCGTACCCTCCTGGCCCAGGGGGCCGGCTACATGTCCGACGAGTACGCCGTGATCAACCCAACCGGACGAGTCCACCCATACGCTCGCCCGTTGAGCGTCTGGAAACCGACGCTGCGCACCACCGCAGCGGTGGTCGTGCCAGCCATGCTTCGGCCTCACCCGTGGCTCCTGTTCGAAGGCCGTAACCCGCGTGCCAGACTGAGATCTCATGAGAAAACCAAGCCTTCATCAGCTCGGCGAGTCGGCCAAACACTTCATCGTCAAGCACCTGCCGGCAGGATCGACCGACCGGCTACGGACCATTCGGGCGGTGGTCCCTGAACGCGTCAGGTCGATCGATGCGCAGGCCCCGCGACCTGCCGGCGCGGTGGATGCCAAGCGACTCGCCCGCGAGCTCTCAGTCGAGGAGCTGGCCGACACGGCAGACGCGTATTACCTGAACAACATGGAGGCCAAGGACCACTGGCTGGCCAAACCGTTCTGGAACGTGGCCGATGCCACCGACACGATGATGGTCCTTGGCCAACTCCTCGCAGGACTCAACCTTTCCCCCGGCATGAGGGTGCTCGACTTCGGCGCAGGTAGCGGCTGGATGTCGCGGATGCTGACACAGCTGGGATGTGAGGTGGTGGTCTGCGACGTCTCACCGACAGCGCTCGAGCTCGCTCGTGAGCTCTACGACCAATATCGCGTTCTGGGCGACAAACCAACGCCCGAGTTTCTTCTCTTCGATGGGGCGACCTTCGACCTCCCCGATGCCGACATTGACAGAGTCATCTGCTTCGGCGCCCTGCACCACACCATCAACCCGCAGGAGGTCATCTCCGAGCTTGGACGGGTGCTTCGACCTGGCGGACGGGCGGCGTTTGCCGAACCCGGGGCGAATCACTCCATCGACCCCAAGTCCCAGTACGAGATGAAGAACTACACCGTCATCGAGAACGACATCCTCATGCGCAGCATTGAGCGATGGGCGGCTCAGGCCGGCTTCAAGCCACCACAATTGGCGGTGTTCTCGACCACACCGTTCCACCTCAGCATCGACGACTACGAACGGCTGCTGGCCGGGCGAGCACCCGGATATCGGCACCTCTATTCCAACCGCGAGTTTCTGAAGCGGCGCCGAATATTCATGCTCCACAAACACGGCGACGAGATGGCCGATAGTCGATCGGTCGACTCGCTGAAGGCGACAATCAAGGTGAGCCCGACAACGAAATCGCTCCCAGACAACGAGCCATTGCGCGTGTCGTACACCCTGACAAACACCGGGTCCGGCCGATGGCTCCCGTCGTCGGCGCCGGTCGGCCCGGTGCAGCTCGGCGTCCACCTCTACGACCTTGACCGGACGCTGCATGACCTGGACCATCACCGGATCGACCTCGGACCCAACGGCGTGATGCCCGGTGACACCATCGAGGGTACCGCTCTGATTCCAAATCCCGGTCCGGGCTCCTGGCGGCTTCAGTTCGACTTGGTTTCAGACCGTGTCAGTTGGTTTGAAATGGCCGGATCGACCCCGGTGTGGGTTGGGCTTTCAGTTGAAGGCGCCAGCACAAAACCATGAGTACGTTGCCATGAGCATCTCCGAATCTTCGACCAGCCAGAGGAAGCACGATGCGCCTGCCCCGCCCCCAACGACGTTCCAACCACAACCTGCACCTGGTTGCGGCGCTCGCACCCGCCCTGCCGGCGTGATGGAGCAGGAGGCCGCCGCGCCTGAGGCGGCACATACGGTGCAAGTCACTCCTTCGCCGCTTGCCTTCTTCCACGCGGACGGAACCATCCTCGTCACGGCTTCGAACGAACCCGGCTAGAACTCAGCCAGTGTCTGCCGCTCCCCAAGATCAGAGTGAACAAAGCGGCAGCCGCATCGCAGCCCTGCAGGCGACCGCCAAGACCCAAATCGCCGTTGCCAACAGATGGGCGAGCAGACTCCGCGAACGGTCCTCGCTCGTCGATGCGGTATTCGTCATCTACGAACGTGACCGTGTCGCTGCGGGTTCCGTCCTCGGCAGCGCCATCGCCTTTCGGCTCTTTCTCTTCTTCGTGCCCACCGTCGTGTTCTTCGTCGGCCTTCTGGGTGCGTTGTCCGGCCACATCGATTCCGAGACCGTGACCAGCACCGCCAGCATCAGCGGCGCGCTCGCCACCCAGGTGCGCGCTGCGCTGAGCCAGTCGTCAAAGGCGGCATATCTGACCCTGGCCACCGGCTTGTTCCTGATGCTCATGGCCGGTCGGACACTTGCCAACGCGCTCGTCGCGTCGAGCAGCCTCGTCTGGCTCACCGGCGGAAAGGTCACGGCCAAGGCGAAAGTCATGGCGATCAGCATCGGCCTGATCACCAGCTTGATGCTCATGGGATTGGTGATGAATCGGATCCGCAGCCAATTCGGCATCGCAGCTGCCGGGATGTCGGTCAGCCTGAGCGCAGCACTGTACGTGGTCGTGTTCGTTGTCCTCATGGCCGCTCTCCCACGCCGGACCCTCGACCCCGCCGCCATGGTGCCCGGAGCGATTTTTGCGAGTCTCGTGGTACACGGCATGCAGGCCTTCTCTCAATTTTACCTTCCGGGTCGGCTCTCCGAAGCCTCACAGCTCTATGGCGGCATGGGCGTAGCGGTGGTCACCCTCAGCTGGCTCTTCATCTTCGGACGAGCCCTCGCCTTCTCATTCGCCATCAACGCCGCGCTGTTCGATCGCTTCGGAAGCCTGTCGCAGGCGTTGTTTGCGCTACCCGTGCTTCGATCTGCGCGTCGACGATCCGCCTGGGTGCGGCACCACTTCAGCCTGGACGTCGATGGCCGATCGGTGGAGTCTCACGAGCCAAGTGCGAGCGAGATCGACGACCCTCTGCTCACCAGCATCGAGACGCTAAGCCAGGTTGAGAGCCCAGACCCTGGCCGCCCAACAAGAATCTGAGCAGTGCGTGCAGGGTACCGATGAGAATTGGCGCCGTCAGTCGTCTACGTGCGATCCGGTGACCGCGCCATGGCGCACATCAGGGGAGAGGTAACGAATGAGACCACTGCGATACTCGATCAACGTCACGCTCGACGGCTGCTGCCATCACGAGGCAGGGCTACCGCCGGACGAAGAGTCGATGCGTTACTGGACCACAGCCATCAGACGGGCCGACGCCCTGCTGTTCGGCCGGGTGACCTACCAGATGATGGAGTCGGCGTGGCGACAGCCGGCCACGCGCACCTGGCCTGACTGGATGAATGGGAGACCCCGTTCGCCGAAACCATCGACGGGAAGAAGAAGTACGTCGTGTCGAGCACGCTGAGCTCGGTCGACTGGAATGCCGAGCTACTGCGAGGCGACCTGGGGCAAGCGGTACAACTGCTCAAGCAGGAGTCAGGCCAGGGCCTGTGGGTGGGCGGCGTGACGCTCCCCTTGGCGTTGGCAGACCTGGGGCTCATCGATGAGTACGAGTTCGTGGTTCAGCCAGTCCTTGCCGGACACGGGCCGACGTTGCTCGCCGGTCTACGTGAGCGCGTCCAACTTCAACTTGTGGAGCACCAAGAGTTCCGGTCTGGAGCGGTAGCCATGCGATACCGACCCACGCGAGTTCCGGCTTGACCGTGCCCCGAACACGCGCACAAATCGACGGGGAAACAGAAAGCCCCACTCCGAGAAGTGGGGCCTGACCTGCATCTTCGATGGTGGCGGGGGCAGGATTTGAACCTGCGACCTTCGGGTTATGAGCCCGATGGTCACCATCCCAGCGCTGCACCACAGCCTCGTTGCCCTCCGCTCGCGTCCTTGTCGACGCGCGGCCTTCGTGCTGGCCCTTAAGCGACGATGCGCTTCAGCAGGTGGCGGTTCTTCGCCACGGACCCCGGGAGGATGCTGAAATGACCCTGACCGTCATCATCGATGGCGGACACCCGCACAACAGCCGTCGCTTGGCGGTTGCCAGCAAGCAGCATTGCTCCTGGGCGGACACAGCCGGGGCTGTTGGCGTCGGTCAGAGCGCTCAGTCGCTTGCGCCTGACGAGTCGGCGACCGAAACCAGTCGGAGCCTGGCATCTACGCGAATCAGCTGGCGCTGATGGCAGCCTCGATCTCGTGGCGATGGCAAGGGTCGCAGGCGGCCCAGCGACGTTCATCTTCGTCGAGGGCTACGAGGAACTCGAATCGTTCTCGGACGACTCTCTCCCAGCGTCTGAGGTCCACCGGTTGGGTCAGCTTGCCGATCGAGTCGGGAGCGAAGTCGCCTTCGGATCTGGGTTCGAGAATGTCCGCTGGGTCGGCCGGTTTGTCGCCGCGGCCATCGTCGACAACGTCACCCCACACCTTGAGTACCCACAGCCGTCGCACGAGAGCTTCGTCCATCGCTCCGGAAGCGAATTGAGCGAGGTCATAGACGTCGCGGCCAAGCGCTACGCGCCGGTAGCGAGCGAGCTTCTCCGCGCACGCCTCCGCCTCGGCTATCACGGGAAGCTCCGGTAGGGCGATCTCGTACACCCGGTGTATAGACAGATGAACGAAGCCGATGCGCTCGGGCCGCAGAATCAGGGGCCGCCGCGCGAACTCCACCGATGTGGCGACATCGGGCTGGCCGAGCTGAGGATGTCGGACCTGCATGGTCCAGTGCCGCCCGTCGCCGCGAGTGGACTGGAGCGAATACTGAAACCCGGCGACGCTCGCACCATCGATGGACTCGCACACCTCCAGAACGGTGTCGTCATCAGGGGCGACGAAGTCGAGATCCGTGGAGAATCGTCCCCCACTGCCAAGTCGGCACTTCCGGAGCGCAGTTCCGCCCTTGAACACCAAGGTGCCGTCATCGAAGTGACCGAGCTCGGCCAGTAACCACAGCAGATGATCCTGCGCGACGTCGAGTAGCGCCGCACCGTAGGTGTCGGCGCGGCCCGCTCCATGTAGTCGAACTAGCGCTTCGGTCAGCGTGCCAGCGGCCATCACGCCTTCCCCAGTTGATCTTGCAACGGTGCGATCAGGTGATCATTGACGCTGAATCGTGATGACCATGCTGCGGTAGCGCCGTCGCCAAAGGACGCTACCGGCATCGACCTGCTTGGACGCCGGTCGAGTAGATCAACAGCGTCGTCGCTTCTGCCTCCGCGGTGCAGAAGGTACGCGGCACGTTGCCATGCGGAGGCTGACTGACCGCCGAGCAGGCGCTCGATCTTGTCGGTGTCACAGTCCGATGCCAAGACATCGAGTTGGGGAACCAGGTCGGCCCAGACCCGAAACGACGCGGGCCTGGCACCCAACTGGACCACCAGCGCTTCAGGACCGAAGGCCGGGAGCCCAGCGGCCCAGTTGGTCAGGTCCAGCCCCTTGCGACGAAGGAGACGAGAGTTGGGCACGAACTCGCTGGTTTTTTCGCCCGCCCAGCTGAGCCGTACGAGCGAGACGTAGCTCCGCAGTCCGTGCGGAACGCGCTCGTTCGGCGGCAGCCAGACCGCGATCGTCCCGCCGAAGTTGCGGGGGAGGTAGCCAAGGTGCCAAGCCGCCGCCTCTCCTGCGAGAGCGAACGCGGCATCGGGTTCGCGCGCCTTCCAAGCCCGTAGATCGATGTATGGGTCGGTGACGTTGGCCTCCCCCGCCGGCACGAACGCCCACACGCCTTTGAGATGCAAGCTCGCGAACCAGCCAAGCTGCTGAAGGTCGCGGGCGGTCCTTTCTAGGTCCCGACCGACTCCAAGTTCCTCAAGGCGGCCGGCGAGATCCTGTCGCGTGACGACTGCCGGACGATCCCGAGAGAGAACCGCAATCAGATCCGCTGCCCACCCTGGGATCGAACGTGAAGCACCACCTGTTCTGCTCATCCACCGGTCCCTCTCTTAGGTCTGAGCCCGAATCTACACCCTCAGGGGGTAGAACCGGGCACGTAGTTAAGACCTGCCCGGCGCTGGCCGGTGGCGGGGGCAGCATGAGAGCTGTGACCTTCGGTCATGAGCCCGACGAGCTACAGCGACAAGGCTGCGCACCCGGGCCGTCAGGCAACCCGAACGCCGTCAATCATCTGATCGGGTGCCTGGGCTGCCCGATCCCCACCGACGCCATCGCCTCGGGTGAGAAGTCCTTGACGTTGTCGGTGCACAGGATGTCCGCGTGCGCGGCCACCGCTGCCACAAGAACGTGGCGATCGTCGTCATCGGGCATGACGAGCCCCTTCACTTTGCGTCGAGCCTGTGCCGTTGGCTCGACCTCAGGCTCTGGGTAGGCATCGTTGAGGAGCCGGATGAGCAGCTCGGCCCGCTTGTCGTCGAACGTTGAGTTGTTGACCTGCAAGTGCTTCACAACCTCGATGAGGATCGCCCTGCTCCACCTGATCGAGATGGCACCCTCGTCTGCGGCGTAGACGAGGTAGTCCCGGAGCACGCGGGAGTAGAGGACGTTGGCATCGCCGAGGACGATCCTTGTAGGGCCGACAACCTCCGGGGCCTCGCCAGTCACTCCACGAGTCCCGCATCGTTCTGGAGCCTGGCCAGCTCAGCGAGGACAGGCGCTCGCCGCTCGCGCTCAGCCGCTAGGAACGTCCGAATCGAGACAACGGGGATCCGGTGGTGAGTACCCACCTTGCGAAAGGCAAGCTTGCCGTCGTCCATGAGCTTGCGGACCTGGGGCCGGGACATGCCCAGCAACTGACCAGCCTGGGTCGGCGTGACATCCCCAAGACTGTTCGTGAGCACAACGTCGTGGCCGCTGACCTTGGCATCGACGAGCCGTGCCATCCACTCGGCGGTCTCCCGCGAGACAGACAGGCGGACCTCGTCGCCGACTTTCGCCAGCGCTTGGTGCAATTTGTCAGCATCTCGAGTCAAGATTTCGGTCATGATAAACCTCCACGCTATCTGCTCTATCTGCACCAACCGTAGCATCTGTCACAAGGAGGGGATTCGAGAACTACTTTCCGTTCCGTCCCTGACTCCATCGAATCGCCCGACACGTCACCAGCCGCATCGACCTCGACGCCCAGACCATGGCGTCTCGATCGCTGGCGGCGACGACTACTGCGGTGTCGTTCATCACTACACACTGACGCTGCCGGTTGTTGCTGAGCTCATGCGACGGGATGCAGCTCGAAGCGGAGCCCGAGAGCGGTCGTCACTTTGAGAATCGTGGTCCACGTGGGATTACCGTCAGCCGACAGCGCCTTGTAGAGCCCGTCGCGACTCATCCCGACACGGCACGCCAACGCGCTCATGTTCTGCGTGCGCGCGATTACCCCCAGAGCACGCGGGACCGCGAAGGGATCATCGTCCGACTCCTCGATCGCAAGCTCGAGGTAACCGGCGATGTCGTCCAAATCGACGAGATAGTTGGCCACGTCGAAGTCGTGCGTCCTGATGACCTCGACCACGTGTCGACTATATCTGACAGATCGAGCTGTTTAGATCAGGCGTCGCCGCCGCACGGTTCTATCGGTGGACAATGAAGTCGGGCGAACGCCACGGTGCGGCGTCAACGGGCAAGATCGTGGCCATTGCTGGCGGATGACCCCGTTTGACCTGTTTGACACGGCCCCGAATTCTGGCCGCCTCGGCGCGTCTAGGAATGACAAAGGCCCGGAATCCCTTGGGATTCCGGGCCTTCTGTTGCCGATTTCGTTGGTGGCGGGGGCAGGATTTGAACCTGCGACCTTCGGGTTATGAGCCCGACGAGCTACCAGACTGCTCCACCCCGCGGCGTGATGGTCATGATATCGGGAGATGCGCCCAGTGACAAACCACTGAGCCGTATGGTCGCAACAACCATGCCCAGCCAACGGCCACCGGCATCCGCCTGCCGTGAGCGACATCAGGAAGTGGAACCACGCAGCCCAACAACCGTCGCGATTGCCTCGTCCACACCCCAGAGCTCCTCCGGGCCCAAGTGGCCCTCGAGCTCGCCGAGTCGAGCGACATCGACGGCCGCCATCTGCTCGACCAGCACTCGTGTTCGCTCGCCGCGCACCTCGACCTCGGGCCGGTAGGAGGCCGGGCGGGCACTCAGCGACGTCGGAGCCATGAGAACAACCGACCGAGGCAAAAGCTCGTTCGCTTGAATCAGGACGCCGTAGCGGTTGCCTCGTTGTTCGAGCCCGGTGCCCTTGGGCACCAAGAACCGGTACACATCACCGCGGAGCACGAAGCGAATCCATCATTTCAGCCACCGCAAGCATCTCTCTGCGATCCTCGTCGTCGGCCTCAAGCGCAGCGGACTCGGCCGCCAGTTGCGAGCTTCGGCCTTGGCGAGCAGCCGCATCGACGAGTGCTGATCGGATCGCATCCGATCGAGACCTCCCAGACTGCTGGAGCGAGCGAAGCGCCCGCTCCGCTTCGTCGTCAAGTCGAACCGAAATTGCTTGCGCCATGGCTCGAGTGTATCACGAATGTAACTACACGTGGTCGGTGACCCGGCGAATCAGGCGCCCCGGTCGATGCGGTCCTGGACTTCCTCGGGAGACAGGTCCTCCCCTGCTTGGCTCAGGATCCACAGGTGCCCAAATGGGTCGCGGAGCCGGCCTTCACGGGGTCCGTAATAGCGGGCCTCGATGGGGACGATCACCTCGGCGCCGCCCGCCTCCATCGCCTGCCCAACCGCATCGGCGTCGGGCACCATCAGCCGGAGCAGCAGGCCGGACCCACCGATTGCGAGGGGAGATGGTGAGTGGTCGACATCCTCCTCGGTGAGTGAGAAGACATCGTCCCCGATGCGGAGTTCGCAGTGCACGACCTTGCCGGATGGCTCGGTGTAGCGGTCGACCTCCTCGGCGCCGAGAGAGCTCACGTAGAACTCGATGGCCTTGGGCGCATCGCGCACGACCAGGCGGGGTTGCAGGTGTGGCTTCGTCATGGGGCCATCATCCTCGCTGACTTGGCCGACCGTCTTGAACATTTGGGATCAGTGAGGGGACGCCACCATCGGCCCAGCTCACAGATGGACGGCCTCATCGTGGTCGGCGCCGACCACCTCGTCGCAGGTGGGGCAATACCAACGGAGTTCCAGGTCGGACCCGCAGACTCCGTGCGACGGCGCCGCGGCGCCGTCGCCTCCATCGACCAGGTGCGTCGAACCCCACGCCCCCATGGCCGACCACACCGAACCGAGCTGTCGGCCGGTGTCGCTCAGCCGGTAGCGCACCCGAAGCGGCCGCTGCTGGTAGGGCTCGGAGGTGATGAGGCCGTCGGCTTCCAGCGACCGCAACCGCTTGGTGAGCACGTTCGGAGCGATCCCATCCAACCGCTCGGACAGCTCGCCGAAGGTGGCGTCGTCAGCGGCCAACTCCACGAGCACCAGTGGTGTCCAGCGGTCCCCAACCCGCCGCAGCGCCGCATCCAAGCCCGGTAGCCGGACGGAACCTGGCGCCAGGCCGCTTGCAGCGTTGCGGCGCATTCGCCCCGGCGGCCGGCGACCTGGCGAATGTGCGGGGGCTGCCATGCCCAACGTTGGCCCAAGACGGGGCCGCCCGCAAGGTTCAGACAACGTGTTGCCACGTGGGGCGCGTTGGCGCCACCCCGAGGTGTGGTTACTATTCGATAGCAAGTCACTACCTACACCCCAAGGCGAACCCATGAGCACCACCACGACCACCGAATCCGCATCCAACGACCCCACATCCACCAACAGCCCATCCAAGGCCCAGAGCGACTCGGTGCTGGATGCGCTGGAGCACGCCACCCGAGCCGCCTCCTCCGTGCTCGACTCGATCGTGGGCATCGGCCGCCGAAGCCGGGGCTCGGGGGTGATCGTTGCACCCAACCGGGTGTTGACCTCGGCCCACAACCTGCGCGACCGCACCACCCAGGTGAACTTCCCCGACGGCACCCAGGGCGCGCTGCTGGGCGTCGACCCGGCCGGTGACCTGGCGGTACTGGAAGTGGACACCGGCGATCGCCCCGCAGTCACCTGGTCGGCCGAGCCCGCTGAATTGGGCCAGATCGTGTTCGCCGCTTCGGCCTCCCAGCAGGGCGCCCGGCTGACGTGGGGCACGGTGTCGGCGACCGACCGCACGTTCCGCGGCCCGCACCGCCGACCCATCACCGGCGCCATCGAGCACACCGCACCCCTGCCCCGGGGCGCTTCCGGCGGGGTCGTGGTCGACCGCACCGGCGCCGTGCTCGGCATCAATACACACCGCCTCGGCGACGGCTTCTACCTGGCCCGCCCCGCCACGACGGATCTCCGCTCCATCGTGGATCGCCTGTCGGAGGGCGTGGACGTCCGGCCGCGCACGCTGGGCATCAGCATCGCCCCGCCCAAGGCCGCCCGCCACCTGCGAGCCTCGGTTGGCCTGCCCGAGCGCGACGGCATCCTGATCCGCGACGTGGACGACGGCTCGCCGGCCGACGCTGCCGGTTTGAAGCGTGGCGACCTGATCGTCGCTGTCGGCGACGGCGAGATCACCCAGATCCCCGAGCTGTACGCGGCACTTGAGCTGGTCGCCGACGGCGACACCCTGACCCTGGGCATCGTGCGAGCAACCGACGAGCTCACCGTCACCGTGCGCTTCGAGGCAACCGCGAGCGAGTCGCCCGAGGGCTGAGCGCCAAAGCACCCGAACGAAGCCGCCATCGTGCTGACCCACGGCGGCGGGTTTACGGCGGCGGGTTTATGGGCGGCGACAAGGCCAACCTGGAGTCCGAGGCCAAGCGGCCGGCCGGCAAGGGGTACACGGTGGTGAGGATCAGTTTGCCCACGGGCGCTCAAGGCCGGGAGAAGATCGCGTGGGTCCCGATACGACGCCACATCACGTGGGCTTCACCCTGAACGGCTTCATCGCCATACTCAAAGGTTGCCCGGCCATCCGGAGCCCAGGTCATTTCAAAGATGCCCTTGGCGCCCTGGACACCCTTGACCCGCAACCCCTTTCGGAGAGGCCGATCTTCAGCAAGATCCGCAACGAGTTGGCGGACAGCCAGCAGGAACGCTGCCTGTTGCGCCGGCGAGAGGTGGTCGAAGTCGGCGCGGAACCGGCCAAGCCATTCGAAGGTCGGCACCGCCGACTAGCTCGTCGCCGCAGTGCCAGACGGCTTGGCTCTCGCCGAAAGCGCATCGAGGAACTCCTCAGCTGACTCAAAGCGCTCGCTCCTACCAGCGGCACGATCAAGGTCGGCCTCGCGCTCGCCAGCCTGCCATTCCGGCGACCAGAACCACGCTTGCGTGGCATCGATGACCTTCTGCGGCCGCAGCAAAATGCCATCTTCGGTCAGCTCAGCATCAAGGAGGTCGCCTTCCTCAAGACGTGCCGAACTCCGGATCTCCTCCGGCAAAGTGATCTGACCCTTTGCCCGCAACGTGGTTCGCGCCATGGAACAAGCATACATTCCGAAAGTAGGAAAGTGCGACCATCGCGGCGGTGAGACCGCCTACGACACTCGGCGGCCATCTTCGACCAGGTTTATCTGCCACAACACCTGGTCGAGCAGATCACCCGCCTCGATGCCGGTGTAGCGCTGCGGGTTGTCCGTGGTGATGCAAGCCTCGATGGGCGCCAGGATGGTCCAGGGCGTCGGGTGGCAGAACTGCACCACCGAGTAGCGCTCCCCGGGCGCCTCGGGGTCGGCGGCCACGCGGTGCCAGCCAACCGGGATATACCCGTTGGACAGCCGCTCCAACATGATGCCGGTGTTGATGATGGCGTGGCCGTCCGGCGGCACCGCATCGACCCACCGATCGTCCACCTGCACCTGCAACCCCTTCGAGGTGGCCCGGGGTAGTGCCGTGATCAGGTTGATGTCGGCGTGCTCGCCCGCCCACAGGTGGTTGACGCCGGGCGCCAGGTCCATCGCCGGGTAATGGATGGCCCGGGTGAGCGTCGCACCGTCTCGCACCAGTTCGTCGAAGAACCCCTCGGCGGCGCCGAGCCCCAGGGCGATGATCCGCAGGAACCGACGCTGCAGATCGGCCATGCGCCGATGGAACTCCATGAGCACGTCCGTGATGCCGGGCACCGCAGCCTCGGGCAACACCAGGTCGGCGTAGCGATGCGGATAGCGGCGACGCAGGGGATGGCCCTCGGGCACGGTCTCGCCCCAGTTCAACATCTCCTTCCAGTCCGGCGTGTCGCTGACGGCCGCGGTCTCCACCAGCAGGCCGGTGTAGCCGGTCTGCCCCATCGACCCCGGAGCACGGAACCGGTCCTTCTCGTCGGCGTCGCGGCCGAAGAACTCGGCAAGGTAGCCGTAGGCCTCGTCGAGGAAGCCCTCGCCCATGTCGTGGGTGGTGTAGACGAACCCGGTCTCCAGCGATCGCATGACGCCATCGACCACGGCACGCCGCACCGCATCGTCGCCCGACTCGAAGGCCAGCAGGTCAACGTCGAGAATCTCGTCGGTCATGGGCCTCCTTCGGGCGGCGAGCCCATGCAGTCTCCCCCGGACGTCCGAACTCCGCCACCGGTCGACACGACTCGGTCGATCGGCACAGCGCCAAGGCCATCGAGCATCGATAGATAGGGTGCGACGGTGTCACCCGCTCGATGCCGGCCTTCGGTCGTGGAGCTGAGCTGGTGAAGGGGTGGAAGCGGCGCCTCAGCGCCCTGCCGGCCGGTCACGTCGAGCGCGCTTGGACAGAAAGCTCCTCGTGGACCTGCAGATCGTGTCTCGCCTCGGGTGGTCGAGCAACAACTTTGGCTCCGGCGACGGACGCGGTGCGGACGACCTCTTCGGGCAGGCCGTCGCCCGGCGATCTTCCGGTCGGATTCCCGACGGCACACCGGAGAACGGGGTCCACCTGAGCTGGGGACCGATCTGGCTGATGCTGGGGTTCATGCTCGCATCGTCGATCGGATGGACGCTCGGGCTCGTGATACGCAGGCGCCGTGCGACGAGGCCCTGACAGCTTCAGGGTGGGGGCCGCTCTGACAGACTTCGCCGATGGGGAACGACTTTGAGACCATCCGCTACGAGGTGAGCGATCAGATCGCCACGTTGACGTTGGACCGGCCAGAACGTCTGAACGCCTTCACGTCGCTGATGGCCGCCGAGATCATCGCGGTGCTCGACCTGGTGGACGCCGACGACGACGTGCGGGCCCTGATCATCACCGGTGAGGGCAAGGCGTTCTGTGCGGGGGCGGACCTGGCGGCGGGCACGTCGACCTTCGACTACGAAGCCCGGGGCGACTCGGTCTTCGGGGGTGACGAGGCCGACGCTGCGGGCGACGACCCCGTGGTGGCGTTCTATGGCGGCATCGATGACATGCGAGGCGACGGCCCCGACGCCATACGCGACACCGGCGGCATCGTGGTGCTGAGAATGTTCCGCTGCACCAAGCCCATCATCGCCGCCATCGGGGGCGATGCGGTGGGCATCGGCGTCACTATGTGTCTGCCCGCCGACATCCGCATGGCCAGCCGAACCGCCCGTTTTGGGTTCGTGTTCAACGCCCGGGGTCTGGTGCCCGAGGCGACGTCGTCGTGGTTCCTTCCTCGCATCGTGGGCATCTCCACCGCGCTGGAGTGGTGCTACACCGCCGGCCTGGTCAGAGCCGACCAGGCCTTGACCGCCGGTCTGGTGCGCTCGCTTCATGCGCCTCACGAGCTGGTGGAGGATGCCCGGAAGCTGGCCCGACGTTTCATCGCCGGATCGGCCCCGGTGTCGGCCGCGCTCACCCGCCAGATGATGTGGCGTGGTCTCGGCGCCGCCCACCCCATGGAGGCCCACCGCATCGACAGCCGGGCGGTGGTGGCCCAGGGCCGCGGCAGCGACGCGGCCGAGGGCATCGGGTCGTTTCTAGAGAAACGCCCGCCGGTGTGGACCCAATCGCTGCCCGCCGACCTGCCGGACTGGTATCCGTGGTGGGACGAGCCCACGTTCACCTGAGTTGACGAAGGGTGTCGATCGTCTCGGCATCGACGCGGTCCAAGCTGCGCAGCACCCGATCACAAAACTCGAACCGTGGATCATCTGCCTGCGCGGCAGCCGGGACGGCGACCACCCGCATGCCGGCGGCCGCTGCGGCGATGGCGCCGTTGACCGAGTCCTCGATGGCCACGCACGTGCCGGGCCGAACGCCGAGCAACGCTGCAGTGCTCAGGTAACAGGCCGGATGCGGTTTCCCGGCGGGTTCGTCCTCGGCCGAGTGCACCCGCTCGAAGCGATCGCCAAGCCCCAGGCCCAGCAGCGAGGCGTCGATCAGGCGCCTGGGCGACGACGAGCACACGGCCAGCCGATGACCGGCTGCGGCCAGCCGAGCGACGGCACCGGTCGCTCCTGCGATCTCGATGGGGCCGTTCTGCGCATGATCGACCATGGCATCGACGATCGCGTTGGCCACGGCGCCCACCGATGAGTTCGGTGCCGTGACGTCCCATGGGCGACGGGCCAGCCAGTGCCCGACCACCTCGTCGACCCGCAGCCCGGTGGTCGAGGCGGTGTCGGCGGCGTCGAGGCGAACTCCCACCTCGGCGAACACCTCCACCTCGGCCGCCTCCCATCGGGGTTCGGAGTCGATCAACACCCCGTCCAGATCGAAGATCACGGTCGGGCTCGTGGGGCGCACCATGGCGGCGCACCGTACCGCCTTCAGGCTCAACGTCGACACTCCCCGGCGGGTCGGCGGACCCCGACGGGTGTAGCCATGGGGAATCGCTCGACGCTCTCCCGACCACCCGAACGGCGGTGCTCAACACCCACAGTCGCCACCGCCCGACGACGAACCTGGTGCGGCCGCGCCGGTTGGGCGTCGCAGCATCTTCGCCTCACTCGCATCGCGAAACTTCCGGCTGTTCTTCGTCGGACAGACCATCTCCCAGGTGGGCAACTGGATGACGATGGTGGCCCTCACGCTGCTGATCCTGCGCAGGACCGACAGCGGCATGGCCATCGGGTTGCTGTCGGCCTGCCAGTTCGGACCAGTGCTGTTGTTCTCGGCCTGGGCGGGGCTGATCGCCGACCGGTCCAACAAGCGCAACCTGCTGATGCTCACCCAGGCCCTGGCGATGTGCCAGTCGGCGGCGTTGGGCGTGCTGGCCTTCATGGACCATGCCCCGATTGGCGCGTTCTACGTGGTCGCCTTCATCGGCGGCCTGTCACTGGCCGTCGACAACCCGGTGCGCCGACCGTTCGTCAACGAGCTGGTGCCGATCGGGGACGTCGCCAACGCCGTGTCGCTGTACAGCGCGATGAACAGCCTCGCGCGCATCGCCGGGCCGACCATCGCCGGCGTGCTCATCGTGACCGTCGGGTTCGGCTGGACGTTCACGATCGACGCCGTGTCCTACGTGGCCGTGCTGGGTTCGCTGGCGCTGATGCGCCCTGACGAGTTGCGGCGGGCGCCCCGCACACCACGCGGCGCCGGGCAGGTGCGGGAGGGACTGCGCTACATCACCGGGGTGCCGGAGCTGTGGATCACCTTCGCGATGCTGCTGATCATCGGACTCATCAGCTACAACTTCTCCGTCACCTTTCCGCTCTTCGTCGTCAAGGCCCTGCACGGCAGCGACCGCGCCTACACGTTGGTGTACGCGGCCTTCAGCGCCGGGGGACTGGTCGGGGCGCTGGTGACCGCTCGGCGATCGGTCGTGACCATCACCAACGTCGCCCGGGCCGCCGCTGGGCTGGGTGCCTCGATGCTGGTGCTCGCGTTCGTGCCCAACCCGGTGGTGGCGGCTGCCGTGGCGGTGGCGGTCGGCGCCATGGGCATCGGCTACATGACCGGAACCACCGCCATCGCCCAACTGCGAACCGACAACCGAATGCTCGGCCGGGTGCTGGCGGTGCAGATGGTGCTCCTCATCGGCACCACGCCGATCGGCGGACCGATCCTGGGAGCCGTCGCCGACGCGCTGGGTGCACGGGCCCCGGTGCTCATCGGCGGTGTCGGGGCCTTGGCCGCTGCCGCGTTCGGCACGCTGGCCGCCCGTCGCTTCGACCAGACCTCGCCAACCCGGCCCGAAACCACGACCACGCCCGGAACTCGGGATCCGCCCGAACCCCCAGTGTGGGTCGAGCCCCAGGCGACGTAGGTTGACGTGATGGACCGGCTGCACACACGTCGACGGCGACCCGCGCTGGATCCGGGACACCGCCGCCATCACGTGGTGGTGGTCGGCGCCGGGTTCGGTGGGTTGGCCGCCGCCCGGGCGCTGGACGACGTCCCGGTGGACGTCACCGTGGTCGACGCCCACAACCACCACACGTTCCAACCCCTGCTTTACCAGGTGGCCACCGCCGGGCTGGACGCCGGCGACGTCACCTACGCCGCCCGGGGCATCTTCCACCGACAGGCCAACGTCTCGGTGCACATGGCCCGGGTGGTCGGAGGCGACCTCGACGGTCGAACCCTCGCGTTGGCCGACGGATCCGAGCTGAGCTACGACCACCTGGTGTTGGCTGCCGGAGCCGTCACCAACACCTATGGCATTCCGGGCGTCGCCGAGCATGCCTTTGGGCTGAAGTCGCTCCGGGACGCCCTGGCGGTGCGGGCTCATGTGCTCAGCTGCTTCGAGGAGGCGGACGCTCGGCCCGAGCTGATCGACGACGGGCTGTTGAACGTGGTGATCGCCGGTGGCGGTCCCACCGGCGTGGAGTTGGCCGGCGGGATGGTCGAGCTGATCGAGCACGTGTTGCGCCACGACTTCCCCCGCTTGGACCTCCGCCGTGCCCGGGTGGTGCTGGTGGAAATGGGCGACACACTGTTGCCCCCGTTCCATCCCAAGCTGGGCGCCAAAGCGAAGGCCACGTTGGAACGTCGGGGGGTGGAGGTGCTCCTCGGGACCACCGTCGACCAGGTACACCGAACCTCGGTGGTGGTCAGCGGCCGCATGCTGGGCGAAGGAGCGGTGATTCCGGCCCACACGATGGTGTGGGCCGCCGGGATCCGTGCCAGTCCACTGGCTGACGCGCTCGATCTGGCGAACGGACCGGCCGGGCGTATCCCGGTGGGCGACGACCTGTCGCTCCCCGGGCATCCGGAGGTCTTCGTCATCGGCGACCTGGCGGCGGCCACCGACCACTCTGGTACACCCCTCCCACAAGTGGCGCCGGTGGCCATACAGGGCGGAACGCACGTCGCGGCCATGATCCATCGCCGTCTGGACGGCGAGGCGACCAGCGCCTTCCACTACACCGACAAGGGTTCGATGGCGACCGTGGGTCGGGCATCAGCGGTTGCCCAACTGCCCGGTGGGCTGCGCCTGTCGGGGCTGATCGGCTGGCTGGCCTGGCTGGCACTGCACCTGGTGCAGCTGGTGGGCTTCCGCAACCGGGCCAACGTGTTGGTGAACTGGGCTTGGAATTACGTCACCTACGACCGGGCCAGCCGCATCATCCCGGAGGCCGAGGTCGGTGCCGGGGAACGGACTCCCGGCCTGCGCCACGACGCCGGTGGTCTGGAGGACCCCGCCGAACGTTCGGCCTAACCACGCGCCACTACCGATGAACCATACGGATTTGGTGCCGCCTGCTGTACTGGCGGGATGGTTGACACCGCACCGCTCTCCCCGATCGACCCGGGCAACACCCCGATGCGCGACTTCTGGGGTGGCAGCCGAGGCCAGTCGTGGGTTCGGCGCAGCGTCGCCTACGACGGGCAACTTCGGGCCTACACCGACGCGTTGATGGACGCCCTGAAACCGGTGCCTGGTGAGCACTGCCTGGATGTGGGCTGCGGCACCGGGTACACCACGAGAGAACTCGCCGTCGAGGTCACACCCGCCGGCGCTGCCGTGGGAGTGGACCTGTCGCACGCCATGGTGGCGGGAGCCCGGGCCGCTGCCGACGCGTCCGGCGCCGAGCGCAACCGACGCCCCTCCTTTGCGGTCGCCGACGTGCAGGTGGCCGACCTGGCGGCGCTCAACCAGAGCCGTGCCTACAACGTGATCGCCAGCCGATTCGGGATCATGTTTTTTGCTGACCCCGTGGCGGCCTTCACCAACCTGGCCTCGGCAGCCGCACCGGGCGCCCGCCTTGGCCTGGTGTGCTGGGCCGCGCTGCAGGACAACCCATGGTTCACCGAGCCGCGCGACGCCGCACTTCCAATCTTGGAGCACGTGTTGGCGGCCCCGCCCGCCGAGCCGCCGCGGGATGCCCCAGGACCGTTCTCCATGGCCGATCCCACCCGCCCCACCGACCTGCTTGAGCGTGCCGGGTGGACCAACGCATCCGTGCGAACGCTGACGAACGACCTCTACCTGGGAGGCCCGGGCTCCGTTGAATCAACCGTCAACTTCCTGACCTCGGGGTCGGCCATGGCGCCGACCCTGCACGACCATCCAGAGCTGTTGGAGCCGATGAATGTTGTACTTCGCAAGGTCTTGGCCCCACACCACGACGGCACCGGGGTGCGGTATCCGGCAACGGCGCACCTGGTGACCGCAACCCGGCCGTGAGCGCCGACGCTGGGGCCTTCCCCAGCGATGATTGGGGGGTTGACCCACCGGACACCGATGGAGTGCGCGCCCAAGATGGGGCCATGTTCACCAACGAGTCCGGCCGGCCAAACACCCAGCCCCAACCCGAAGCCAACCGGCCCGGCGCAACCGAAACCGACCCGGCCGAGCGAGATCGGGTGGTTGACGCCGTTCGTGCCGGCTGCCTGGTGGTGGTGGTGGCCGGTCACTGGCTGATGGCCGCCATCGGCACCGAAGCAACGGGCACCGGCGCCTACCGGGTGCAACTCGCCAACATGCTGGAGCTACGTCCGTGGACCCAATGGCTCACCTGGGTGCTGCAGGTGATGCCGCTGTTCTTCATCGTCGGTGGGTTTGCCAACGCCGTCTCGTGGACCCGGACCGTCAACCGGGGTGGCCGGTGGGCTGACTGGGTGGCCAACCGCATGCGCCGCCTGCTGGCGCCGGCGATTGGGCTGCTGGCCGTCTGGCTGGTGGTCGTCGCCGTGGCCCAGCCGTTTCTGGACCCCCGGCTGGTTCATGGGGGCCACCGTCTGGTGACCAAGCCGTTGTGGTTCCTCGGCGTGTACCTGGTGATCACAGCGATGACCCCGCTGCTGGTGCGTCTTCAGACCCGGCTGGGCATCTGGGCGGTCGTCCCCTGGGCCGTCGCCGCCGTCGCCGTCGACGTTCTGCGCTTCAACGACCACGACACCGCACTGGCCTCATTGAACTTCGTCTTCGTCTGGGCCGCACTCACCCAGGTGGGTATGAGTTGGGACCGGCTGGTGGCAAACCGCGATCGTTGGTGGATGCTCGCCGGAGGCGGCTACCTGGCCCTCGGTCTTCTGGTGGGCATCGGCCCGTATGGCCTCTCCATGGTGGGCGTTGGTGGCAAGGTGTCCAACATGGCGCCGCCGAGCATCGCCCTGCTGGCCCTGGGCTGCGCGCAGCTGGGCTTGATCCTGGCGGCCTGGGATCGGCTGCGATCCGTCCTGGCCCAGGAGCGCTACTGGACGCCGGTCATGCGGATCGGCGCAGGTGGCATGACCCTGTACTTGTGGCACCTGACGGCGATGGCCATCGGGGTGTGCCTGGTAGCGCTGGCCGCATCCCTCGGCATTGCCCAACCCACGCCCGGCTCGGCGCTGTGGTGGGCCACCAGGCCGCTGTGGTTCGGCGTGCTGGCGGTGGTTCTCTCGCCAATCCTACGTCGGGCCGCACCGGTTGAGGTGCGCTCGTTGTTGGCGCCGCAAAGCACCGGGACCCCGCTGTGGGCGGCCGTGCTCGGAGTGACGGCCGGCGCCGCCGCCATCGCCTACCTGGTGATCGAAGGGCTCCAGCCCGTGGGCCCCGCAGTGGTACCGGTGCTGGTGTTGGCCGCCCTCGTGCGTTGGCTCTCGCCCCCCAACGACGCCGAGCCGGCCATCGATCGGGCCGATCGGTCCGATTGAGGCTCGGCCGCCGCAGATCGGTTGGTTGACCAAACGGCAGCGCTCAGCTGGACCAGACGATGCTCTGCAGTTCACTGTAGGCATGCAGGCCGTAGGAGCCGCCATCGCGCCCCACGCCTGACTGCTTGAACCCACCGAAGGGGGCCTCGTGGTTGCGCTGCAGCGTGTTGAGGCCAACGTTGCCGGAGCGAAGCCGCTTGGCCATGTCCAGCGCCACCGCCGAGTCGCTGGTGAAGACATAGCTGTAGAGTCCGAAGTCGGAGTCGTTGGCGACGGCAATCGCCTCCTCCGCGTCGTCGACGGGCACCACCGCAACCACCGGGCCGAAGATCTCCTCCCGCACCGGCGTCATCTGATTGGTGGCGTCGGCCAGCAGGGTGGGCGCCACGTAGAAGCCCCGCTCCATGTCGGGGCGTTCGCCGCCGACCGCAATGGTCGCCCCCTCCGCCCGCCCGGCCTCGATGTAGCCCTCCACCCGCGCTCGATGTGCCGCCGAGATGACCGGGCCGACCACGGTGCCCCGCTCCAGGGGGTCCCCAACCGGCATGTAGGCGGCGGTCTTGGTGAGACCCGCCACCAGCTGGTCGTAGATGCCCCGCTGGGCGATCACCCGGGTGGGACTGGTGCAGATCTGCCCGGAGTGGAAGCCCCACACGGAGGAGATGCCACCGATGGCCGCCTTCAGGTCTGCGTCGTCCAACACGATGCAGGCGCCTTTGCCACCCAGCTCCAGCAGGAGGCGTTTCATGCGGGCGCCGGACACCTCACCGATGCGTTGCCCGACGGCTGTCGAGCCGGTGAAGCTCACCATGTCGACATTTTCGTCGGTGGTCAGCACCTCGGAGGGGGCCACATCCTGGCTGACGACACAGTTGACGACGCCGGGCGGGAACCCGGCCTCCACGAGAAGCTCGGCCATGCGGATGACGCCGAGAGGATCCTGCGGTGCGGGCTTCATGATGACCGTGTTGCCCATCGCCAGGGCCGGGGCCACCTTGCCCGCCATATTGACCACCGGGAAGTTGTACGACGAGATCGCGGTGACCACGCCGACCGGGGCCCGGTTGGCGATCGCCGAGATCACACCGCCGGGGGCCAACGCGGTTGACGGCACGCTCTGCGGGCGCAGCGGGGTTACCGGCGACTCCTTGGCCCCCTCGGCGTAGCGACGGAACCGGGCCGCCGCCTGAGGCACCTGCATCGACTTGGTGACGCGCATCGTGGCGCCGGTCTCAGCCTGCACCAGCGGCACCAACTCGGCGGCGTGGGAATCGATCAGCTCGGCGGCACGGTTGAGCAGCTCGTAGCGGAGCTCGGGGGTGGTGCGTGACCACGACTCGAACGCCTCGGCGGCAGCCGCCGCGGCGTCGGCGGCCTGGTCGGTGGTCGCCTCGGGGGCGCGACCCACAACCGCCTCGGTGGCCGGGTTGATGACGTCGTAGGTGCCTGCGCCGCCGGCTGGGCGGTCGCCGCCGATGATCAACGTCCACGGCTGATCGGGATCGGGTGCGTTGGTGGCTGCTTCGTCGGTGCTGCTCATGGCGGTGGGGTTCCGTTTCTCGGTCGGTGGGATCGTCGTGATCGGGTCGGGGTGAAGGTTCGGACGGCGGGTTGGATCGGTCGGCGGGTCAGGCAGCCGGGTCGGATGGCAGGGCCGGCGATGGTGGCAGATGTGGTGCCACCTCCTGACCGAAACGCAGCAGTTGGTCGCAGTAGTCATCGACCGACGTGGCAAGGAAGCTCAGCTGAAGCTGGTTGATACCGCGGGAGGCGTAACGGGCCAGACGGTCGGCGACGTTTTCGGCCGGGCCGCTCAGGGTGTAATCGGGTTGGCCCTCGATGGGATCGCCCAGGCGGATCGGCTCGCACAGCACGCCCACTGCAAACGGCTCGTCGACTCGTCCGGCCGCCTCGCGCAACTCGCCGATGCGTTGAATCGCGGCCCGCATACCGCCCTTCGGTGGCCCCTGCGGAAGCCAGCCGTCACCCAACTGGGCGGCGCGCCGCACCGCCGCCGGCGAGGATCCACCCACCCAGATCGGCGGGCCGCCCGGGCGTGTCGGGGCCGGGCCAACCCGCACCGAGGTGGCCGGATAACGCTTGCCGACAAGGCTGAACCCGGCGTCGACGTCGCCGGGATTGGCGGCCTCGAACGCCGTGCGCACCGCAACGATCGCCTCCTCCAGCGCCGAGCCACGATCATCGAAGTTCACGCCAAGCGCCTCGAACTCGCGTTGCACGTGGCCGGCGCCCACGCCGAGGATCACTCGGCCGCCGGTGAGCGCGTCCAGCGTTGCGAAGCTCTTCGCCACAGCCAACGGATGCCGGTAGGCGGCAACGTAGACGTGGCTGAGCAGCCAGAGGTTGGGGCAGCGGGCGCCAAGCCACGCCAGCGTGGCCACCGTGTCATACCAGGTGGAGCTGATGTTCAGGTCCGTGGGCACGGCAACGTGATCGCAGACCGCCACGTAACCCAGCCGGGACTCATCGGCGGCCGCTGCGATACGGGCCAACTCGGCGGGACCGGCATCGGCCTCCCACGGCTGAACAAAGGTGGGGCTCTTCGACTGGATCGGCAGCTGAACGCCCCGAAGCTGCTCACCCTCACCGATCATGGCGACCATCGCCCCTCCCTGCTGGCTGTGTCCCGGTAGCCGCGCGCCCAGTTGCTGATGCCCACGAAATCTGACGGTACGTCAGATACTACCGGTCGGGGCGAGAGGCCGAACTGATTCGGGACGCCGCGGCGTCGTCGATAACCTCGACCGGGTGAGCCGCTACTACGTGACAACCCCGATCTACTACGTCAACGATGCGCCCCACATCGGACACGCCTACACCACCGTGACCGCGGATGCCCTCGCCCGATGGCACCGCCTCATCGGCGACGATGTGTTCTTTCTCACCGGCACCGACGAACACGGTCAGAAGGTGGCCCGCGCCGCCGAGGCCGCCGGCCGAGCCCCGGCCAAGCACGCCGAGTTGAACGCTCAGCGATATCGCGACGCCTGGGACCAACTTGGCATTGGCTTCGACGACTTCATCCGCACCACCGAGCCCCGCCAGATCGAGGCCGTGCAGAAGTTCATGGGCCGAATCTACGACAACGGCCACATCTATTCGGGCACCTACGAGGGCTGGTACTGCGTCCCGTGTGAGGCGTACTACACCGACGACGAACTCGACCCGGCGCTCGACGGTGGCGATACGCCGCTGTGCACCATCCATCGCAAGCCGGTGGAGTGGCTGGCCGAGGAGAACTGGTTCTTCCGCCTTTCAGCGTTTACACAACCGCTGCTCGACTGGTACGAGGCCAACCCCAACGCCGTTCAGCCCGACGGCAAGCGCAACGAGGCACTCGGCCTGATCCGGGGCGGCCTGCGCGACATCTCGGTCAGCCGGTCGGCCGTGGAATGGGGCATCCCGGTGCCCTGGGCCGAGGGCCACGTGTTCTACGTCTGGTACGACGCGCTGATCAACTACGTCACCGCCATCGGCTACCACGACGACCGCGAACGCTTCGACACCTGGTGGCCGGCGGTCCATCACCTGCTGGCCAAGGACATTCTGCGGTTCCACTGTGTGTACTGGCCCGCCATGCTGCTGGCCGCCGGCGAGGCTCCGCCCCGCCAGTTCAACGTGCACGGCTACCTGCTGGTGGGCGGGGAGAAGATGTCCAAGACATCACTCAACCAGATCACCCCCGCCGAACTGGTGGAGGACTTCGGCGTGGACGGGTTCCGCTACCAGTTTCTGCGCGACCAACCCTTCGGTCCGGACGGTGACTTCAGCTACGAGGGCATGGTCACCCGCTACAACACCGACCTGGCCAACAACCTGGGCAACCTGGCCGCCCGCGTGGCCACGGTGGTGGCCAAGAAGTGCGACGGCGTGGGGCCCGCCCCCGACCCGGACAGCGTGCTGGCCCCGCTCGCCGCCGACGTGGTGGCCGAGGCGTCCGCCGCCTGGGCCGACACGTCCCCGCCCAGGGCACTCGAGGCCACCTGGCGCCTGATTCGGGAGACCAACGCACACCTGGAGAACCACGAGCCCTGGAAGGCCGAACCCGGGCCCGAGGTCGATCGGGTGCTCGGCGACGCACTGGAGGTTCTGCGGATCGTGACCGTGCTGGCCTCGCCCGCCCTGTTGGAGTCCACCACCGAGCTCTGGCGCCGCATCGGGCTGGCCGATGCCGACGGGCAACCCGACCTACCGACCGATGTTGCGGTGCCCGGCGCACTGGCATGGGGCGGCTACCCCGGCGGCCTGCCGGTGGAAAAGGGAAGCCCGCTCTTCCCTCGCATCAAGGCCTGACCCGCACCCGTCCTCGGATAGGTTCGGTGGCTCGGCAGTGCCACCATGGCGCTCCGCCCATGGGAGGGCTCATGATCATCATCTCCGGCACCGTCAGCCTCGATGCGTCCAAGGCCGACGCTTTTCACGTGGCGTTGGAGGCGCTGGTGACCGCCACCAGGGCCGAGGAAGGCAACGTCAGCTACGGCTTTTATGTCGACCCGCTTGAAGCGGGCACCTACCGAATCTTTGAGGAGTGGGCCGACCAGGCTGCGCTCGATGCGCACATGGGCGCCGACCACATGGCGGCGTTCATGGGCCAGATGGGCGATTTCGGCGTCACCGGCATCGAGTTGCACAGCTACCAGGCATCGAACAAGACCAAGTTCATGTAGCGACCGGCGGCTCGCTCAGGACAGGACGTAGTCCTTGACCACCCAGGTGACGATCTCGTTCCACACCGTTTGGATCTGTGAGAAGTAGTCGGTGTTGGAGGCCCACACCCCGGCCAGGTCCTTCCAGGTGGGACAACACCCGCGGACGCCCAACTTCTCCGGATCCCACCGCACCTTCGGGTTGGCGAACTGCGCTGCGGTAAGGCCCGGATTGGCGTAGATCTTCAGCAGCTGCATCTGCGCACGCACGCCGGTGCGGGCATCCGGGAAACCAAACCCGTTGGTACACGAGTCGCAGGCGCCGATCCCAGCGAAGTTGTTGTCGGTGCCCTTGACCTGGCCGTAGCTGGGATAGCCGAACGAACCGGTCTCCAGGATGGACTGGGCAAAGGCGATATCGGCCCGAATGCCTTCGCTACGGCCCTCCTCCACGTACAGGTTGGTCAGCTCCTGGATCGACACGGTGGTGTTCGCCTTGCGTCCGTCGGCGGTGAACCAACGGGACAGGTCCTCGCCGGTCAGCAGCGGCTCGCCGTTGATGGCCGTGGTCTGGTCCAGCGACAACCCGGTGAACTGCTTGGCAATGGTATTGGCCCGCTCCAGATCCTTACGCACCTGCAGCCGCTGCTCGGCAGCGCTCTGGCGCCGGGTCAGCTCGGCCTGCTCGGCCGAAGAACGCTCGTCGGTCACCGCCTCGGCCTTACCCAGATGGCCCGATTCGATCTCCAACTGCCGCTGTTCCTCATCCACCTTGGCCGAGCGGGCTTTGGCCAGGTCCGCCACCGTGGTCTCGGCCTCGGCAACTTCGGCCTCGGCCTCCCTGGTTCGCGTCACGTGTGCCCTGCCTGAGCTGCGCAGGAACTCGCGCCGACGGGATGCTGCGAGGGAGTCGGCCTCTTCGAGCGTCGGCAGGCCGGGCGGCGCACTGTTGGCCACGTAGGCGGCAACGGAGAAGGTGCGGAGCTTGCCGACCGTCGTCATCCAACCCTCGCTGGCTCCCACCCGCACCTCATCGGCGTTCTTCAACGACTTGGCCAGCTTGTCGCCCTCGACGCGGGCTTCGTCCGCCTGGGAGCGGGCCTTCTTGGCCAGGCCCTCCTCTTGGACCCGCTCGGCCTCCAAGTCCTGATCACGTTTGGCGGCGGCCTCCCGGGCCTGCACGTCGGCCTCCTCGGCAGCGGTGAGCTGGTCCGCCAGGCCGGCAACCTCACGGTTGGCTTTGTCGACCGCCTGTTGCAGCAGCGCCGGCTGGTCAGAGGACGACGCCACCGTGACCGCTGCGGCCCCATCGCCGGTGGCCGTGGCCGCAGCGGTGGTGGGCGTCGTCGCAGCGGCGCCGATGTCGGTCGGTTGGGGGGCGGTCGCCGCGGGGTCGGTTGCGGTGGCCACGGTGGTTGTGGCGGCCGGTGGTTCGGTCACCGCAGGCGTGATGGTGGTGTCCGTGGCCCCGGGGTCCTGACGCGGCGAAGCACCCGCAGGCTGGACGGCCGCACCCACCGACAACAACACCACGACGGTGACGGCCAAGCGCGTTCGACGGCGACGTGAACGAGCGCGCATCATCGAACGTCGGTGGCCCGGCGGGAACGCGGCACCGGGCGGGCGGATGGAGCGAAGGATGCGGTATCGAGGTTGGCAGATTGGGCCAGGCACGATCCGGTCCCACGCGGGGGTTGACTGGCGATCAACCCATGATAGAGGCACAACCGGCAGAGCGGTCGTCGGATCATCGTGACCTAGCATGCCTACTCCGGGTGGGCGCGCCAGTTGCGGCGCTTCGCCACCCAGGGCGAGCATCCGCAGCGGGGAGGTGTCGTGACAGCCACCGCAGCATCCGACGCGACACCACCCGACATGGACGCGGGCGATGACGGCCCCACACGGCGCCACCGTCGGGAAAACGAGGAGCCAATCCCCCACGATGGCGCCACGCTCACGGACGCCGACATATCCGATTCGGAGCAGTCGGAGGCAGCCCAAAAGGCGGACGGACTGCGTTGGGCGATACGGATCCGGTTGGCAACGGCCAACGGCATCGGCGGCTTCGTGGTGTGGGCCTACCTGCGGTGGCTCTTCCCCTGGAACGACGCCGGGGCCCCAATCAACGAAACCCTGAACGAGCGGATCTTTCTGGTCTACCTGGTCGGAGTGACCCTGGTAACCATCCCCATCCAGAACGTGCTGATGCACATCTCGGTTCGTTGGGCCGAGGACAATCGGGCACCCGGCAGGTTCCGCCGAGGGCTGGTGCTGCGTCTGGCCATCACGCTGGCGGTGCAGAACTTTCTCTGGTGGACGCTGGCCGGTGCGATCTTCGCCATGGTCAATCGATCACCCAGAATCGGATTTGGAATCGCCCTGGCCGGGCTGATCACCAGCACCCTCATCTATCTGCTCTTGGACCGTCCGATCCGGCCATTGATCGACCTGGCCCAAGGCGGCGAGGTCACGACCCGCCGAAAACGCGACGTGGAACGGCGGCTCTGGGTGCTCTGGCTGCTCGGGAGCGGGATTCCCCTCCTGGGTGTCGGACTGGTCGTGCTGACCGCACCGGAGGGCACCCCGGTGTCGCCCTGGCGCCTGGGGGTGCTCCTGAGCGTCGGGCTGGTGGCGGGAGGCGTGGTCATGTGGGGTGCGGCATCGGCGGTGGGACGCCGCATCGACCGGGTTCGACGAGCCATGAGCGAGGTGAGCCAAGGCAACCTCAACATTCGACTCCCGGTGGACGACGGTGGCGACCTGGGTCGCCTGGCCGAGGGATTCAATGCGATGACCACCGGCTTGGAGGAGCGGGCGGTGCTGCAGGACCTGTTCGGCCGCCAGGTAGGCCAGGACGTGGCCCAGTGGGCCCTTCACCACGGGCGCGACCTGGGTGGGGAGGAGCGTCCGCTGAGCGTGCTGTTCGTCGATCTCGACGGGTACACCGCCTACAGCGAGAGCCACACCCCCCACGAGGTGGTGGAGATGCTCAACGGGTTCTTCGCCGTCGTCGCCGAGATGGTGACCGCCCACGGAGGTTGGATCAACAAGTTTGAGGGCGATGCGGCACTCTGCATCTTCGGGGCCCCGGTCACCCAGGAGGATCACGCCGCCCGGGCATTGGCCGTGGCCGCCGAACTGCCCGCCGCCCTCGCCCGGGTGGGTGCCCGAGCCGGGGTGGGTGTGGCCACCGGCACGGCGCTGGCCGGATACGTGGGCACCCAGGACCGCTACGAGTACACGGTGATCGGGGACATCGTCAACGTTGCCGCCCGGCTCTGCGACCAGGCCAAGCACACCGACGCCGGGGTGTTGGTGGCCGAGGAAGCCGTCCAGGCATCCCGCGAGGGCGTGGTCAACGACGCCACCCAAGCCGTCTTGCGGCGCAGCACCTTCGAGCGACGAGGCCGGGCCCTGCTCCGCGGCCGAACCCAGCACACCGAAATGTACGAGCTCCTACCCTTCGGTTTTTGACGTTGACGTTGACGTTGACGTTGACGTTGACGCTGCCGGCACTGAAGCTGTCGTGGTTGACGTTGCCGGAGCCTCGCCGCCCACCGGACCCGTCGTGGCGCACTTCTTGACTCCGGTGGCCTTGGCCACATCCCGCCCCAGGGGCCCCAGCTCTCGGGCCGACTGGTCCAGCACCGAGCGCAACCTCGCCGAATCGCCCGCCGTGGCCGCTTCGTCGAGTTGGTCGATCAGGTACAACTGACGCTTCAAGTAGTCGGCCATGGCAGCGGGCGGCTCACCACCGTCCGGCCCTTCAAGTGCCGCCAGCTTCGTCTGCTCGGACGTGAGCAGTTCCCGCACCCGGGTGATGTAGGCGCCAAAGGTGACCGGATCATTGCCCGGGTCTGGCAGTGACTCCACCTTGGCGTTGATTTCGGCGCACACACCGTCGGCTTGATCCGCCCACTCGGCCATCGTCGGCCCGGAGGAGCAACCGCTCGGCACCGCTCCCAACAACCCGACAGCGACAAGTGCGGCCGCCCCGCGTAGACAGCGAACGGTGGCAAGCGGACGGGCGCGCTGGATCTGAATCATCCGGGTGGCAGGGTGTGGGGCGATGACGTCGTCCTATCACAACCCGCCCATCCCACCGGCGCACACCCCAGCGTTCCACAACCCACCCAGCCGGCCGGCGGTGGCCGGCATATTGGCGGGAGCGGCCGGGCTTGGCCTCGGGGAGTTGCTGGCAGCCCTGATCGGCCCCATCCGTTCCCCCTTGTTGGCGGTGGCCGACCGGGTGGTTGACCTCAGCCCAACCGGAGTTCGGGAGTGGGCAATCTCCACGCTGGGAACCCTGGACAAGCCGGTCACCATCCTCGGGACCCTGGTGTTGCTGGCACTCGCGTCGGCAGGTCTTGGCGTGTTGGCGGCTCGTGGGCGCCGAGCCGCCGCATGGGCCGCAGCGGGGGCAATGGGTATGGGCGTGATCGGTGCGGTGGCCGCCTGGAGTGGGCGTGGTGGCGGGATGGGCTCGGGCTTCGGCGCGCTGGCGGGCGCTGCAGTCTCGGCCGGTGCCCTCTGGGCGCTCTTCGGAGCGACCCGCCGGACAACGCCAGGAGTCGGCGGCCGTGACACCAGGGCTCCAGCCCTCAAACCGGACCCGGCAGCAGCCCACGGGCCAAACCCAGAATCCGAACCCGACGTCGAACTCGACCACGAGGCGCCGCTGCTCTCCCCCATGCGTCGACGCACCGTGCTGGGAGGTCTTGGCGTGGCCGCCATCGTCCAACTTGCGTTGGCCGGAGCCATTCGCGTGGTGGGCGGCCGCACCCAGGCCCAACAGGCTCGCAGCCAGGTGACGCTGCCCCCGGTCGACTCGCCCCTCGCCCCGCTCCCCAAGCAGACCGCATCCGCCCCAGGTGCGGGCACCCCCGGGCTTTCGCCGCTCATCACCCCCAACGATGACTTCTATCGAATCGACACCGCCTTCACGATTCCCAGCGTGGACGTGGACACGTGGGCCCTCACCATCGCCGGAGGAAGCAATGGGCCGCTGACGTTGAGCTACGACGACCTCCTGGCACGGGAGCAGGTTGAGATCGACTGCACGCTGAGCTGCGTCTCCAACGAGGTTGGAGGTGACCTGGTGGGCAACGCACGGTGGCAGGGTGTTGAGCTGGCACCGCTGCTGGCCGAAGCCGGGGTACCCGAGGGTGCGACGCAGGTGGGCGCAACCTCCACCGACGGCTGGACCTGCGGGTTTCCCATCGAAACCCTTGACCGGCCCTCAGGCGACGCCACACCACCGGCGATCATCGCCGTGGCCATGGGAGGCGAACCCTTGCCGCTCGCTCACGGGTTTCCGGCCAGGCTGGTGATCCCCGGCCTGTACGGCTACGTGTCGGCCTGCAAGTGGCTGGAACGAATCGAGTTGACCACCTGGGAGGACTTCACCGGCTATTGGGTACCCCGGGGTTGGTCTCGGGAAGCGCCGATCAAGACCCAGAGTCGCATCGACGTGCCCGCTGATGGGGCCACCGTCAACGCCGGGCCGACGACGATCGCCGGGGTGGCCTGGGCCGGCATCCGCGGGCTGGCAGAGGTGGAGACACGGGTGGACGGCGGGCCCTGGCGCCCCGCCAACCTGGGTCCGAAGCTGTCGGACGCCACCTGGCGGCAATGGTGGACGGACTGGAACG
Organism: Candidatus Microthrix parvicella Bio17-1; assembly: GCF_000299415.1. Classification (NCBI taxonomy): domain Bacteria; kingdom Bacillati; phylum Actinomycetota; class Acidimicrobiia; order Acidimicrobiales; family Microthrixaceae; genus Candidatus Neomicrothrix; species Candidatus Neomicrothrix parvicella. The sequence continues at coordinate 1,249,909 of NZ_AMPG01000001.1, forward strand.
CCACCACCGGCAGCCACACCCTGACCGTGCGGGCCACCGATGGGGCCGGCAACACTCAGACCGCACGGCCCAGCCGACCCGACCCCAACGGTGCCACCGGCTGGCACGCCGTGGTGGTCACCGTCAGGTAGCAGCTCCAACCGGGACATCACGGAGATCGCCGAGCGTCAGCCTGTGAACCTTGGGCTGAGAGGGAGCGGTGCCGCCGCAGAACCTGCGCCCGCAGGCAACGCCCCAGACGCGCCAGGGGCAGGCGACATGCCCGGACGAGCCGCGCCGGGCCGCCCACCTGGCGAGGCGGTGGGGTTGGGCAGGCCCGACGGGTTGGCACCGCCCGGCGCTGCCACGACGGTGCCCGCGGCAACGGTTCCCGCCGGACCGACCTTGGATGGTTGCGTCGTGGATGATGACGCTGTTGGCGGCACCTTGGTCGGAGAACCTGAGGTGGACGGCCCGACCGACCCCGTGCTTGGAGCCGCGGTCGTCGAAGCCGCTGCTGTTGTTGGCGACCCGGTTGTTGGGGACCCCGATGGAGGACGCGTCGTTGGGGACCCCGTCGTTGGAGAAACAGTCGTTGGAGTCACAGTCGTTGTAGAAGCCGTCGTTGGGGACCCCGTCGTCGGAGAAGCCGTCGTTGGAGAAGCCGTCGTTGGCGGCTGTTCCACCGGGTCGTCGGTGACGTTGACGACGCCGAGGTAGTTCCGGCACGGTTGGCCCCGCAGGGTGCCGCACTCGGGCCGGGTCGGGATGTCCGAGGTGGCGGACGACTTGCCGGAGCGAGGTCCCGACCCTCCGGTGGTGGCGACCCGCAGGGTTTGAGACGACATGGTCGGCAGCACCAGCGACGATGCATGCGCTCCGCCGCGCCCCAGCGTGACTGGGGCATCGGGTGGCCGCACGGGATTCTCGAAGGTCCACAGAGGGCGGCTTCGGCCGGGGGACGACACGGTGATCCGCAGCTTCGACCCGGCACGAAAAACGTGCGCCGCCGCCGGAATGGGCACCTTGCGGTGCACCCACCCGTCGGGATCCAGCGTCACCCGGTCCGCCTCTGTGTAGGTGTACTCCACCTGAAAGCCCTTGGTGAGCCCGGAATCGAGACCCGCATGCTCCAGGTTGTGCCAGCCGGACTGGACATAGGTTTCTTGTCCATCCGGACGGATCTCGGTGAGATCGACCTGCACCACGGCCTCGGGCGCTCCCGGCTTGGCCCAGAGGTCGAGGTACCCGGGGCCGGCCACCACCGTGTCGGCAGCGAGAGCGCCGGAGGCATACGCCAACAGATCACCCTCGGGGGCCTGTTTCCACTGGGCGTTCAGAGCCGAGACCGGCTTCTGAAACGTGGTGCTGTTCGCGTTCGTGGTCACGATCGAGCCGGCCCCCGGTTCGGGGATGTAACGATCTGCGGCATCGATCGTGGGCGCGGTCGGCTGCAACGCGCCGTTCCCGGCGAGGTACCAGGTGGTTGCCGCCGCCTGAGGAGGTGGGAACGACGGCAGGTTCCAGCGGGTGCGCTCACCGGTGGCGCCTTGTGGGCTGGTGGTTGCCCCCGACTCGACCAGCACCTGCACCGGGGACTCGGCCTCGTACGCCGCCAGCGCTCCGGCAAAGTCGCCGGGCTGGAACGAATCGAAGCGGTTGGGGCCAAACCCCCGTTTGACGCCGAACTCGTCCTCGAACACCCCTGGGGAGAAGTACCGCACCAGATTCGAAATCATGGGGATCTCACGCTTCACATAGAACGACAGGAAGTCGTGCCAGTCGGTGGCCACCATGGGGCTGTAGCCGTCGGGATGATGACCGTTGAACAACTTGAAGCGGGTGACGGGTGCAGCGGTGAACTTATCCAAGAGATAACCGAACCGGCCCCCGGTCTGCTCGTCCTGGTAACCACCCGACAAATACACCGGAACGTTGATCTTGGGCACCAGGCGCTGCAGAAACCGAGCGTTCAGAGCATCGGGGAAGTTCTCCAGCGCCCGACCAAACTTCTCGAAGTCCAGGTTCTGGGTTCGTATCCGCTGGTTGTTGGCGCAGACGGTGTCGCCCTGAGCAATCCGCTGACCATCCCAGCTCTGTCCGCCGGCCTGGGACTGCCGGTCACGCTCTGCCAACCACTGCTTGGTGAATCCGTCGTTGTACACCCCACCCGGCCACTGCTCCCGCCACGGCCCGTCGATGACCGACATCGGACTGATCGCCTCCAGGCTGGGCGGCTGGGTGGACGCCACGTACAGCTGGCTGATTCCGGCGTAGGACAGCCCGATCATGCCCACCTTGTTGTTGGCCACCCAGTCCTGCGAAGCGATCGCCTCGATCGCGTCGTAGCCGTCGGCCATTTGGGCCGGGTTGAACACGTCGAACACGCCGCCCGAGCAGCCCGTGCCCCTCATGTTCACGCCAACCGTGGCGAAGCCAAGGAACCCGGCGATGCGGGAGCCCGGCTCTGGGTCCGCCGGCCGTGATGCCCCGTAGCCGCTGTACTCGACCACCGTCGGGTAGGGACCATCCTCGATCGGGCCGGGAAGTCGCACCATGACCGACAATGTGGTGCCGTCACGCGTCGTGACGTAGCCGAAGCCGTTACCAATCTGCTGGCCGGAGTAGAACGACGGGTCGGCAACCTCGCCGGTGGCGAGCACCCTGACGGGATTGCTGGTGACCCCGGCGACTCGGATGAGATACGTCCCGGGCTCCACAACACCGCCCGAGCCGCCGGGCACCTCACCCGTGCCACTCTGCAAGGTCATCGGCGTGTCCGGCACGTAGGCAAAGTGGGCCTGACCCGAAGCATCTGCGAGCAGCGTCAGCCGTTCGGCTCCATCACCATCGAGCAGGGTGATGGCGGCGCCGGCTGCAGCACCGGTGACCGTCAGCGTCTCCACCCCCGGGCTGAGCGTCAGGCCTGTTGCGGCATCGACGCGCGGCCCGAAGTCGGCAGGACCCGGTGGTGTGGGAGCGGGGTCGGACGCCGCACCGGTGGGTGGCACCGCGCCGGTGGCGGGGGGCACGCCGGTCGACTGCGCCGATGCCGGAGCGGCCGACACCAGCAGCATCGTCGCCGACGCGGCGGCAACACCCCATCTCCGCCAACCCACCCGCGTCACCATTGGACCTGTGTCATCCGGCTCATCACGGCTACCACCTTACGCCGGAGGGCGGGACCCGGTTTGAATGACCCACCCCGTTACTCCTCGCAACACGCCCAAGACGCCATCGCCGGCCGGGTGGCCGACGATGGCTGAACCTCAGGCGGCTGTTGTGGTGGACTCGTCGGTGATGTCGGAGCCCTGACGCTTGGAAAAGATCACGGCAGCGATGAGGATGGCCGCAGCGCCAACCGTGATGATCGCTCGTGCAGCATCGTTGTCCGACAGTGAGAACACGGCGGGCAGCACCAGCAGGGCCACCAGGTTCATCACCTTGAGCAGCGGGTTGATCGCCGGACCGGCGGTGTCCTTGAACGGGTCGCCCACGGTGTCGCCGATGACGACGGCGGTGTGCACGTCCGAGCCCTTGCCGCCCAGCTTTCCGTCCTCGACGTACTTCTTGGCGTTGTCCCACGCACCACCGGCGTTGGACAGGTAGTTGGCCATCAGCGCACCGATGACGATGGCCGCAGCCAGGTACCCGCCAAGGGCCTCGGCGCCCAGGCCGAACCCGACGGCCACCGGCAGTAGCACTGCGAGCAGCGCCGGGGTGGCCAGCTCTCGAAGGGCAGCCGACGTGCAGATGTCGATGACCGGGCCGTAGTCGGGCCGGTCGGTGCCCTTCATGATGCCCGGCTTGTTTCGGAACTGACGACGGACCTCCTGCACGACCACACCGGCGGTGCGGCTGACGGCCAGGATCGACAGCGACGAGAACAAGAACACGACGGCGCCCCCCAATAGGGCCCCAACGAAGATCTTCGGGTCGGCGATGTTGATCACCGCGGCGGCGAAGTCACCGTTGAAGAGTTCCTCGGCGATGATCTCGCGGAAGGCGGCGAACAGCGCAACCGCGGCGATGACCGCCGAAGCAATGGCGTACCCCTTGGTGACCGCCTTGGTGGTGTTGCCCACCGTGTCGAGCCCATCGAGAATCACCTCGGTTTGGCCTTCGAACTCTCCAGACATCTCGGCGATGCCCTGGGCGTTGTCGGCGATGGGCCCGAAGGTGTCCTCGGCGACGATGATGGCGGTGGTCGCCAGCATGCCGACGCCGGCGAGAGCAACCAGGTAGAGCGAGAACTTGATGTCGCCTCCGCCGATGCCGATCGACACCAAGATGGCCCCGCCAACGGCGATGACGGCCCACACGGCCGACTCGAGACCCGAGGAGATGCCCGAAAGCACCACCGTGGCCGGACCGGTGCGACCCGATTCGGCGATGTCACGCACCGGCTTGAACGTGCTGGAGGTGTAGTACTGGGTAATGCGGCTGGCCACCTGGCCCAGCACGATACCGGCGACAATGGCCAGGAAGAGCCGGAGGCCCACGTTGGACATCGTCGAACCGGTGGGGTTGCCCACGTAGCCGAAGGCGACCACTGCTGCGCCGGCCAGGGTCAGCACCGACGCCAACAGCACGCCGCGATTGATCGGAGGCAGCGCATTGGTCTCGCCGGGTCGTGCCTTGACGAAGAAGATTGACACCGCAGAAGCCAACAGGCCGATTGCCATGATGGCCAACGGGAAGATGATGCCCTTGGCGGCCTCGTCGATTCCGATGCCCACCGAGTTGAAGGCGGTGATACCCAGGATGATCGACGCCACCAGGATGACGCCGAAGCTCTCGAACAGGTCGGCCGCCATGCCGGCGCAGTCGCCCACGTTGTCGCCCACGTTGTCGGCGATCGTGGCCGGGTTGCGAGGATCGTCCTCGGGAATTCCGGCCTCAACCTTGCCCACCAGGTCGGCACCCACGTCGGCCGCCTTGGTGAAGATGCCGCCGCCAACGCGGAGGAACAGGGCCAGCAGCGAGCCACCAAAACCAAAGCCGATCAGGATCGACGAGGCGGTGTTCTGGAACAGCATCACGATGCCGGTGGCGCCCACCAGGCCAAAACCGGCGGTGAACAGGCCCACGGTGCCACCTGCGCGGAACGCCACCTGCATGGCGCCGTTCATGTCATGGGCCTTGGCGGCGGTTGCGGTGCGAATGTTGGCCCGGGTGGACAGCCACATACCGAGAAACCCGATCGAGGCCGACGCCAGGCCGCCGACCAGGAACGCCACGGTGCGGAACCCTCCCGACTGGGCGAAGGTGAGTCCCTCGTTACTGACCTCATCCATCACCTTGCTCGAGGTGAAGAACACGATCACCGCAAGAGGAATGACGATGATGCCGATCGTGCGGAACTGGCGGGTGATGTAGGCCATCGCCCCTTCCTGCACCGCTTCGGCGATCTCGCCCATCTCTTTGGTGCCGGTGGGCTTGGCCAGGACGCCCCTCATCGTGAAGCCGCCCACCACCAAGGCAAGCAGGGCCACCGCCATCGTAAACACCAGCCAGAACCACTCGGCTCTGCCCAGGGTAAAGAGCTGGTACCCGCCTTCTGATGCGAACAGGTTGGTCATGGGTTCCTCCGGGAACGCACCATCGAGGGCGGCTCCCACTCGGCATCACACGCGCTGAGTTGCGGACGTGTTCTATTGCATAAGACTCGGATATGACAGCCGCTCAAGGGCGATGGCGTCAAAAGAGGGGATCGCAGCGACGTCGTCCACGCTGGTTTGTGGACCGCTCAACTGCCGTCTCGTGGGCCCAACCACTAGCGTTGCAGGATGTTGAAACAAGCCCCCATGCAAGTGGTTCGCGGATTTTTGATGGGGAGCGCCGACATCGTGCCAGGCGTTTCGGGTGGGACGATCGCCCTGGTGCTGGGGATCTACACCCACCTGATCGACACCGTGCGCGACGGCGCCTCGGTGCTGGGTGCGGCGGTCAAGGGCGACTTCTCCGGCGTCGTTGAAAGGTTCAAGGCGGTCGACTGGGCGTTCCTCATCCCGTTGCTCGTCGGCATCGGCGTGGCGGTGATCGCCCTCTCCCACACCATCGAGCACCTGCTCGAGACCCAACCGGTGCGCATGTCGGCAGCCTTCTTCGGTCTGGTGATCGGCTCGATCGTCGTGACCGCCCAGCGGTTCAAGCCCGATCCTGTGCGTATGGCCACCCTGCTGGGCGTCGCAATCGTTGCGTTCTTTGTGCTCGGCCTGCGATCCGGCACGGTCGACGATCCGGCGCTTCCCTTTGTATTCATCGCCGGTGCAATCGCCATCTGCGCCATGATCCTTCCGGGCATCTCCGGCTCGTTTCTCCTGTTGATGATGGGGCTGTACGAGACCGTGCTCGGGGCGGTGAGCGACCGCGACCTGGTGTTCATCGCCGTATTCGGTCTGGGCGCCGTGCTTGGCCTCGCCGGTTTCTCCACCGTGCTGCACTGGGCGCTGCACCACTACCACCAGTTGATGTTGGCCGGGCTCACCGGGCTCATGCTGGGCTCGCTTCGGGTGCTGTGGCCCTGGCGCGAGGTACCGGCGGGCAAGGAGTTTCAGGATGTCAGCAACATGTCGATGCCTTCGGGCGACGTTTGGATGCCGATCCTGCTGGCCGTGGTCGGCGGCGTCCTGGTCATCGGCCTGAGCATCCTCGCCGGGGATGATTCCGAAGACGAGGTCGAGGACGAGGACGAGGTTCAAACCACGTCCGTCGGCTGACCCGACCAGCTACGGCGTGGTCGTCGAGGTGGGCTTGGTGGTGGGCGCAGCCGGAGGCGTGGTCGATGGAGCGGGCGTGGTCGATGGAGCGGGCGTGGTCGATGGAGCGGGCGTGGTCGATGGAGCGGGCGTGGCCGGTTGGGCCTCGCCCAGCAGCTTGGCCGCCCGGTCCAACAGAGCCCGGGCCTCGGTGTTCTTTTGCTCGTAGGCGGCCAGCCCGCCCTCGTCGCCCTTGGCCCGATCCGCCTCGTCCATCAACCCGATTGCCTGGGCGATCAGCTCCGGTGCGGTGGTGGTGCCGTCGACCGGGAGTGCCGTGGTCGGAGTCGCCGACTCTGATCCGGCCGGTGAGGTGGTGGCGGTAGGGACCTCAGCCTCGGGGTTGGAGTTGGGAGACACACCTGATGCTTCGGGGGCGACCACCTTGCGCCCGGCCACGGCGTTGCGGATGCCGTCCTCAGCGGTGTCGCCCAGGTAGGCCGATCCCTTCCACACCACCACAACCTGGTTCAGCGCCGGGGAGGAGTCCTCGCCCTTGCCAACCACGTACAGGGGTCGAATGTAGAAGATGCTTTCGCCGACGGGCACCAACATCATGGCCCCGAACTGCACGTTGGACCCGCTCTGGTTGAGCAGCGTGATCTTCTGCGAAATCCGCGGGTCGTTGTTGATGGCCACCTGCGCTCTGGTTGGGTTCTCAACCTCGGCGCCCGCACGGCGCTGCCCATTGGCGTCCACCGTGTTCATCGTGTACGAGGTGAGCTTGCCGAAGCGCTCCGGGTCGGAGTCACCCACCAGATTGGCGGACAAATCGGCCCGTGCCGCCTCCTCGGTGCCCGGGGTCAACGGTCGGGTCCGCACGAATCCCGGCGTACCGTCGCGGTCAAGTAGCAACTGGGTGGGGGCGATGCGCCCCGCGCTCTGGCCGGTGGCCTCAGCCACATCGTTGCCCGGGTTGCGGGCCACCACCCAGTTCTCAGACCCGTCGAAGAACGACTCGGGGTCCTCGACGTGATAGCGCCCGTACATGCGGCTCTGAACCCGCAACAGTTCATCGGGATACTGGAGGTGCTCGCGCAGGTCGGCGGGCAGCTTGTCGAACGGGGTGAACAGCTGTGGCAGTGCCCGCTGCCACGCAGCGATCACCGGATCCTCCTTGGTCGCCGCACCATCTGTGAACTCGCGGTCGATCCGATACATCTTGACCGAGCCGTCGTAGGCATCGATCGTTGCCACTACGGCGGCGCGCATCGAGTTGAAGCGCCGCGTCCGCAGGTCGGACCCTTCCGGAAGGTCGTCGGTGGGTGAAAACTGTGCGTACGGATAGGTCGACACGGTGGTGTAACCCATCTGGAGATACATCACCCGCCCGTTCGACACCACCGGCAGCGCCTCGGATGACCACGACACGAACGGTGCCAAGGCCGACAACCGTTCGTTGGGGTCACGACGCATCAGGAGACGGGAGTTCTTGTCTACCGAGGACGAGATCAGCGGGTCGATTGCTCCGAAACGCAGCGAGGTTTCGAGCTGACGCCACACGCTGCCCAACGCGATGCCGGTGGACCCGTCAAAGCGTTCGCCGTCCTCTCGGGAGGTGCCGGCGATGGCATACCAATCGGCAAGACCCCGGCCGAAGTACACCTGTGGTTTGTCGAGCTTGAAGTCGTCGGTGGTCTGCACCGGCAGGTCTTGGATGAGGTAGTCGGGGCGACCGTCTGCGGCCACCTTGTCGGCAGACGCCAGCGCCACACCCAGCCCGGCGGTGTACACCAGGTGTTCCTGCTCCCAGGAGCGGCCCGGCAGGTCGTTGCGCGACAGGTTTCGCACCGACAACACTGCCGGTTGTTCCGAGCCGTTGATCACATACCGATCCAGGAACACCTCCCCCATGGAGAACTGAGGCTTCTTGGACTGTTGAGCGCGAAACGTGTCGCCAATCAGTGTGGGGTCCAGCACCGGCACCCGTTGGATCACCGGAAGGGCGGCGTCGACCTCAGCGTCTGAGACCGCCTCGGTGTAGTCGAACTTGTCGGTCGTCAAGGTGTCGAGCCCATACGCGGCCTTGGTGGCGGCCTGGTTGCGCTCGATGAAGCTGATCTCCCGAGCGGCCTTCTGCGGATCGACCTGGAAGCGTTGCACCACGGCCGGCAGGACGCCGGCACCCAGCACCGCAACGGCCATCCACAGCGTGAGCGCCACCACCGGCAGGCCCCAACCACGACGCCGCACGTTGTAGATCAGCAGACCGGCGCAGAACAGCGAAACCAATGTGAGCAGCAACGTCGCTGGGAGTTGGGCGTTGATGGCCGTGTACCCGGCACCGTCGAACACCCGGCCCTCGGTGAACGTCAGCGCCGGACGACGAACCAGGTAGTACTCGGCGGCCTTGACCAGGGCCAGCGCCGCCAGCAACACCGACAGGTGCGCTTTGACCGCCGGCGTGCCGATACCGGCCCGTCGGGCCCCCCGCGGGCGCAGCGAGCCGTTCAGGTAATACACCCCTCCGGTGGCCAGAGCGATGGTGATCAGCGCCGCGAACAGCCAGCTGAGCACGTACTCGAGAAACGGCAGCGTGAAAAAGTAGTACCCAAGGTCGTAGCCGAACTGGGGGTCGGCAATGCCCACCTTGGATCCGTTGAGAAACAGCAGCCAGGTCTCCCAGGCCTTCACGGCGGGTAACCCGGCGGCCAAGGCGAGCACCAGCGCAGCCACCACCCGAACCACCCGGTGACGTGATCCAACCAGTTCGTGGTAGCGCAGGATGAACTCGTCGGCGCCCAGCAGTTCCTGCCGACGGGACACGCGGTCGGCCACGGTCAGGCTGGACAGGCACGCCAGGAAGAACACCAGTGAAAACACTGCGCCGAGGAGCACTTTGGCACCACTGGTGGTCAACCAGGTCCCGGCCTGCCCAACCGAGTCGTACCAGAGGTACTCGAGATGCACCTCCGCAGCGAGGCGCAGAGCGACCAACAGGCCGATCAGCGCCGCCACGATCCCCACCAGCACCTTGCGGGATCCCATCGATGGTGTACGTCGACCACGCTTCGGTGGACGTGGCATATCCCGAGGCATCCGCATGCGGGCGGAGGCTAGTGCCAATACCCGACGATCAGATGTAGCCCACCGGCCGGTCACGCCGGCCCAACCACCCGGACCTCGACGGGCGACGGCCTCAGCGGAGGCGTGTCACCAACAGGCAGCGACAACCGACCGGCACCTCGGGGGCCGACAGCACCTCCACCACATCACCAGGATTTCCACCACGCACCCGCGGCAGGTGCGCATCGACGGCGTCCCCACCATGATCCAGGACCCATTCCAGACCCGGCCCGGCCTTGGCCGCAGCGGCCACGCCCACGTTGTAGGCCACCACCACCACGCCTGACGCCAGCTCCGGGAGTGCCACCGTCTTCCGTTCCCGGTAAGCCGACCGCAGCGCCTCTCCCAGTTGGGCCCGGTCAGCCTCCCTGGCGACGATCGCGGCGACCTCGGCGCGCCAAGGGCTCACGAGCCTGGCTGCGATCGTGGGCCGCAACTGCTGCGCCAGGCGCTCCAGATTTGCTCTGCCGAGGGCGACCGGAGTGCCGGAGCGGGCGGCCACCGATGCGGCACCGGCGGCAACCGCATCGGTCAGATCCGAGACCAAGAGCTCGGCGAAGGTCTCCACCTGATCATCGGCGTCGGGCAGCAGGTTGGACACCGTGACGTTGCGGCGGCTTCGTCGCAACGAATCCAGCAGCTGATTCTGCTCATCGTCGACAAGCCGCTTGACCCGTCGGGACACACCGCGTTCGATGGGTCCGATCGAGTCGTCGCGCCCGTCGAGAATCTGATCGGCCTCGGAGCCGGCCATGGCCGAGAGGGGCTCCTCCTCCGCCTCGTCAACGTCCATCTCGAGGATGTCCTCCACCCCGTCAGCGATCTCGGAGTCGGCATCGAAGCCATCGGAGACTCCGAGGGTCTGTCGAGCCTGCGTCACCGCCTCATCGCGCTCCGCACGCAATCTGGAGAAGATGTCGCCCACCTCCCCCTGATGAGCTTCTTCGTCACCGTCGACCTCAGCGTCGCGTTTCTCGCCCAGAACCACCATGTCGTTCTCGGCTTCGGCGGCTGGGTCGGCTTCGGTGTCGAGCGATTCGTCGACCGGGACAAGGCGAAGGTGATCGCGCGGCGACGTGGCCGGCTCGGCTTCCATCGCCGACCCGGAGGTGGCTGCGGTGGCCTCCAGCAGGTCGTCGACGTCGATCTTCGTCCATTCAGAATCGGTGTTCACGCGCAGCGTGGCATGCTCACCGGTCGTCTCGGGATCCTCGGCAATCGAGTCGTCCTCGCCAGGCTCGGCTTCCAACGCAGGTTCTTCGGAGGAGTCGGGTTCGTCGCTGGATGGGAGCAGCCCCACCTTCGCCTCGGTGGCAGGCTCTGCGGCATCCTCTGCAGATTCATCCGCTGAGTCACGATGGTCCTGGTCGCTCTCGGCGGGCACCGGTGGCGCCGGTTCGTCGACGGCCTGGTCGGTTTGCTCCGCATCGGCATCCTTCGGATGGCGAACCGGCAGCGCCGCCGACGTCAGCCGTGTTCGGCCCGAGAGGTCCGGACGACCGATCTCGCCCAGTACCACCGCCGGCAGTTCGCCGGTGGCAATGGCGGCCTCCATGGCCACGACCACGTCCTCGATGTCGTCGGTGACCCGCTTGGCGGCATCGTCAGCCGCCACCTTGGCCTCCGGTAACGCCGTGTGCAGCTCACTCGTGGCCGATTCGACGGCCACCGCGCACGCAGTGAACGCTCCCAGCAGCCGCTCCTGAGCGGCGCGCATGGCCTCGAGCTGCTTACGGGCCAACTTCCTACGGCCGGCCAGGTCGCGCAGAATCCGTTCGCGGAACGTCTTGGCCTCCACCACCAGGCGCCGACCCTCGTCCTTGCCTGCCTCAATGTGCTCGCGTGCCGCGTCACGAGCCTCGGCCAGCTCGGCCTCGGCCAGTTTGGCCAATTCGGCCGCAGCCTCATCCGCCGCCTCGGTGCGCTCGGCCAGCACGGTGTTGGCCCGCTCAAGGATCTCGCGCTCCTCCGCCTCCGCTTCCGCTCGGCGTTCGGCGAGTTCGTGCTCCAAGCGTTCCATGCGCTCCTCGGCCTCGGCCTCGGCCTCGGCCTTGACCCCGTCCGCGGTCGCTGCAGCCCGCTCCCCGATTCCGGCGGCGGTGGTGCGCGCATCGTCGAGCAGCTTCACCATCTCCTCGCCCAACACACGGGTGAGTTCGGAGTCGTCGGGCAGCACCACCGGCGCAGACTCGCTCTGTCGTCGAACCCGCTCGGTCTCTGCGTGAGCAGCCGACAGCTCATCGGACAACCTGCCCCGTTCGGCGCGTAGGCGCCGGAGCTCAGCTGCTGTCTGCACGAGTGTGGCGCGCACTTCGGAGGGCTCATAGCCCTTTCTCACACGTGAGAATTCGCGCTGCTCAAGGTCGTCGATCTGTCCCCCCCTGGGGGCTCGCATGGGCTCGGCCATAGCAGCGATCGTACGACGGGCCTATGGGGGCAACGGTGGATGCCACCAAGGTTCGCCTTCTCGAATCGAGTTGCGGTCAGTCGCCCACGAACTTTTCGATGGCGTCAACGGCCTCGTCCAGCGTGGCCACCTCTACGAGGTCCACCTCGCCACCCGCCAGTTGCTTGGCCTGGGCCAGGTCATCGGCCGGCAGGCCCTTGGGGATCAGGAACAACTCGGCGCCGGAACGGCGGACAGCCGCCGTCTTCTGAGGCAACCCGCCGATCGGCCCCACTTCACCGTTGGGGCCGATCGTGCCGGTCGCCGCCACCCGCTTTCCATTTGTCAGATCGTCGGGGGTGAGCTCGTCGACGATGGCCAACGTCCAGGCGAGTCCGGCCGAAGGCCCGGTCACTTCACCGGAATCGAAGTTGATCTCCATCGGCAGCTTCACATCCAGGTTGTGATCCGCCACCTGGACCCCCATGATCGCCCGCCCTTCCTCACCGGCCACCAGCGGTACCCGCACCTGCTCCTCGTCGGACTTGTCGGCAGCCTCTGACGAGTCGGTGACTCCCTTCGATGCATCGTTGCCGTGTGCCTGATCGTTTGGCTTTGCACCACCCCGGATCACCGTCAGTTCCACCGCATCGCCGGGCTTCTTCGGCGCCAACGCGTTCTGTAGATCGTCGGTGAGCTGCAGGCGCCGGCCGTCGGCCCCCACCAGTAGATCGCCAGGCTGGAGCAGCCCGTCGGCGGGCAGGTCCGGCGACACCTTGACGATGGCGACGCCATCGCCGGTGAAGGTGACCTTTCGGCCCAGGTGACGCAACGCCACCACGCTGGCAACCGTTTTGGAATCGTTCATGGCCGATTCGTTGGCGGCGTCCACCGACGCCTTGTCGCCGTCGGGATAGACGTCGTCAATGTCGGTGAAACGCAACGTATCGTCCAGGCGGCGCCGAAACAGGGTGTCGAAGAGCGTTGCCTGACGTACCGACACCGTGGCGAACAGTACGTCCCCCTTGATGGGGTAACTGGTGGCGCCTTCGATCGTGACCCGGTCGGCCGTACCACGGACGCTGCCCGGGGCAAACAACACCTCATCGGTGCGCACAGCGGCCGATCCGGCGATGCCACCGGCCACCATCAGCAGCGACGTCACACCCACCACCCACGGCAGCCACCCGGCAGCCCTCCGTTTGCTCCGATCGGTCTGCGGCCCCGGGTCAACACCCGTCAGGTCGACAATCGGGTCTGCCCCGGTCGTCGGAACAACCTCGCCGGGCGCGACCGCGCCGGCCTCGCTCGGTACCTGGTTGTTGGGCGGTACGCTGTCGTCTGTCATGTTCATGCTGATCGTAGGGCTCGCTACCGTTGCGGTGACCGCACTCGTTGCGGGCTACCTGCTGTTTGGTGTTCGGCCCAAGCCTGTCACCGATTCACCCGCATCTGCGGGCACGTGGCGGTTCATCCCGATGCCGCCCCTGAGAGAGGTCTTTGGGCTGTGGCTTGGGCGCCGCAGAAACGACGGCTGGGGCGCACGGTTGCGATCGGCGTTGCTCCTGGTCATCATGATCGCCTGCCTGGCGGCCGCCATGGCGGTGATCGCCGGCACCATCGGTTTCGCGGTGGGGCTGTTCGCCGATCGCACCATCGGTTGAGGCAATCACCCCACCGGCCCCGTCGAGATGATCGGCCATCGACCATGACAGCGTCGTTCCGTGCCTAAACCGACGGACTCCAACCACGAGGAACGCGACGCCCGCCGCGCCCTGCTGCTGTGGGACGGGCAGGGCCATCCACCTGCCGACCCCCACGACCGACATCAGGCCGTGAGATCAGCGCTGCTGCTGGCCTTGGGACGCTTCGACAGGCTCCGGCCGGAGGACCTGATGGCAGGTTTGAACGATGCCGATCAACGCGTCCGACTCTGCGCATTGCGGCTGGCGGCGGCCCACCCGGCAACCCACGACGACGCCATACGTACGGCTTTACTGGACCTACTCGCCGGTGACGATCACCTGGTCGCCGAGGCTGCCGCAGCCGCGTTGGGTGAGACCGGCGAAGATCGTGAAGCACCGGCTGATCTCCACACGGTGCGGGCGTTGTCCAAGGCCGCCACCGACCACCCCGACAAGTTGGTTCGGGAGGCCGCAGTTGCTGCGCTTGGCTCCCTCGGACACCCCGATGCGTTGGCGGCCGTGCTGGTGGCCAACGACGACGTGGCCACCGTGCGGAGGCGAGCGGTGCTGGCGTTGGCGGCGTTCGAGGGCCCCGAGGTGGAGCGACGGCTCAACGCCGCCCTGTCCGACCGCGACTGGCAGGTTCGCCAGGGCGCCGAGGATCTGTTGGAGGCGGCGCCATCTCCGGCACCGCTTCCAACAGATCACCCAGACTGACCGTTAGCTGCCGACGAAGTCGTTGGACTGGCCGTTGTAGTCCTTCATCGGGGAGGCCTCGACCCATTGTCCGTCGGTGCGCTTCACGATCCGGAGCGACTCGAGGAGCCACGGATCCTTGGCCCCATCGGTGATGAGCTTGGAACCAGGACGCATCAGGCCAACCGCATCGGCGTCGGTCGACCAGGCGCTGGTCATCAGGTCGCCTCGGGTCAGCTCCTTCGGGCTCTCCAACAGCTCAGCCATCTGGGCACCGAAGCCCCAGCCGATGGCGGCCACTCCCAACTCGGCCTCATCCTTGGTCAGGCCGTGCTTCACCGACTCGGTGAGGAACTCCTGCATCGCAGGATCCTTCTGGTCCTCGGTGTTGGCCGGGTCCAGCGTGGCCTGCGTGGAGATGATGCCCTCCTCGTTACCGCCGGCCAACGAAAGCGCCAGCTTGGAGTTGCACGTGATCCCAACGTAGGTGAGCACCTTCCATTCCTTTGGAACGAACTTCAAGGTGTTGGGGCACTGCGAACCCGACGCTCCGTTGACGAAGACGGTGGCGTCGCTCTGAGCCAGCTTGTCCACCTGGGCCTTGGTGTCGGTTGAAGCCAGCGGGTCGTAGGTCTCGGTGGCGACCACCTCCATGTCGTTCTTCTCAGTCAACAGGTTGAGGGAGTTCTCGTAGGCATCACCAAAGTCGTCGTTCTGGCGGAGCAGCGCGATCTTGGCGTCGGGCTGCACCTCCTCCAGGTAGTCGACGAGTCGCTTCATCTCCAGTGCGTACGACGGGATGCCTCCTTGGAGCCACGGGTACTGAGCCGCGTCGCCCCACTGAGGGGAACCGGTGGCGACACCCATGTCGGGCACGCAGTTCTCGTCGAGGTAGTCGCGAACCCCCAGGTTGTTCTGGGTACCCAACACCGAGACCAGGGCGAAGACCTTGTCCTCCTCCACCAGCTTCTTCACATTGTCCGAGGTTCGATCGGCTTTGTATTCATCGTCGTAGGCAACCAGTTCCACCTGGCGACCGGCGACGCCGCCGTTGTCGTTGCGCCAGTCGAAGTAGGCGTTGAGGCCGTTGAGGATGCCGCCGAACACGGCGAACGGGCCGGATTGAGGCATCGAGGTGCCCAGCTTGATCGTCTTGTCGGTGACGCCTTGAGTGGGCTGGTAGTCGGCGCAGATCGAGGTGTCGACCAGCGATTGGCCTCCGGCGACCTCGGTGCCGCTGCTGCCGCCCTCGTCTCCACTGTCACCCCCCTTGGCCTCCGAATCGCGTCCGCCGCAGGCTGCGGCGATCATGGTCAGGCTCAACGCGCCGGCCAACAGCCGGGAACGTCGCCAGGTGCGGGTTCTGGTCATGGTGTTTCCTCCTGGGTGGGCAAATCAGTGCTCAACCCGCTCGAAGGTCGAACGGTCGAATCGTTGTCTTCCGCTGTGCCATCCGATGCGTCCGGGGATGGACCGGATCGGCTCCGGATCCAACGGACGAATGTGGCCTTGGCGCGCTTGGCCAGGCCGGTGATGCCGCCCGGCGCCACGATGATCAGGGCAATCAACAGGATCCCCTGGATCAATCGGCTGACTGGTTGCAGATCCTGAGGTACCAGATCGGCCAGGAACACGATGGCGATGGCACCAATCGCCGGGCCCCACAGGCTGGCTGCGCCACCGATGACCACGGCAACCAGCAGATAGATCGAGTCCTCCACGCCGAACTTGTCCGGCACGATGTTGCCCTCGTTCAACGCATACATGGCCCCACCAACACCGGCGTACAACGCTGACAGCCCGAAGGTCGAAACCTTGATCCGGGCCAGGTTGATGCCACTGGACGTGGCTGCGATCTCGTTGTCGCGCACGGCCACCATGGCACGACCCATTCGCGACCTGATGAGGTTCCAGGCCGCCAGATAGAACAACGCGCCGATGACCAGATACAGATAGAACGTCCACTGCGACGGCTCGAGGTTGCCGAACGGCGGGTCGAAACGGACGGTGCGAAGCTTGATGACGCCGTTGCCGACGTCCACCTCCGAGCGCAACGGCTTGCCCTCCGAGCCACCGGTGAGCCACGCGAACCGTTTGACCAACTGAGGAAACAGCATGGCCAGCGACAGTGTGACCAGCGCCAGGTACAGGCCCTTGATCCGAAGCGCCGGCAAACCGACGATGACCCCGACCACCAGCGCCACCAGCCCGGCCGCCGCCACCGAGCCCAACAGCGGCCACCCGTGATCGTTCACCAGAATGGCCGACGTGTAGGCGCCGACCCCGAAGAAGGCAGCGTGGCCAACCGACACCTGGCCGGTGAACCCGGTCAGCAGGTTGAGGCCCATCGCCGCGATCGCGAAGGCGATCACCTTGGAGAAGCGGTCGAGTTGAAAGTTGGCGAACTGGAGGGGAAGCGACAGCAACAAGATCGCCAGCGCGAGGCCGATTGCAAGCTTGATCAGTTGCGACCGCCGGTCCGGGGCCATCAGCTCGTCCAGATGGCGTGAATCATCGGCTGTCACCGTCTTGGAGGTGCTCATACCCGGTGCATCTCCTTGGTACCAAACAGACCCTGCGGCCGAACGAGCAGCACCACCAGAATGAGCACGAACGCAGGCATCAGCTGAAACTCGCCGCCGATGGCGCCCACGTAATAGGGGAGGGTCTCGGTCAGAACTCCAACGATCAACCCGCCAACCACCGCGCCGACGGGGCTGTCGAAGCCACCCAGCGTCACTCCGGCGAAGGTGTAAATGATGACCACCAACATGAAGTTGGGATCGAAGTTCAGCGAACCGGCGGCGCTGACCCCGGCGACGACGCCGATGGCGACGGCCAGGCCCCACCCCAGCATCAGCGTGCGCTGCACCGCCACACCGCTCAGGCTTGCCGACTCGGCGTTGGTGGACACCGCCCGCAGCGCCAGGCCCAGCTTGGTGAAGTTCAGCAGTGCCCAAAACGCACCCGCCGCCGCAAACAACAGCAACACGGCACCGATGGCCTGGTACGACAGCGGCGTGCCGGCGATGTCGACCGAGCCCCTTCCAAACAGCGGCGTCGCCAACTCGTGATTCGCCGAGTTCCAGAACAGCGCCGGCAACTCGTGCACCGCCAAATACAACCCGATCGTGGCGATCACGACGGCGAGCGGGTTGAGATGCGGGTCACCCAGTGGGCGGATCACCAGTGCCTGGATGGCTGCGGCGAAGGCAAACGAGATCACCATGGCCACGATCAGCGCAACCCAGATGTTGAGCCCACCCCCGCCGTCCTTACCCACCAGTGCCCATACGAGGTAGGTGCTGAACATGGCCATCTCACCCTGAGCAAAGTTCAAAATACCGGAGCTGCGGTAGATGATCACCAGGCCGAGGCCCAGCATTGCGTACACCGCGCCCTGCTGAAGACCGTCGAACAGCCGCTGAAGGAAGAAGTTGGTATCGAAAGCCACGAGCAACTGCACGCTCACACCCCCAGGTAGGCCCGTTGGACCGATTCGCTGGCCAGCAACTCCGCAGCCGTGCCCTCGTCGGTGATCTTCCCGGCCTCCAGCACATAGGCGCGGTCGGCCACCTCAAGTGCCAGGTTGGCGTTCTGCTCAACCAGCAGGACCGCAAGGCCTTCAGCCTTGTTGATGGCGCTCAGCCGCTCAAACACCTCGCGGGTGATCAGCGGCGCCAGACCCAGCGACGGCTCGTCCAACAGGATCAGGCTGGGCCGGCCCATCATGGCCCGGGCAATGGCCAGCATCTGCTGCTCGCCACCCGACATCGACCCGGCGGTCTGGGTGCGACGTTCGGCCAGACGGGGGAACGTGTCAAACCACCGGGCCACGTCGTCGTCAATCTGGTCGTCGCTGCGCAGGTACGCACCGACGGCCAGGTTCTCCTCCACCGTGAGGTCCGACAGGGTGCCCCGCCCTTGAGGAACATGGGCGATACCCACCTTGGCGACCTTGTCGGCCCGATCGCCCAGGATCGACTTGCCCTTGAAGTTCATGGTGCCCGAGGCCGACACCAGGCCCGACAGCGCCCGCAGCGTTGTGGTCTTGCCGGCACCGTTGGCGCCCAGCATGACCACGAACTCGCCAGGGTTGACCACCAGGTCCAGACCAAAGAGCACCTGAACCGGCCCGTAGGCGGCGGTGAGGTCGGCGACCTCCAACAGCCGCCCGGTCACGACGCCCCCAGGTACGCCTCGATGACCACCGGGTTGGCCCGCACCGTCACCGGGTCGCCCTCGGCGATCTTGGAACCAAACTCCATCACCACCACCTGATCGGAAATCTCCATCACCATGCCCATGTGATGCTCCACCAACAGCACGGTCAGCTTGAATTCGTCCCGGATCGAGCGAATCACACCACCCAATTCGGCAACCTCGGAGTGCGTCAGGCCCGATGCCGGTTCGTCGAGGAGCAGCAGGCTGGGCCCGGATGCCAGCGCACGGGCCAATTCGATGCGCTTCAGCGTGCCGAACGGAAGCCCGGCGGCCGGCATCTTGGCGTACTGCGCCAGATCAAGACGGTCGAGCAGTTCAAAGCCACGCCGCCTGGTCGCCTGCTCCCGACCGAGAAACTGCAGGCCAAACAGCGAGGTGACAAACCCGCCGGCGGTATTCGAGTGCTCGCCGATCATCACGTTGTCGAGCACGGTCAGCCCGGGAACCAGCGCCAGGTTCTGAAACGTACGGGCAATACCCAGGTTGGCGATTTCATGCGCCGGTGTGGCCAGGAGTTCCTGACCGTCCAGGCGCACCGACCCGGAATTGGCTTCGTACAGCCTCGTCACCACGTTGAACAACGTGGTCTTGCCCGCTCCGTTGGGGCCGATCAGCGACGTGATCGAGTCGGGCTCCGCCCGAAACGACAGGTCATCCAGCGCCACCACGCCCCCAAAACGCAGCGTGATGTCCTCCACCTCCAGTTGCGGCATCGTCACCCCCCTCGGCGTCTCGTCCTCGCAGCCCCGGACACTACCTGACAACGTTGCCGGCGACCCGGCCCAAACCGTTGCGGGCGACACTGCGCACAGTCGCCTGCCGGGCGACACTGCGCTCAGACGCCCTTGCGGGCATCCATGAACATGGCCTGTAGCGCCTCGTAACTCTCGATGACCCGGCCGGCACCCAACACCACCGTCTCCAGCGGTTGGGCCGCCTGACGAACCGGGACCTCCGTCTCGAGCGCCAACCTGCGATCCAACCCCCGCAGCAGCGACCCGCCACCCACCAGATACAAACCCTGGGTGATCAGGTCTTGAGCCAATTCCGGCGGCGCCTGTCCCAGGCAGGTGATCACCGAGTCCACCATGGCCCCAACCGGCTCGGCCAGGGCATCGCGCACCTCCTCGGGGCTCAGCAGCACCGTCTTGGGCAGACCCGACATCAATTCACGGCCCCGCACCTCCGCCTGAAATTCCTCTTCGGTCGGGTACGCAGAACCGATGGTGATCTTGATCTCCTCCGCGGTCTGCTCACCCACGGCAATGCCATACTCCCGGCGAATCCAAGTGATGAGCGCGGAATCGAGGTCGAAGGACCCCACCCGCACCGCCTGGATGGCCACGATGCCGCCCATCGAGATCAGCGCGGTCTCCGACGTGCCACCACCGATGTCCACCACCATGTTGGCGATCGGCTCGTTGATCGGCAGTCCTGCGCCGATCGCCGCCGCCATTGGCTGTTCGATCAACTGGGCATCCGCAGCGCCCGCCCGGCGGGTGGCATCGATCACTGCCCGACGCTCCACCGGGGTGATCGCAGACGGCACACAGATCACCACCCTTGGACGGTTGAATCGGCTGACGCCGACGCGTTTGAGGAGCAGCCGGATCATCTCCTGGGTGACTTCAAAGTCGGTGATCGCACCCTTACGAAGCGGCCGAACGGCCACGATGTGGGCGGGCGTTCGGCCGATCATGTGCCACGCCTCGCGCCCCATCGCCAGCACATCCTTGGTCCGGCTGTTGATCGCGATGACCGAGGGTTCGTTCAGGACGATCCCCTCGCCGCGCGCGTACACCAGGGTGTTCGCGGTGCCGAGGTCGATGGCAAGGTCGCGTGCCAGTGGGGGGTCCTCTCGAACAAGCAGGGTGAAGCCGTGCGGATCAGCCGGTGAGGCCGTGACCTCTATCGTGCCTCATGGCGCCTTCGGTGGCACGCATGGGCACCTCCGAACACAGCGGGACACAGGCCGGTTGGACTGGGTCAGTTGCTGCGGCGAGACCCTGGTTTGGACTTCCGGTCGCGCGGTTGGTTGGCGGCTGAGGGGTCCAGCGCCGACATCCTCCGCTGGAAATCGGTCATGGCATCGGTGGTTTTGGACCGGTCGCGCAAGAGCAGCCAGGCCACCAACGACCCCACGACGCTGAGCACCACGGCCACCACCAGGAACAATGCGGGACTCATCTGTCACACACCCGCGTCGGGCGCACCATCGTGGCGCTCAGCAGTGTCGCATTCATGTTGGCTCCTCGATCACCGACGCAGTCGGACTCCACTCCCGCCCGTCCGGCGCCACCTCTTCCTTCCAGAGCGGCACGGTGGCCTTCAACCGGTCGATGAGATGTGCGGCCGCCGCAAACGCTTCGCTGCGGTGGGCGGAAGAGACTGCCACGACAACGGCCTCTTCGCCCAACGCAACCTTGCCGGTCCGGTGCAGCGCCGCCACCGCCCGGATGGCGGGCCAGGCGATGCGTGCCTTGGCCACCAGGGCCTCCAGGCGGGGCACCACGTGAGCCTCGTAGGCCTCGTAGTGCAGTTCGGTGACCCCGACGCGATCACCGGCGTGATCCCGCGTGGTGCCACAGAACACCACGACCGCACCACAATCGGGTCGGATTGCCCAGCGACGAACGTCCTCCACCGGCAACGGTGCCCCGCTGAGTTCGAGCCATGTGTCATCGGAGCGGATCACCCGGATCAAGCTATCGATCAGCGGGCCCAGCACCGATTCGCTGTCCTCGATCGGCGAAACACTCCTCGTGCGGCGACGCCACCGGGTTGCCTCCCAAGCCTGGGGCGCGGCCCGTCGGCGATCCAGCGTCGATATCGTGGCCGGATGCCCAGCGGGACCCACCCCGAGGAACCCGAGGACACCGCGTCCCAGATGGAAAATGCGGACACCGGCGAAATTCCGGTTCACCCCGACGACCGCCTGTGGCGCCATCCCAGCGAGCTGGCCCGTATGCGTCAGGCAGGCCGCGAGACGGTGACCGCCCCGGTCCCCACACCCATCGGCGCCCGCCAGGAGCGGGCAGGCTCGTGGATCAGCCGCATCCCCACCTCGCTGGTCATCGCCGCCGGCATCGCCGCTGTTGTGGCATCGGTGGGCAGCGTCGTGGCGCTGGCGCAAAGCCCCTCCGCCACAGCCCGCGTCACCATCCCCCCGGGCCCACACGCCCCAGTGCAGACCGCCACCATCGTGAGCGGCTCCGCCAGTGCCAGTGGCCTCATGGTGGACCCGCAGGGCCTGGCGCTGGTTGCCATCACCGATCCCCCGGCGACCGCCACGCTGGAGACCGGTCGGCGCCGGACACCGGCCAGGCTTCGAGCCTTTGCCCCGGATCTGGGGCTGGCCGCATATCAGGTGGTGCCGCCAGAAAACGCCGCCACCACCACCGCGCTGATGGCACCAGCTACGACCACGGCGCTGGTTCACCCTTCGGGGAACTGGACCGTGCCGCACGGCTCATCCGACCTCAACCTTCTCGCTCCGAGGCTGCTGCCCAGCACCTGGGGCCCGATGTTGATGACCCACCTGTCGGGTGCCCCAGCCGAGCCGGGCACTCCACTGGCCGAGGGGGGCACGGTGGTGGGCATGTCCATCGTCACCACCGACGATCGCTCGATGGTGATCCCATGGCCGATGTTGCGGGCCCTGGGTGCCCGGTTGCAAGCCGCTCCCCGCTCGATGGGCGACCTTCCTGCCAACCTGAGCGATGACGGCTCCAGCCCGATGGTGACCGACGAATGGAGCGATGGGTCGCTGCAGACCGGCGACCGCGTCGAGGCGATCGACGGCCTCGCCGTGTCCAGCGCCGCCGAGGTTCGGGCGATCGCGGCGATCCACTTTGAGGGCACGACGGCCATGGTGCGCTGCGAGCGATCGGCGAAATCGGTCACCGTCGACGTCGCGCTGGAATAACCGGTCGGCCGTTTCGGTCGCCCGGGTTCGTCAATCAGGTCCGAAGGCAAGCCCTAACGCATCGATGATCGAGGCAAACTCATCCGACGAAACCCGGCCCACCAACCTCCCAATCGACCGGGGTCGACGGCGCAGGTCTGCTTCGTCGTCGACGTCGACGCGCACTTCCGTCGTGCCAGTGATGCTGGCGCCGAAATCGTCTACGGGCCGGTCGACCAGCCCAACGGCTACCGCGGGTACAGCACCCGAGGCTCCGAGGGCGGACTGTGGTCGTTCATGCGGCCGCTGGAGGGAACCCATCGTGCCTGAGCCAACCCACGCCCCAAGGCCTGCGACCTGCTGATCACCGGCGAGACGAACCGTCGAGATCGTGCCGATGGTGGCCCAGAAGTGTGCGATGGAGGTGCCCGCCGACCTGGTTGCCACCGTCCTTCGCCCGGTTCTGACGGCAATGGTGCGTTCGGGGTTCACCGGGGTGGTCGATGCCGACAGCGCCGGGCACCTCGGCCCGGTGACCGCTGACCACCAGGTAGGGACGACGTCCCGCCTGGGGATGCTCGTACCACCAGACCTCCCCTCGCGCTACCACGGCGACAGTCCGACAGCTGCCTCCTCGTCATCAAGACACTGGGGCGTCTCGATGGTCGACACCTCGGATTACAGGTCGGGGTCGCCCCACTCGTCCGGTTGGTGCTGCGGAACTCGTCCACGACACGCCCGCATGTCGAGAATGCAAGCCTGGAGGCTGTGTGCGGTTGGCAGTGTCTCGATCGTGATGGGAGTCTGCTCCCGACACCGACCCACGTGCCGCTGCGACACGGCCGGGACGGCGAGCCCTCAGGCGATGCGGTCCGGCTTGGTGGCCTGGACCAGGCGGGTGGCAGCCCACGGCCCGCCGTACCAAAACCGCCATCCCAACCCACGCGTGCGAACGTCAGAAAGGCCCGCAACACTCAGCGTTTCGGCGTAGCGAGCGACGTGGCGGAAGTCGGCGATCGCCAATCGACCACCGGGACGAAGTACCCGCAGCGCCTCGTTGATGACTTGCTGACGTCCGAACTTCGATGTGATGTTGTGGATGGCCAGGCTGGAGACGATCACATCGAATTGGCCGTCACTGAATGGCAACTCGGTCATGTCGGCTGTGTGCAGTTCGACCCGATCGGCAACGCCTTCGGCTTCAGCGTTTCGAGTCGTGGTCTCGACCGCGTTTCCGCTTTGGTCCTGGCTGCGCCAGAGGTCGACGCCGTGGGCCCGTCCACCGTCAAGTCGCTCTGCCGCCAGCAGAAGGACGGCTCCACGACCGCACCCGAGGTCGAGGACCTGTTCCTGGCCGGTCAGGTTCATCTCGTCGAGGACCTGCGACCAGACGACAAACTTTCCTGTCCTGGTGGTGTAGATGTAGCTGGCCATGCAGCCGAAGAACCACATCGCAGCGAGGAGGGTGGCGATGACGCCCACGACCGCACCCTGGGTGGCATTCAGCACGGCCAGGGTGAGGAAACCCAAGGACAGCAAGCCGAAGATCACGGGGACGTAGGGGGCGTCGAATCCGTAGTCTCCTTGGCGCACAATTGAAGTTTCAACCATCGACGTGAGTGTCGCGCCAACGTCAACACCAACGTAGGGATGCGTTTCGTGTCGACAACGGATGGCCAGGAGGACCGGCCACGAGATGCATGCGGTCAGAGCCAGGGTCTCGACTGGCCCAAACCGATGCTCAGCGTTGATCCAAAACGATGTTGAAGGTTGGTCCAGACCGAACATGAACGTGGCGGAGACCATGTCTGTCTGGGCCGGCAACCGGCTTGACCGCCTGACCAAGTCACCGAAGCGCTACGTCGTGGATGGCGCCATGATGGCCGCGGCGCTCTAAGCCGCCGCCGACGCCGTCTTGGGCAGCATCGACTTGCTGGCCGGACAATCGACACGCTTGTCATGGCGCAGCTCCGGCCCGAGATTGCCACCACCTCGCGACGCCTCCGTGTGTACCACCTCCGAACGAAGGGTGGCCGGGAGGAGATCGACATCGTGGTTGAGCTACCCGGCGTCGAACTCATCGCTCTCGAGATCAAAGCGGCGGCAAGCCCGAAGGCTCGAGGTGCCAGGCATCTGTGCCGGCTGCGCGACCGCTTTCCGGACCGGATCCTCACTGGTGCCGTGTTGCACGCAGGACCGGACGTGATCCAACTGGGTTCCGACATCTTCGCAGCCCCGATCTCCGCCTTCTGGGGGTAGGGGGTGAAACCGGTGGCATGGACTAGCGGAGTGGCTGGCACGATGCGGGCAAACAACTCCCACTTGGCCAAGCCGGAATAGGATCATTCACCGATCAACCTTGGAGGTTTCCAGCCATGTCCGAATGGCAACACGCGAGATTGATCCCGGTTTCAGGAATCGGCTCGACCAAGGAAGCAGAGGCGCGGGCGACATCAGCGCTCTTGGCGGTCATAGCCGTTGTTCGGGATCTTTCGGCAGCAATTCTTGGGCCCATCGGGGCTACCAAGGCGAAGACCGCTCTTGTTGATTGCTACACCGAGGTGATTTTCAAGAACAGTTCCTCGAATGCTCGGCCCGATGGTCTCATCCAAGTGACACGCGGATCAGCAACATGGACGGCGCTCGTGGAGGTCAAGACCGGCACTGCCACCCTCGACGCCGATCAGATCAACACCTACTGGGACATCGCAAGGACCGAGGGATACGACGCCGTTCTGACGATTTCGAACGAGATTGCGCCCTCCCCGGGAACCCACCCGACACCCGGCCTCAAAGTCAGGTCCAACTCAAAGACGAAGGTTGCACATCTCTCGTGGCCTGCGCTCCTCACGGCCTGCGAGGTCATTCGAGAACACCGTGGGGTCGACGACCCGGAACAGGCCTGGATCCTCGGAGAACTCATCCGCTACCTCCGCCATCCAAATTCTGGAGCTGATCCTTTCGACGACATGGGACCGGATTGGGTATCGGTCCGAGATGGAGCACGTGACAAGACGCTCTCCAAGTCGGACGCTTCGGTTGCCGAGGTCGCCCGACGATGGGATCAACTGATGCGCTACACGGCGCTGCGACTTGAAGCGAGTATCGGCGAGACCGTCGCGCTCCAGCTTCCTGCGGCGCATAAGGACCCAGCGGCTCGTCTCCAGCACGTCATTGACCAACTCGCCTCCACTGGGCAGTTGGACGCCCTGCTCCGAATTCCAAACACCGCAGGGGATCTCGACGTACAAGTCGATCTCAGAGCGAGGCGAATCACCACCTCAGTGTCCGTCACCGCGCCTCAGGATCGAGGAGCCAAGGCTCGCTGCACGTGGATCGCTCGGCAAATCGACGCCGATGCTGATGGCCGGATTGTTGTGGAGGCGTTCCCCAAGCGATCCAACCGGAGCACCTCGGCAACCCTTGATGCGGTCCGCACCGACAAAGACGTGCTGCTGGGCGATGAGAAGCGCGAGCCGGGCAGGTTCCGCCTCTCGATCTCCAAAGACATCGGAGTGGCGCGCAAGACTTCCAAGTCGGCCGTCGGGTTCATCGACTCGGTTGTCGGTCAGATCACGTCCTTCTACGGGACCGTGCTCGAGGACCTCACTCCTTGGACACCGCCGGCACCGCGAATCACGCGACAGCAGCCAGACGTCGATCCCGAGCCGACCCACACTCCTGAGGACGGCTGGACGGCTTAGCCCCGGCTTAGCCCCGGCTTAGCCCAGGCTTAGCCCAGGCTGCGATGCAGCATTCCCAGACAACATGACCGCAGAAGTCGGCTCCTGTTCACATTGGGACCTCGGCATCACCGCTTCAAAACGACGTGTGTCAATGTGTTGACCATGGCGGAGCGCACTGACGATCCAGAACCTTGTTGCTTCGAGCCAACCGGCAGTCCACTGAATGCCGACCAGGCCGAGGAGATCGCTGCATTCCTGAAGGCGCTGGCCGACCCGGTACGGCTTCGGCTGGTGTCGATGGTGGCCGCATCGCAGTCAGGAGAGGTGTGCGCGTGCGACCTGCCCGGCCCGCTTGGCCGCACTCAGGCCACCATCTCCCATCACCTGAGCCTGCTGGTGAACGCTGGGGTGTTGAATCGAGAACAGCGAGGCAAGTGGGCGTGGTTTCGAATTCGGGCCGAGAGCTTCGAGTCGATCAGCGCCGCGCTGGCAATCCTGCCGGTGCCGACGGCACAGAGCTGAAGCGCCCTGGCGACGATCCGAACCATGATCGCTTTGATACTCATCGATACGTGTGTAGGGTGTTCGTATCGATACATGTCGAAACGACCTGAGGAGGTCCTGATGTCCCGAGTACAACTGGCCATGAACGTGTCCAACATCGACGACGCCGTGGAGTTCTACTCCAAGCTCTTCGCCACCGAGGTGGCCAAACGCAAGCCCGGCTACGCCAACTTCGAGATCGCCGATCCGCCCCTGAAGCTGGTACTGATCGAGGGCGTGGGTGGCGGAACGCTGAACCACCTGGGCGTGGAGACCACGTCCGCCGCCGAGGTGGTTGCGGCCGAGACCCGCCTGAGCGGCGACGGCCTGGCCACCACCGGCGTCGACGACACCGTCTGCTGCTTCGCCGAGAAGACCGAGACCTGGGTGACCGACCCCGACGGCGCGCCGTGGGAGTTCTACGTGAAGACCGGCGATGCCGACCAGATGGCCAACCGCGTGATCACCGACGAAACGACCGAGGTCTGCTGCGCTCCGTGACCACCGATACCCCCACCCCCTCCCCGACGCTCAATGACGAGGCGACACCGAAGCTGTCCACGCTGGACCGCCTGCTGCCGGTGTGGATCGGAAGCGCCATGGTGGGCGGGATCCTGCTGGGGCGGTTGATCCCCGACCTCAACGACACCCTGGACAAGGTGAAGGTGGACACCGTGTCGCTGCCGATCGCCATCGGGTTGCTGGCCATGATGTACCCGGTGCTGGCGAAGGTGCGCTACCGGGGCATCTCAGCGGAGCTGGGCGATCGCCGGACGATGGGGTTGTCGCTGGTGCTCAACTGGGTGGTGGGACCGGCACTGATGTTCACCCTGGCCTGGGTGTTCCTCGGCGACCTGCCCGAACTGCGAACCGGGCTGATCATCGTGGGCTTGGCCCGATGCATCGCCATGGTGCTGATCTGGAACGACCTGGCGTGTGGCAACAGCGAGCTGGGGGCGGTGCTCGTCGCGGTCAACTCGGTGTTCCAGATCGTGATGTACACGGTGCTGGGATGGTTCTACCTCGACCTTTTGCCGGGCTGGTTGGGACTGGAGACGCAGTCGCTGGATGTCGGCATGTGGCCGATCGCCAAGTCGGTGCTGATCTTTCTGGGCATCCCCCTGGTGGCCGGGTTTCTCACGCGTACCATCCTGGAGGCCCGCAAGGGCACCGACTGGTACGAGCACTCGTTCCTCCCCCGCATCGGCCCCATCGCCCTCTACGGGCTGCTGTTCACCATCGTGGTGCTGTTCTCGCTGCAGGGCGACCAGATTCTCGACCGCCCGCTCGACGTGGCCCGGGTGGCCGTGCCGCTCTTGATCTACTTCACGCTGATGTGGTTCGGCTCGTTCGGGGCCGGATACCGGCTGGGCCTGCCCTATGACCGCAACACGTCGGTGGCGTTCACGGCGGCCGGCAACAACTTCGAACTTGGAATCGCCGTGGCCATCGCGGTGTTCGGCGTGACGTCGGGTCAGGCGCTGGCCGGCACGATCGGGCCGCTCATCGAGGTGCCGGTGCTCGTCGGGCTGGTCTACGTCGCGCTCTGGGCAAAGCGGCGCTGGTACGGGGAGTGATCCCCGGGGACTCCTACCTCCAGCGCCGAGCAATACCCCAACCGGCGCCACCGAGGCCCGCCAGCAGCACCGAAGCCGCCCCACCCAACACCAGGTCCTGACGTCGCCGAGCGCTCAGCGACGGCCACCATGCTGGAGCGTGGGCCACCAGAAACGCTTCGGCGCTGGTGTGGGTGGCCGACCAGCCCGTGAGCCCGAGCGCTGTGGAGTCAACCACCAGGTCGGCGCCGACCAGGCGGACGAGTGACGGCGGGGTGGGCGACCACCACACCAACCAACGAACCCAGTCAAGCACCCTCAGCAGCCCGGAGGGGACGCCTACACCGAGGCGCCGGTCGCCCAACTCGGCCGCCGAGGGGCCGTCGAGCACGTCGTCCGGCGCCACGTTGAACGGACCCGAACAGCGACCCGACCTCACGGTCTCGACAGCGGCGACCACGTCCCGCACGTGCACGTACTGCACGGTGGGCTGCGGCGCCGGGCGCAACCGCCGGGTGCGCCAGCCCGAGCGGTCGTACCAACCCCTGGCATACAGGGAGGCGCACAGCACGGGACGCAGCGCGGCCACCGGCACGTTGTTGCGATCGCCCCACTGGGCAACGTTGTACTCGAGGGTGACCCGACTCCCCAACGCTTCGGGCAGACGCTTCAACGAGGCCACCAGGCCGAACGGATCGGACTCGACGTTGGCCACCGGCGGCGAGACGACCGGAGTTCGTCGATCGTAGGCCAGCGCGGTGGATATCACCGTGACGTGCGCGGGCGGGTCAACCGCTGCCGCCAGCAGCACCGCCGCCACCAGCCCCTCATCGGCCAACCCAATGCCCGAGCCGTCCACGTCGTCCACACCGGAGGCGGCCAAGATCGTCAGTTCGTCGGCACCGGCGAGGGTCGCCGCCACCGCACCGTGCCGATCCACGTCGATCACCGGGTGCCCCACCAACTCGGTCGGCTCGCCATCCAAGACGCGGCCGATCACGGTGGCGGCGATGCCCGCCTCGGCCCAACGTTCCAGCAGGGCCACGCCCAACACGCAGTCACCGCCGACCAACACCACGCGATCGGCTGTGGCGGCCGCCCCAGGGTCGGCCTGAGATGTTTCGGTGGCCGACGCCTCGGCAAGTGGACTCATGGCGCCTACCATGCCCGCGTGGCACTCAACGATCCATTCGACCCGTCGAACAGTGATGACGGCGACGACTCCGACGACCATCCCGGCGGTCCTGGCGATGGCGCCTTCGGTGGCCTACCGGGTCGAGGTGGGATGCCCGGCATGGAAGGCCTCGCCGGCATGGACCTCAACGCCCTGTTGCAGGGCCTGCTCTCGAGCATGGGATCGATGGCTGGCGGCGAGCCCGACACGGCGCACCTGGCGCAGTTGGCCGGCGCCATCGCCGCCGAGGGCCGTCCCGAGCCCAACATCGACCCCGCGGAGCGGATCCGCATCGAGCAACTGGCCCGGGTGGCCGAGCTGCACGTGACCGAGATCACCGGGCTCTCGCTGGCCGGGGTGGAGGTGAGCGCCGTGAACCGCAGCCAGTGGGCGGCGACCACGCTGAAGGCGCACGGCCCGCTGCTGCGTCGACTGTCGGATGCGTTGGGCACGCTGGCCAAGGGCCAGCTTGACCAGGCCGCCGCCGAGGGTCCGCCGAGTGCCGCCGACCTGCCCGACGGCATCGACCCGATGGCCTTCCAGGCGTTCATGTCGATGGGCCCACTGATGGGTTCGATGCTCTACACGATGATGGCATCGGGCACCGTCGGCCAACTGGCGATCCGCAGCTTCGGCAGCTACGACCTTCCGCTGCCCCGCCACACCGACGAGGTCAACCTGATCGCCTCCAACCTGGAGACCTTCGCAGACGAGTGGGAGCTGGACCGGGACAACCTGGTGCTGTGGATCACCGCGCAGGAGCTTGCGCTGCACGCCGCGCTGAGCCGGGCCGCCTTCGGCCCGCAACTGGAGGCGCTGCTTGGCGCCTACGTCGACGCATCTCCGACCGACCTGTCCAACGATGCCATCGCGTCGATGCTCGGGGTGGATCCCAACGATCCCGATGCGGACTTCGATCCGATGAGCGGCGACTTCGACCCCTCCACGCTGGCACTGGACCCGGAGCGCCTGCTTGGATCGTTGCGCTCCCCCGAGCAGGAGGCCCTTCGACCGCGCATCGACGCAGCCGTCGCAGCCCTGGAGGGCTGGGCCGGGTGGGTGACCGACAGCGTGGCCGACCGGTTGATGCCGGGCGGTGGACGGGTGGCCGAGGCGCTGCGGCGTCGCCGGGTGACGACCGATCCGGCCAGCCGCTTCGTCGAGCGACTCTTCGGCCTTGAATTGACCCAGAACCTGATGGACCGGGGCCGAGATTTCGTTGCCGGGGTGCTCGAACGGGCCGACGCCGACGTTCTCACCCGGCTGGTGACCGATCCCGAGGCCATCCCCACGCCGAACGAGCTGGACGCACCCGGGCTGTGGCTGGCCCGGCTGGGAGTGGAGCCGAGTGGCGGCCCGGAGCCAGAATCAGGCGACCTCGACGTGCCGGATTTTCCCGACCTCTGAGGTGTGGCATCCGCCAAAACCGGGAACCCAAGAGCGGCAACCCGAACAAGCATCAACGAGGAGAGGCACGTGACCGAAGAGTTCACCCCCAACGTCAACGACATCATCGAGGGCAACGCAAGGTTTGTCGCCGGGTTTCACGAGCCGGACCTGGGGGTGCAGCCGACCCGAAACGTGGCGGTGATCGCCTGCATGGACTCCCGCATGGACATCTTCGCCCTCCTCGGGTTGGCCAACGGTGAGTCCCACATCATTCGCAACGGCGGCGGGGTGATCACCGATGACGTGATTCGGTCGCTGTGCCTGTCTCAGCGAAAGCTGGGCACCCGCGAGGTGATCCTGGTGCACCACACCGACTGTGGCCTTCAAACGGTCACCGAAGACTCCTTCAAGGCCGAACTGGAAGACGAGCTGGGTATCAAGCCGTGGTGGGCGTTGGAGTCGTTCGTCGACCCGTACGCCGACGTCACCCAGAGCATCGCCCGGCTCGAGCTCAGCCCCTTCATCCCCTACAAGGACAACATCCACGGGTTTGTCTACGACGTCACCACCGGTCAGCTGAACCCCGTGGACGGCCCGAGCACCAACTCAGGAAGCTGACCGCTGGGGGTCTTCCCGGTCACCTCCCGAGGAGAACCTGGACAGCAAACGTTGGGGCGGCAGCAGCCTGGGGTCGATGCCCGAGGCAGCCACCAGGTACAACGCCAACGCCAAAGCTCCGCCGACGAGCACCACGAACGAGCCCGCCCTAATCCCCAGGCGCAGAAAGACGGCAAGGGCCGCGCCCAGCACCCACACCAGCTGAAACTGGCTCTCAAAGCGGGCGAACACCCGACCCCGGTCCACATCCGGCGCTCCCGCCTGCACCAACGCGTCGAAGGCCTGCTTACCCACCGCCGCAGACGCCGCTACGCCCGCCGAAAGCAGCACCATGCCCACCAGCCCGGGCATGATCAGACCCAGCAGCGCGCTGAGCACCACGACGCCCATCGAGGTCGAGAGGATGGTGCCCTCCCGCGCCATGGCACGCAGCCTGGGGGCCAGGGCCGAGCCGGCCAGCCCACCGAGGACGGCCGCCACCACCGCCATGGCGAAGTACCAGGTTGGGTAGGGCCCGGCGGGAACCGTCGGCACGTACGCCTTCCCGGCGCCCACCACCTCGCCGATGGTGCGCCCAACCGGCGGTGCCGCAGCGGGCCGACGGAGCGCGAAGGCCAACAGGAAGGTGACGAACCCCACCACACCCCGCAGCCACGACATGGCTGCCGCCGAGGTCTGCACCGGCAGTCGGTTCAGTTCCGCGGCCGCCTTCGGCTCGATCCGCTCGGCCGGGCGCCGCGGGTCGGGCACGCGGACGGCGGCCAGCGACGCTGCGAGGAACACCACTCCGCCCAGCGCCAGCACCGCACCGGGGCCGATCAGTGAGGCAAGCCCGGCTGGGATGGCAGCGCCCGCTCCGGCCAGGCCGGACAACAACTGGAGCTTGGAGTTGGCCTCCACCAACTCGCCATCGCTGCGAACCGTGCTGGGCACCAGGGCCGCCTTGCCCACCTGATAGGTCTTGCCCAACACCAGCACCATGAACGCCTCGGGGAACAACAGCAGTCCGCCACCGGCATTGGGGATCATCGCAAAGGCCAGCACCATGCGGCCAAGCGCCGAGGCCAGAATCACCAGGCGGTGACCACCCGGCACCTTGTCCATCGCCGGGCCGATGAAGGGTCCCACCAACGCGAAGGGCGCCATCGTGAACAGCAGGTACAGCAGGACCCGACCCTGCGCATCGGTGGGATCGACCTGAAAGAACAGGGTGTTGGCCAGCGCAATGGCGACCACCGCATCGCCGGCGGTGGACAGCGCATGGGCAACGGCCAGCCGGGCGAAGGGATCGTTCCAGCGCACCACCGGCCCTTGCGGCCCGGGCAGTGGCGGAGGACCGTCCCACGTGCGGGGACCGCCGGCCCTAGGTTCCACGCAGGTTCACCTACATCACGTTGAGGGCGGCCCGCTGGATGGCCTCCTCTTCGAGCACCACGTGGCTGTCCACGGTGCCGGGCCCCGCACCCAGCGGGTTGATCCGCTGCCAGGTGCGATCCTCCAGCGTCCATGCCAGGGTGTCGTCGGCCAGCGCGACGGCCAAAATGGTGGCGAGTCGCTCGCGCAGGTCGGGGTCGAGCACCGGGGTGACCGCCTCCACCCGGTGGTCGAGGTTGCGGGTCATCAGGTCGGCGGATCCGAAGTAGGTGGCGGGTTTGCCATGACCGTCACCGTTGGCAAAGTGATACACCCGGCTGTGCTCCAGATAGCGCCCCACCACCGAGCGCACCTCGATGTTCTCCGACAGTCCCGGCACGCCGGCACGAAGACAGCAGATGCCGCGCACGATCAGCTGTATCCGCACGCCGGCCGCCGAAGCTGCGTACAGCTGATCGATCATGTCCGCGTCGACCAACGAGTTCATTTTCATGATGATGTGGCCCGTGCCCTCGGGTGCCTCCGCCTCGCCCCGGATGCGCGCCCCCAGCGCGTCGCGCAGGTGGTGAGGGGCCACCAAGAGCCGGTGATAGGCCACATCGCGGGCGTAACCGGTGAGGTAGTTGAACAGCGACGTGGCATCGGCACCGATCACCTCGTCCGCTGTCAGCAGGCCCAGATCCTCATAGATGCGGGCGGTCTTCGAGTTGTAGTTCCCGGTGCCGACGTGGCAGTAGCGCCGCACCCGTTCGCCCTCCTGGCGGGCCACCAGCGCCACCTTGGTGTGGGTCTTCAACCCCACCATGCCGTACACGACGTGCACACCGGCCTTCTCCAGGCGTTTCGCCCACACGATGTTGTTCTCTTCGTCGAAGCGGGCCTTCAACTCAACCAGCGCAGCCACGGCCTTGCCCCCTTCGGCGGCCTTGATCAGCGACTCGACGATCGGTGAATCGCCCGAGGTGCGGTACAGCGTCAGCTTGATCGCCAGCACCTCCGGGTCGCGCGCCGCCTGGCGGATGAACTCGTCCACGCTGCCCGAGAAGCTGTCGTAGGGGTGCTGCACCATGATGTCGCCCTTGCGCAGCGCTGCGAAGAAGTCGGCCGGAGCACCCTCACCGATGGACTTCAGACGAGGTTGGGTGATGCCCGAGAACTCGCGGAACGTGCCGTCGGGAAGGTCGAGGGCGTACACCGCCCACAGGCCGGTCAGATCGAGGGGTACCCGCCTCCGATAGACCGCCTCGGCGGGCAGATCGAGTTCTTCCTGAAGGATGTCCACCATCTCCTCCGACGCGTGATCGTCGACCTCCAGTCGAACCGCACCGCCGAATCGGCGACGCCTCACCTCCGACTGCACAGCGGCCAGCAGGTCTTCGGCGTCGTCCTCCTCCAGAATCAGGTCGGTGTTGCGGGTCACCCGGAAGATGGTGGAGTCAACCACCGACATGCCAGGAAACAGCCGATCGAGGTGGGCGGCGATCACCTGCTCGAGCGGCACGAAACGCTCCCCGTCGGGCAGCGCCAGGAACCGGTCGAGCAACTGAGGCACCTTGAGCCGGGCGAATCGCACCTCCTCGGTCAGCGGATCGCGCAGCCGCACACCCAGGTTGAGCGAGAGGTTGGAGATGTAGGGAAAGGGATGTGATGGATCGACGGCCAGCGGGGTCAGCACCGGGAAGATCCGCTCGTCGAACACATCACGCAGCCAGTCCTGGTCGTGCGGGGGTAACTCCCGCCACTTCAGAAAGGCGATGCCCTGTTTGGCCAGATCCGGCACCAACCCGTCGAGGAACGCATCGTCGGCCTCATCGGCCAACTCGGCGACGCGACGCGAGATCTCCCGCAGCTGCTGCGCCGGGGTGCGCCCGTCGGCGGTTCGGGTGGTGACGCCCGACTCGACCTGCTCCATCAGCCCCGCGACGCGTACCTGAAAGAACTCGTCGCCGTTGGAGGTGAAGATGGCCAGGAACTTGGCCCGTTCCAGCAATGGCGTGTCCGGGTTGACAGCCAAAGCCAACACGCGTGCGTTGAAGTCCAACCAGGACATCTCGCGGTTGACAAACCGATCCGTTCCAAACTCGGCGATCGGCTGCGGCAGGTCTCCACTCATATCGCCGGCGCCCTCCCCCAGGCCCTCAACGATCAGCGATCGTCGGGATCGTCGTAGCCCAGATCCCAGGTGAGGCGAATGTGCTCACGTTCAGCATCCTTGTTCACCCGCTCACGGTTGCGACGAAATTGCGGGTCATGGGCAGGCAGCAACATCAGACGGGCGTTCACCCGCGCAGCGAAGGCGTCCGCCACCGACGCATCGCCGGACGAGGTACGGATATCCCAATGGGGGGCGACGGGGCCGCCATACGCGATGGTGACGTCGGCTCGGGGCGGGGAGTCGGGGTCATAAAGCGGCTCTTCGTAGGCCATGGACGTACTCCAGGATCGTGATCGGCCTGCAATGCAGGCGGGCAGCCGACCATGCTATCTCCCGCACTCCGCCGCTCTCCGCCCACCCGCACTCCGCCGCTCTCCGCCCACCCGCACTCCGCCGCTATCCACCCACCCGGCCGACGGTCGCCTCCGCCTGACGTCGCTCGCCCGACCGCAGGTAGGTCACCTTCAATTTGGCACCAGGCTTGGCATCGGCGAGCACCCTGCCGACCTCGACGGATTTGGCCACCAACGAACCGTCGATCTCCACGATCACGTCCCCTTTCATCAGGCCCGCCTCGGCCGCTCCCGAGTCGGGGACAACGCCGGCCACGAATGCGCCGCTGTCGGTCTCCACGTCAAAGTTGGTGCGAATATCGCTGGACAGGCCGTCCACATCCTGGGTGCGTACCCCCAGAAAGGGACTGTCGGCGGTAATGGGTGACTCCCCGGCCTCGATATCGGCGACGAACGGCATCACCGAATCGATCTCGAGGGCGAAGCTGACGTTCTGGGAATTGGCGGCAAACGCGGTGTTGATGCCAACCACGCGACCCTGCACATCCACCAGCGGACCGCCCGAGTTCCCATGGTTGATGGCCGCGTCGGTCTGGATGAGGTCGACGAGTTGCCCCTGAGGGCCTGGGATGCTGCGCCCCTTGGCCGACACGATGCCCGTCGTCACGCTTGGATCCTCTCCCAACCCGAGCGCGTTGCCGATGGCGACCACGTCATCGCCCACCTGCAGGTCCGATGAGCTGCCCAGCTTTGCCGGCACCACCGGCGCGTCGAGGTTCTGCATCTGGATCACGGCCACGTCTCGGTCGGGGAAGCTGCCCACGAGGGTGGCGTCGCGCGTCCGTCCGTCGGCAAGGTCGACGCTGATTGCCGGAGCACCCGACACCACATGGGCGTTGGTGAGCACCAGGCCCTTGGCCGACAAGACCACGCCTGACCCGGTGCCGCCGAACATCTCCTGCCCCGACCGTTCACCGGTGTTCACGGTGACGACGCTGGGACGCACGACTTCGATCAGCGAGTGCAGATCCAGCGCCTCGCGCTTGAGTTCGTCGGCGGGTCGGACCTCCGTCACCTGCCGACGGGGGGCCAGCAGAAAGACCGCCCCGAAGATCAAGGCCGCCACCAAAGCACCGACGACGCCACCCATCACGGCCGTTCGCCACACCCGCTCCGGCCGATGTGCCTTGCTGTCAGGCGTGGGCACTGCTGCGGGATCATTGCCGAAGGCGGTCCCGCCGCCCAACGGGGGGCCCTCGAACACCGGTGGCACTGCGCCGGGGCGTTCGGCCTCACCGAGCCGAGGCACGGGTCCGGCCGGAATGAAGTGTGGCAACGCCGGCGGAGTGTTGGGTGTCGGCTCCGTCCGACCGGACGACGACGCGTCCGAGGACGGTTCGTCTCCAGGCCCGGGGCTCGCAGAATCAACGTCCATGAACACCCCAGCATGCTGGCTTTCCGCCCGGTTCACCAACCGCCACACCTTCCGAGCATCTGTGCCCTCTCTCAGACCGAGGGATCTCTCAGCACGGACGTTTGGGAACAAATCCTACGGCTGATAGTTGTAGGAAGCATGAAGTCCATGATGGATAGTGAATGGATGGACGAAGGCAACTGCGTCGAGCAACCGCCCGGCCTGTTCTTCCCCAGTGACGGAGTTGGAGTCGAGGTCGCCAAAAAGGTGTGCACCGACTGCCCGGTGAAAGAGGTGTGCTTGGAGTACGCCTTGGTGAACCGGATCGACCACGGTGTCTGGGGTGGTACGTCCGAGCGTGAACGTCGCCGCATTCTCAAGCGTCGATCCGTGGCCACCCCGGTCGCGGTCGGCTGAGCGCCTTCTCCTCCAGTTCGCACAATCCCCCCCCCCAAACTGAAAATCTGAAGCTGGCCGCCGGCCAAGTGCTCCCCCGCGTCGTTGGCAGCACCGCACGCCCCTGTACCCAGGGAGGCTAAGAGCCCCTCTGGAGATCACGTGGCTTGCGTTGCTCCAACGGCACAGCGTGCTCTTACTTGGTGCCCTCGTCGACAGCGTCAGGGTCGCTCTCGGCCTTGCCTTCGTCGAGGCCTCGTTTGAACTCGTTCTGAGCCCGGCCGAGGTTGCGCGCCAGCTTCGGAATCTGTGACCCACCCAGCACCACAGCTGCAATCAGTAGGACCCATACCCATTCGTTCATGTCAGCATGCTACCCGTGAATCAGCCGCCCACCATCGCAGGCCCCCCCAGCCGATCTGACGAAGGCCGGGATGCACTGCGAAGCCGCCTGCTGGCACAGCGCCGGGGCCTGTCCAGCGCCGACGTGAAACCCGGGTCGGCCGCAATCGTTGAACTGCTCCAGGCGACCTCTGACATCGTCGCAGCGGCACGACAGGGGCCGGTGGCGGTGTACTGGCCGGTGCGAGGCGAACCGGATGTGCGCCTCGGAGGACCCAACGATGACGCGGTCAAGGCAACCCGGGGCGCCTTGACTGCGGCACACGGCCTCACCCTGCCGGGGCATCCCGGCGCATCTCCGGAGTTGAGAGCCTGGAAGCCGACCACCAGCCTCGCTACCGCCTGGGGCAGCCTTCGCTTCCCGGCCGACGGCGCAGCGCGCGTGCCGGCCGAGGACCATGGGCTGATCCTGGTGCCGGCGGTGGCGTTCGACCGGGCGGGCAATCGACTGGGCAATGGTGCCGGATGGTACGACCGGCTCCTCAGCGGACTTGGCCGGAGACCGATCGGCGCCGGCCCGCTACTCGTCGGCATTGCGCACGACTTTCAGTTGGTCGAACACCTGACGGCACAACCCTGGGACGTGCCCATGCACCTCGTCGCTACGCCGGAAGGCGTCGTCCGACCCAGATGAACGTTGCAACGTTCGGTCCGCCGACCGCAGGGGCGGCGGATGTCCGGGTGTCGCTCAGGCGGTCTGGGAGTCGTCCCGCTTCGCGGCCCGGTCCAATGCACGCTGACGGCGGATTCGTCGCCGCTCCCGTTCGCTCAAGCCACCCCAGATTCCAAACTTCTCGCCGTTCTGGAGGGCAAATTCCAGGCAGTCCTCGCGCACGACACAGCCCTTGCACACCGCCTTGGCCTCTTTGGTGGAGGCCCCCCGCTCCGGGAAGAACAAGTCGGGGTCAACGCCGAGGCAGTTCGCCTCCAGCTGCCAGCCGGCTTCCTCTGGCTCGTCGATCGCGTCGTCATCCATTGGTGCAGGGCCTCCAGCCATGTCTCTCCCCCCGGGTGGGCGGGATGACCTCGGTGGCCCTCGGGCCCCTCATTGAGAGGCTCAGGTATCCGCCGATGCCACGTCCCCACCTCAAGTGAGACACGCATGTAATTACATCAGTGTGGTTTATTCTGCCCACATCGAGGCGGCGAACGCAATGCCGAGTTGCGGTTCAGCCCCCAAGTTGGCGTTCAGCGACCACCAGGAGACGCAAGCGGGTGTCCTCTTCGTCAGCGTCGTCCGAGGAGTTTTCGCCGCTGTTCCACGAAATCGACCAACACGAACTCCCCGAGGTTGCCAGGATCAGCAAAAAACGCACGTCCGCCGTTCATCTGGCTGATGCGCTCGACGAAGCGGGCCAGCCCACCGTCCGGCTCCAGCATGAAGGTGTTGATGCGGATCCCCGCCCGGGTACATCGACCCACCTCCGTGAGTGTGGCGTCGATGGTCGCCTGACTTGGCGGATACTGAAATTGCGGCTCGCCGGACCGACCGATGTGGGCGGTGGGTTCGCCATCGGTCACCATCAGGATCTGTTTGGTGCCCTGCTCATGGGCGAGGAGTTCGCGGGCCAACTGAAACCCGTGGGCCATGTTGGTGCCGTACACATAGTCCCAACTGGCCTCCGGAAGCTGGGCCGGTGTGAGCACCCGGGCCACCTCGGAGAATCCCACGATGCCGAGATAATCCCTGGGGTACTGCATCGTGATCAGCCCGTGCAACGCCATGGCCACCCGCTTTGCGGGCAGGAAATAGTCACGCATCGGCATCGACAGCGACAGGTCCAGCATCAAGACGGTTGCAGCGCGAACCTGATGCTCGGTCTCGGCGATCTCAAAGTCGTCCGGCGACAGCGACACCCTGCCGGTGGGCGGCCTGCCCTCGGCCGCTTCGCGCAGCACTGCGTTGCGCACCGTGGTGTGCAGGTCGACCCGAAACGGGTCGCCCCACTCCCACGGGCGGGTCAGGTACGCAGGCTCGTGCCCCACGCCGGTCTCGGAATGCTCATGGGTGCCAAGGTGATCGTTTCTGAGCCGGCGAAACACCTGCACCAATGCGTTCTGCCCCAGTCGGCGCAAACCCGCCGGGGTGAGCTCCAAGCGACCCTCCTTGGTATCGATCAGCCCGGCGTCCTGGAGTTGACGGGTGAGCTCGGCCAGGCGCTTCACCTGCTCGGCCGACTCTGGGCCCATCAGGTCCGACAACCGGTCGAGATCCACTTCGTCGAGCGCTCCGGGGGTGGCCGCCGACCGCAGCAGACCCGAGAGCGAATCCAGGTCGCCCAGCTCTCCCATTAGCTCCGATGCCTGGGCCAGGTCCAGCGGGTCGAACCCCGTGGTGTCATAGCGGGACGACCAGCCGGCGTCTGGGAACATCTGACGCAGATTGTCCGCCAGGCGTGACATCTCGAAGTTGAGGCCGAGATCGGACAACAGCTGTTCGGACAGCGCACCCAACTCGGCACGCTGCTCAGGCGACAGCGAGTTCATCAACGCCTGGGCGGCCGCCATGCGATGCGCCAGCGCCTCCAGCAGTTCATCCAGATTCTGAGGGTTCTCGGGAAACATGTCACCGAACCGCTCCATGAAGCCTTCGAAGTCGGGCTCGCGTCCCGCGGACCGGGCCTCCAGCATCGAGTTGAGCTCGGCCATCATGTCGCGGTTGCGGGCAAGGTCCTCCGGGCTGAGATTGGCCATGGCACCGGACATCTGGTTGAACGCCTGGTCCAGCAGGTGACTGCGCAGTTGGTTGGTCAGCGCCTCGAACCGCTCCTTCGCTTCATCGGAGGTGAAGTCGTAATGCTCAAGCGCCTTCATCCAACCGGCCAGATCGGGGGGCATGAGGTCGAGGTCGAAACGCTTGTCCGCGAACGACTGCTCAGCGGCACGCGCCCAATCCTCATCACCAGACTGACGAGCCGCCCGCTCCTGGCGGTCCATCTCGGAACGCTCAAGGTCGGTGATCTCGGCCAGTTCCTCACCGATGCCCTCCACCGCCGAACCAAGGTCCGAGTTGGCCAGCAACTCTTCACGCCGCGCCCGCAGCCGTTCCATCAGGTCGGCCAGACCCTCCATGCGCCGTCCGTCGCGGTCGGTCATGCCCTCCTTGAGGAGACGTCGCAACGCCGCGTTGACGTCACCCGAGTACAACAGGTCATCGGTGAGCTCCTCCATGATGTCAAGTGCATCGACCTCAAAGCCGACCTGGGTGCCGTCCCAGGGTGAATAGCGAAGCCGGGAGGTCACGGTCACACCCCCGCCGAGGCGGCCGGCACAACGATGGGATCCAAGAGGTGCACGACCTATCTGCCCGAGTAGGTGGTTGCGCCGCCAAGGGCATCCTTGTTGAGCCGTTTCGACAGGTGCAGACCCTCGAGGACCAACTCGACGGCAGAGGCCAGCTCCGCTGCCGTGGCTGCGTCGCCCGCCA
Organism: Candidatus Microthrix parvicella Bio17-1; assembly: GCF_000299415.1. Classification (NCBI taxonomy): domain Bacteria; kingdom Bacillati; phylum Actinomycetota; class Acidimicrobiia; order Acidimicrobiales; family Microthrixaceae; genus Candidatus Neomicrothrix; species Candidatus Neomicrothrix parvicella. Next base: position 1,291,037 of record NZ_AMPG01000001.1, read on the forward strand.
CACCTGCGGCGATCTTGGTCAGCTCCGGCGTGCCCGAGAGCAGCTCGGTGAATTCGGCCAGCGTCACGTCGTCGCCCACCTCAACCGCACCGTGTTGCTCGATCTCGTCCACCACCCTCCCCAGGTCACCGGGGCTGACCAGGTCGCGAAACACCGTGAGCACGGCGTGGTGCATCAGCTGCCCGACGATCTGAGCCTCCCGGCCCTCCTCCAGGCTCTCAATCTCCAACTTGCCCATGGTGGAGGCGGGAAGCGCGTCAAGGTCACAGACCCGCGCCGCAGCCTCGACCTCACCCAGTCGCAGCGCGCGGTGCACTGCGTTGGCCGTCATCGTCTCGGCGTTGGTCACCGTCAGCCGCACCGACACACCCGAGCGTTGCGACACCTGCGAGCTCTGGCGGGCCAGGTGCGAGAACGTGGCGACCACCTCGGCCATCGACCGGGGCACGGTCACCGAAACCCCATCGATGTCGGGCACGGTCACCTCCTGATCAAGGATTGCCACCTCGGTGGCGACCTCCAAGGGGTAGTGGGTGCGGATCTGGGCGCCGAACCGATCCTTCAGCGGGGTGATCAGGCGGCCGCGGTTGGTGTAATCCTCGGGGTTGGCCGACGCAACCAGCATCACGTCGAGCGGCAGCCGGATGCGATAGCCACGAATCTGCACGTCGCGCTCCTCGAGCACGTTCAACAGGCCCACCTGAATGCGTTCGGACAGGTCGGGCAACTCGTTCATGGCAAAGATGCCGCGGTTGGCGCGGGGCACCAGCCCGAAGTGGATCGTGCCCTCGTCATCGAGGTGTCGCCCTTCAGCCACCTTGATCGGGTCGACCTCACCGATCAGGTCGGCGATCGAGGTGTCCGGCGTCGCCAGCTTCTCGGCATAGCGCTGCGAGCGGTGCAGCCACTCGATCGGCGTGTCGTCGCCACCCTCGGCCACCGCGGCGACCGCACCCGGGCTCACCGGGGCGGTGGGGTCGTCCGCCAGTTCCGACCCGGCCACAACCGGGAGCCACTCGTCCAGCAGGCCCACCAGGGCTCGGATGATCCGCGTCTTGGCCTGGCCACGCTCACCCAACAGGATCAGATCGTGACCGGCCAGGAGGGCATTGGTCAGCTGCGGCAGCACAGTGTCGTCGTAGCCGATCACGCCGGGCACCAGCGGCTCTCCGGAACGCAGACGGGCGATTGCGTTGCTCCGCAGCTCCTCGCTGACCGGGCGCGACACCCAACCGGACGAGACCAGGGCTCCCAGGGTGGTTGGCAAACCGGCGGGCGGGGTGGGGACCCGGAGCTCCGGAACGGTCGTGGTGTCGGTTGAGGGTTCGTGTGCGCTCACGTTGGCAACGTATCGCCTCACCATCGAATCGGGGGCCCAGGCCAACTCCGTCGTCGTGGCAGAACCGATCACTGCAATCGGCGGCAGGATCTGATAGCCATGTATGAGTATTCGAGAAGACTCAGTAAGGGTGATGATGGCGGCACAAGAAAGTCCTTCACGACGGCGAAGTCGGTCAAGCAGCACACGGATCCTGATCGCCCTGGTGGTCATGGCAACGCTCGGAGCGTCGTGCGGATGTCGCAGCGCTCCCTCCGTGCCCACCTCGCAGACCCTGCGAAGTGGCTCCAGCGGCTCCGCCGTGCGAGCCATGCAGACCCGCCTCAACCAGTTGGGGTTCTTTGTATCGCCGGACAGTTCCTACGGCTCCAACACCTTTCACGCAGTGATGGCGTTTCAGAAGTTCTACGGGTTGGGCCGTGACGGCGTTGCCGGACCTCGCACGCTGAACCACATCAACCTGGTGGGCAGACCCAACGCCCGCAGCACCAGGGGCCGGGTGATCGAGGTTGACCTGAACCGGCAGGTGGTGATGCTCGTCGAAGGTGGCTACGTGCACCATGTCTTCAACACGTCCACCGGCGACGCCAGTCACCGAACGCCGCGTGGCAGCTTCAAGATCTTTCGTCAGATCAACGGACTGCGCATCTCGCCACTGGGCAAGCTGTGGCGCCCGAAGTACTTCAACGGCGGCATCGCCCTTCACGGTTCGCCGTCGGTGCCCGCCTACGCCGCCAGTCACGGCTGCGTGCGCTTGACCGACCCCGAGATCAACTTCCTCTGGGGTACCCCGTGGGGCCGCATCGGCACCACGGTCTGGGTCTACTGAACAATCGGGACGGCCACAGCGGCGTTACTCTCACTCGCTTCGCCCACCCGCTGCTTTCAGCCATTGCGACGAACCGGCTGCGGATGATCTCCGAAGCTGCTGAGCGCGGGCCACGTTCCGGACAAATCGCCATGGCATTCCCAACCCGTCGACGACTCGACGGTGTGCCGTTCTGGTCGCTCGTGATCCCCCACGATTAGATTGCCTGCCACAACGGTTGCCTCGGCCGCCGTTTCGCTCGCTCATCACAGCCGGACCAATACCCGGCGCAACCGGAGGCCAAATCCATGGCGCAGGTGGTCCAACGTCGACCAGGAGCCCAGGAACCTGAGGCGCAGCGTCCCACGCGGCGCGATCTTCCCTGGCCCATCCGTTTCGTCAACACCACGGTGGGCATGAAGTGGGTGATGGCCCTCTCGGGCATCATGCTCATCGGGTTCATCGTCTTCCACATGATCGGCAACTGGAAGATGTTCCTCGGCAACCAGGCCATCAACCACTACGGCGAGTTCCTACGGGAGCTGCTGTATCCGATCCTCCCGAGGACCGTCTTCCTGTGGATCATGCGCATCGGGCTGATCGGCGCGTTCCTGGTGCACATCCTGGCCGCCTACCGGCTGGTGTTGTTGAACAAGAAGGCTCGCCCGGTGAACTACCAGTCGAAGCGCAACTACATCGCCGCCAACTACGCCAACCGCACCATGGCGGTGTCGGGCACCATCGTGCTGGCGTACCTGCTCTTCCACCTGGCCGACCTCACCTGGGGCGTCAGCGGCGTCGCCGGAAAGGGTTGGCAGCGGGGGATGCCGTACGAGAACTTCGTGGCCTCGATGAGTCGCCCGCCAGTGGCGATCTTCTACATCATCGCCAACCTGTTGCTGGCGGTGCACCTCTATCACGGTGCCTGGTCGATGTTTCAGAGCCTGGGCGTGAACAGCCCCAAGTACAACGTCGCCCGGCGCTATTTCGCCATCGGCCTGGCCGTGCTGATCGGTGTCGGCAACTCGATCATGCCGCTTGCCGCCATGCTGAACATCGTCAAGTAGGGAGCGCCACATGACCATCTCACTCGACGCAAAGTCCCCCGAAGGCCCCCTGGCCGAAATGTGGGACAACCACCTCTTCAAGATGAAGTTGGTGAACCCGAGCAACCGCCGCAAGTTCAAGGTGATCGTGGTGGGCACCGGCCTGGCCGGTGGCGCCTGCGCCGCCACGCTCGGCGAGCTGGGCTACGACGTGCAGGTCTTCACCTACCACGACAGCCCACGCAGGGCGCACTCCATCGCCGCTCAGGGCGGCATCAACGCCGCCAAGAACTACCAGGCCGACGGCGACTCCGTCTACCGCCTGTACTACGACACGATCAAGGGCGGCGACTTCCGCAGTCGCGAGGCAAACACCTACCGGCTTGCCCAGGTGTCGCTGAACATCATCGACCAATGCGTGGCCCAGGGCGTGCCCTTCGCCCGCGAGTACGGCGGCATGTTGGCCAACCGCTCCTTCGGTGGCGCCCAGGTGAGCCGCACCTTCTACGCCCGAGGCCAGACCGGCCAGCAACTGCTCCTGGGCGCCTATCAGGCTCTTGCCCACCAGATCAACGCCGGCACCTGCACGCTCCACAACAAAATGGAGATGCTGGACCTGGTGCTCGACAACGAGGGCACCGCCGTAGGCATCATCGCCCGCGACCTCAACACCGGCGAGTTGTCGCGGCACTCGGCCCACGCGGTCGTGCTGGCCACCGGCGGCTACTCCAACACGTACTTCCTGTCGACCAACGCCATGAACTCCAACGCAACGGCGGCGTGGCGGGCCCACAAGAAGGGCGCGGCATTCGCCAATCCCTGCTACACCCAGATCCACCCCACCTGCATTCCGCCGTCGGACGAGTTCCAGTCGAAGCTGACCCTGATGTCGGAGTCGCTGCGTAACGACGGCCGCATCTGGGTGCCCCAGTCGGTCGACGACGTCGACACGCCGCCCGCGCAGATTCCCGAGGACCAGCGGGACTACTACCTGGAGCGCAAGTACCCGGCATTCGGCAACCTGGTGCCTCGCGACATTGCGTCGCGCAACGCCAAGACCGCCGTCGACAGTGGCCGCGGCGTCGGCCCGCTGCACAACGGTGTGTACCTCGACTTCGCCAGCGCCATCGAGCGCCTGGGCAAGGACCTGATCGAGGAGCGCTACGGCAACCTGTTCGAAATGTACGAGCGCATCACGGGAGAGAACCCGTACGTGGTGCCGATGCGCATCTACCCCGCCACCCACTACACGATGGGCGGGCTCTGGGTGGACTACAACCTGCAGACCACCATCCCCGGGCTGTTCGCACTTGGCGAGGCCAACTTCTCCGACCATGGCGCCAACCGCCTGGGCGCCTCCGCCCTCATGCAGGGCCTGTCCGATGGCTATTTCGTCGCCCCCCCGACCGTGGCCAACTACCTGGCCGGCAAACTTGGCTCGGACCCGATTTCCACGGACGACCCCGCCTTCGAGACGGCCGAGGCCGAGCTTCGAAGTCGTATCGACAAGCTGATGTCGGTCAAGGGCACCAAGTCGGTCGACCACTACCACCGCGAGCTGGGCAAGTTGGTGTGGGACTACATCGGAATGTCCCGCAACGAAGCCGGCCTGGAAAAGGCATTGGCCGAGATTCCCGCACTGCGCGAGCAGTTCTGGCGTGACGTGAAGATCCTCGGTACAGCCGAAGGCGTCAACCAGAGCCTGGAGAAGGCGCTGAGAGTTGCCGACTTCATGGAGTTGGCCGAACTCCAGGCCAAGGACGCCCTCGACCGCGTCGAAAGCTGCGGCGGCCACTTTCGGGAGGAGTCCCAGACCCCCGAGGGCGAAGCGCTGCGAGACGATGAGAACTTCCAGTACGTCTCCGCATGGGAGTACGGCGGCCCCAACATCGCCCAGGACGCCGTGCTGCACAAGGAAGAGCTCATCTTCGAAGACGTCACCCCCTCGCAGCGCTCCTACAAGTAGCTGTTCGCACCCGAGAAGATCTGCATACCGAGAACGGACACCCACGATGACCGAAATGCTGAACCTCACCCTCAAGGTGTGGCGCCAGGAGGGCCCAGACAGCCCCGGCGCCTTCGAGACCTACACCACCACCGTGGCTGACGACGCCTCGTTCCTTGAGATGCTCGACTATGTCAACGAAGACCTGATCACCAAGGACCGCGAGCCGATCGTGTTCGATCACGACTGCCGAGAAGGTATCTGCGGCACCTGTGGCGTCATGATCGACGGCCAGGCACATGGCCCGCAGAAGGCAACCGCCACCTGCCAGCTGCACATGCGCCAATACAACGACGGCGACGAGATCGTCATCGAACCGTTCCGCGCCGCCGCCTTTCCCGTGGTGAAGGACCTCATGGTGAATCGCGCCGCCTTCGACCGCATCGTTGAATCCGGCGGCTATATCGACGTCAGTACCGGTGGCACGCCGGACGCCAACCTGATCCCCATCCCCAAGGACGCAGCCGAGGCGGCGATGGACGCCGCGGCCTGCATCGGCTGTGGCGCCTGCGTGGCGGCCTGCCCCAACTCGGCAGCCAGCCTGTTTACCTCAGCCAAGATGCAGCACCTCAACCTGCTGCCCCAAGGCCAGGCCGAGCGGTGGGACCGTTCGATCGACATGGTCGAGAAGATGGACGAGTTCTTCGGCTCATGCCGCAACTACGGCGAGTGCGGCGAGGCATGCCCCAAGGAGATCTCGATCGACTTCATCGCCATGATGAACCGGGATTACGCCAAGGCCCAGTGGACCAATCGCCGTCGGCTCGGCGAACGCAAGACCGGTTAAGCAGGATGAGCTGATCCCGCCGACCGGAGTCGTCCGGCCGGCGGGACCGCCCAACCCTCGGACTCAGCCGGCCGTAGTGGTGGTCGTGGAAGATGATGAGGTGGAACCCGATGAGCCCGAGTCGGTCGCCTCGGTGGTCGAGGTGCCGGCGTCGTTGGAACCCTCGCCCGAAGCGTCTTCGTCGTCGCCCTTCGTGCCGGAGATCATCTCGTCGGTGAGCTGGAAGGTGACCTCACCGGTGACCTCCTTGCCTCCCGGGCCCCAGTCGCCGACCACCTGAAGGGCCCACTCCCCGGCCTCCGGCTGCTGGATGACGGCAACCACCTTGGTACCCTTTTTCGACTCCCCAGCAGGCTCGCAGTCCGCCCCCTGACTCTCGGCGGCGGTGGTGTCGTCGTCGGGCCCAACGAATTTGATGGTATCCCGCACACAGGTCTGGTTCTCGGTGCCGTTGCGGGCCGACACTTCCGCAGCCAACACGATCTCGTCGTCGCCCACCTGGTCGAAGTCGGGGCCGTACCAGCGAAGATCCAGCTGATCAATCGTGACGTCGACCCCCTCGACGCCCAACTCCGACTCGCTTGGCTCAAGCTCAACCGGTATCCGGCCGACGGCCTCTCCCTTGTCGTCCAGGGGCAGCTCTACCTGTGCCTCACCGCTTGCTCCGACCAACAGAGTGCGGCCGTCAAGGGTGTCGAAGCCGTCTTCCGCATTGAACTCGAAGGTGGCGGAACTCGAGGACCCACTGGGCACCAGGTCGGCGACGACACCGCCGTTGATGGCTTTGCCATCGGAATCCTCCAAGCTCACGGACGGGTCGAAGCGCTGGTCGGAATCCTTGTTGAGGTTCTCCAAATCGGCCTCGACCAGCAGCCCGGACTGACCGCTGCTGGTTTCGCCAAACTCGGCGCCGGTGAGCTCGAAGCGGAAACCATCCATGTATCCCACGCCGGACACATCTGCCGTCGCTGCCGTCACTGTCGAAGTGGTTGATTCCGGCGTGTCAGCGGTGGACTCGGTAGGTGCTTCGGCGCTGGTACTCGGAGAGGCCAACGTTGTCGGCGGCTTTGTGGACTCGACGGATTTTGGATCGGTGTCGTTGCCGCAACCCCCTGCCAGTAACGTCAAAGCCAGGCCCGCTGCCGGCAAAGCGGCGATCGTGCGTGCGCGAGTCAACATGGTGTGTGCCTCCACTTTCTCGGAACGGGGTCCTACTCCCACGACCTCGCCATCAGCGAGGGCAGCGGCACCTCGCTTGTCCGAGGTGAAGTTCCCCACTCAGTTGATGAAGGAACACCTTATCGGCGCCCGATCGGGCATGCGCCCCAGATGCCGGTGACACCAACCAAACAACTCACGCCGGTAGCGTTGCGGCAGCCCGCTGCGCTACCGCAACCACGATCAGGAGCACCCATGAAGCACACCACCACCTCTGAGCCGCGCTCCGGTCGGCTGATCAAGTTGGCAGTGCTGATCGTTGGCATGACGGTGCTTGCTGGATGCGGAAACGACCTGTCAGCCGGCGAACAGGCCACACCATCCACTTCCCCGGCGCGGACCACCGAGGCAACCGGCGCTTCGTCGCCGCCCACCACTCAGCCGCCAGCCGACGAGACCCCGGCCACCCCAGAAACCACCGACGACACCGGCTCGGGGGGGACGACGGGCATCACGCTGCCCGACGGCACCGAGATCACCCTGCCGGAGGGGGTCGAACTCACCGTACCCAAGAATGTGGGCAGCTGTGTCGAAGCCAGCACCGCACTGGGCAAACTGAACCTGTCGCTGCTCGGAGCCACCTCCACTGCTGACATCGACGACTCGGCCGCTCAGCTGAAAGAGGTCCTGGGAACCGATGCGGCCAAGGATGTCGACGAGGTGGCCAAAGCGGCGCGCAAAGCGGCCGAATCGGGCACCATCAGCCCCGGCGCCTACAACGACGATGCCTACAACGCCGCCAACGCGGCACTGGCCAAGCGCATCACCACGTTGTGCAGCGAGGGGTAGCCCAGAGGCACGCTCACGCATCACCGTTCTGGGGCTGGTTCCACTCAATCCAGCCGTGACCGACCCGTCCATCGGCGGCGCCGAACCGGGCCAGTGCGCGCGGAAAGCGGTCCAACCGGCCATCTGGATGCGTCAGCAGGACCGGCGAAAAGGCCAGCGGGGTCACCTCCAGGTCAAGATCGCCGAAACCCAACCTCGCGTGTTCGGCCAAGCCCTCGCGTCCCAAACGGGTGGTGACCCGCACCTCCTCAAGTTCGGTCAACTCGTCGCTGGGACCAATCACGTACCCAACGCCAAAATCCGACCCCTCCAGCAAGGCACCCGTGGTGTGAAACCGGGTGTTGTCCTCCAGGCGACCCGCATTCCAGCACCAGGTGTTGGCCCACCAGTCCCGCGATGCACCCCACGAGTGGTCTCGCTGACCGAACCCGTCCACCTCGAAGGTTTCCTTGCCAATCATCACCCGGCCGTGCACCGTGCACGGGATCTCATAGCGAGGTGTGATCGGCGGCCACTGGTAGGCCTGGCCGTTGCTCTCCCAATCCAGCTCGAAACCGAAGGCCACCCGCTCGCCCCGTGGTTCGGTGCGATACATCTCGGCGGGGTCGTCCACCCGCAAACCGAATGCCTCCAGGTTGCAGGTGGCGTGAACGAGCGGATCCTCGATGACATGATCCGCCCAGAGCCCATCGCTCCGAAGCTCCAGTGACCCTGCGTCGGCGGGCATGGGCACCTCGTTGTCGACCACCGTCACCAGTTGTCGATCGGGCCCGACGGCGCATGCCCAGTACCAGACCCGGTTGAGGTTGGGGATGAACCCGAGGCGCAGGTAGCCCCCGAAGCTGCCATCCGGAGCAAAGAAGTCGTAGTAATACGACTCGTTCCACAACTGCTCGTCCGTGGGCTCGTGCCGGGCCTCGTCGGCTTCGTTGACCTTTGCCATGGATACTCCCCCTGGGCTCGCGCCTACTTCAGAAACTTGCTGGTCGTATTGTCGGCCAACAACCGACCCCCGGTCTGACAGGTCGGGCAGTAGTTCACCACGTGGGACGCGTAGGTCACCTCCCGAATGGCCTCCCCGCAGTTTGGGCAGGGATCTCCCATGCGACGATGCACGTTCGTGGGACGCTTGGCCGTGTTCACCAACTCTTCCTGGGTGGTCTCGAAGGCCAGGTCTCGTTCAACCAGGTGGGACAACGCACCGTGGACCGCCAACACCTGATCGTCGGTCAGCCTCCCGGTCGAGACGAACGGCGATAGTTTGGCTTCATGGCAGAGGTCGTTGGCCAGGCGCCGCCCGATACCGGCGATCACCCGCTGGTCACGCAACACGTTGTGCAGCCGCCCCGACCGGCTCCGCAAACGCTCACCCAACCGGGCTGCGGTCAACGTCTCGGCATCAGGACCCAGGTCGGCGAACAGTTCGGCCTCGGCGGAGGACGGGCCATGGCGTCGATCGAACACCCAGACCCCAACCCGACGTTCCTTGCCGGCCTCGGTCAACAGCCAGTCATCGAACCCATCGAAGCTCCATCTGGCCTGAGCGCCCCTCGGCGCCTTCGGGCCCTTCGCCGGAGGAGTGGTTCGCAGCCGTCCGCCCTGCATCAGGTGCACTACGAATGCAATCCCGTCGAAGTCGCAGATCAGGTACTTGCCCCGGCGCCCCACGTGGGTGAGCGGACGACCCGTCGCCACGTTCGGGTCTGGGTCGACCGTCTTCATCACGGTGAAGCTCAAGGGATGAAACCGGGTGAGCACGGCCCCAACCCAGCCTGCCCGAAGCCGTGCGGCGTGGGCCTCCAATTCGGGGAGCTCAGGCAAGGCTCAGCCGTCCTTCGGGACCTGCGCGTCAACTGCCGTCCGCCGGGTACGTCGCTCCCCGGAGACCTGCGGAAGAACCGAGCCGAGGTCGCCCTCCACACGAAGTTGACCCAGGAGAAAAGCGCGAGAGACATCCAGATCACCCGAAAGCAGCCGCCGAGCGGTACGCCCGTCGCAGGTCACCACCACATCGGGGTGCTCGGCTGAACCCACCCCGGTGGCCGTTGAGTCCCCCCGCGAACTCCACCACCACGCTGCCCCGTCAGGTTCGACCCGATATTGCACCGTCACCGCAAGGTGCCCGATGGCCTCCGCCAGTTGCCTGGTCACGGCCGGCGAGGCCAGCAACTGCTCGATCTCGATCAGGGTCGGGCCGTCGTCCGGGCGGGCATCCTTTGAGGCGTGAGACACCATGGCAGGGTACCTCGGGGTTGGGGCTGTCAACGGCCCGAGAAGGCCTACAACAGACCGAGTTCGGCGACTGCGTCGCGCTCCTCGCGCAGCTCGGCAACCGAGGCGTCGATGCGCGCCCGTGAGAAGTCATCGATCTCCAAGCCCTGAACGATGGAGTACTCACCGTTGGCGCAGGTGCAGGGGAACGAGGAAATGAGACCCTCGTCGACGCCGTAGCTGCCGTCGGAAGGGACGGCCATCGAGGTCCAATTGCCCTCGTCCGTGCCCACCGTCCAGGTGCGGATGTGATCGATGGCGGCGTTGGCCGCCGATGCCGCCGAGGACGAGCCCCGGGCATCGATGATCGCCGCGCCACGCTTGGCCACGGTTGGGATGAACTCATCGGCCATCCACGCCTGGTCCACCGCGTCAGTTGCCGCCCTGGCCCCGATGGTGGCGTGGCTGAGGTCGGGGTACTGGGTGCTGGAGTGGTTGCCCCAGATCGTGACCTTGGCGATGTCGGCGATCGGCGTGGAGGTCTTCGCCGACAGCTGGGCCATGGCCCGATTGTGGTCGAGCCGGGTCATGGCGGTGAAACGGCCGGGGTCCATGCCGGCAGCGGCCGACTGGGCGATCAGCGCGTTGGTGTTGGCGGGGTTGCCCACGACGAGCACCTTGACGTCCGCCTTGGCCGACCGGCCGATGGCGTTGCCCTGGGGGCCGAAGATGCCACCGTTGGCCGCCAGCAGGTCGCCGCGCTCCATGCCCGCCTTGCGGGGCATGGCACCCACCAGCAGGGCGACGTCGGCATCACCGAAGGCGACGTCGGCATCGTCGGTCTGGATCATCTCGGTCAGCAGCGGAAACGCACAATCCTCCAACTCCATGGCCACGCCCTTGAGCGCTCCGAGCGCAGGGGTGATTTCCAGCATCTGCAACGCCACCGGCTGATCTGTACCCAACATGGCGCCTGAGGCGATGCGGAAGAGCAGCGAGTACCCAATCTGACCGGCTGCGCCGGTGACTGCGACTCGAACGGGGGCATTGGTGGACACGATAGGACTCCTGATCTGACGACGTGCTGGAACTTGGTCGAGCCTACCGGCGCTGGGTCATTGCACCCGAACGGGTGTTGCCGATCCAGCTTTCGTACAGGCGGGCGTACGTCCCACCCGCCTGAACCAACTCATCGTGTGGTCCAAGCTCGACAATTCGCCCGGCATCGAAGACCACCACCAGTTGGGCCGCCTCGGCTGTCGAGAGCCGGTGGGCGACCGAGACCGTGGTACGTCCCTCCGACAGTGCCGCCAGCGCGGAACCCAGAACCCGTTCGGTCTCGGGGTCCACGTTGGAGGTGGCCTCGTCGAGCAGCAGTAGCCCGGGGTCGGCCAGCTGCGCCCGGGCCAGCGCGACCAGTTGGCGCTCTCCCACCGACAGGCCACCGCCGCGCTCCCCCACCCGGGTGTCGCCGCCATTGGGTAACCCCATCACCCAATCGGTCAACCCGAGGGAGTCGAACGACGCATCGACCTCGGCGCGGGATGCGCCCGGACGCCCCAGCGCCACGTTGGCCGCCACGGTGTCGTCAAACAGGAAGCCATCCTGGGGAACGAGGCGAACACTCCGCCGCCGCGCGGCCGGGTCGAGGTCGCGAAGGTCAACGCCACCGATGGCCACTCGCCCCTGCTGCGGGTCGGCCAAGCGGCACAACAGCTTTGACATGGTGGTCTTGCCCGACCCGGTCTCGCCCACGATGGCCACCGTCGTGCCGGCGGGGATCCGGAGCGACACGTCATGAAGCACCGGTTGGCCCGGCAGGTAGGAAAACGTCACGTGCTCGATGTCCACCGGCAGCGCTCCGTGCGGCAGGTCAGCACCCGCCGTGGGCTCGATCACATCCACCGGTTGGTCGAGGAGCCCAAGGATCTTGCCCCACCCGGCCAGCGCCGTCTGGGTCTGGTCCAGCACCTCACCGATCTCGGCGATGGGTTGGGCCAGCTGGTTGGCCAACAGCAGACATGCCACGATCGCCCCGGCGGTCAACCCCCACGACCCGGCGAAGTACACCCCGGCGCCGGCAACCACCGCCAGTAACAGGCCACCGAACACGTCGGACATGGGAAACATGATCGAAAAGAAGAAGCGGGCCTTCAGCTGGGCCGCCAGCTGGTCACCGATGGCGCCGTGCAGGTCGCCACGCGCCGCCTCGGAGTGGTGGTAGGCGCGAATCACACGAACGCCCGAGACGGTCTCGGCGATGCGCCCCAGGGTGTCGCCAACCCGGTTTCGCAGCGTGTCGTAGGCAACCAGTTGGCGCCGCTGCACGACAACCATGATGGGTACCACCGGGGCGAGGACCAGGACGGTGAGTAGGCCCAACTGCCAGGAATACACAAACATGGTGATGAGCGACACGAGCAGAACGCCCGACGACACGGTCCAGTTGACCGCACCCCAGGTGGCGAACTGCGCCAACGTCTCGATGTCGGAGGTGACCCGGCTGACCAGGATGCCGGTTTTGGATTCCCCGTGGGCTGCGATCGACAGGCGATGCACATGGGCGAAGGCGCGGGTGCGAAGGGCGTAGAGCACATCTTCGGCCACCCGGGCCATCGCCATGGTCAGGCGCTGCACCACCACGGTGAGCACCAGCACCACCACAGCCGCGGCAGCGCAGGCCCCCAGCACGAACGGGATGTCCACACCGCCGGAGCCGCTGAGGCCTCGGTCGAGCACCTGCTGGAGTGCCACCGGTACCACCAACCGCCAGGCGGCGTTTGCCACCGACAATCCAATGGCGGTGCCGAGCCCCGCGCGTAGTTCCGGTGTGGCGGCCACTCCGGCCCGCAGCAGGTCCACGGCGCCGGGGCGCTCGGTGACGTCCTCCGAGAACGGATCGACGTCGAGCGCCACCGTCGGGCCGGTGCCGGCGTCGAGCTCGGCGACCACCCTCTGCGCCCCGTCCTCATCGATCGCGGTCATCCCGTTGCACCAATGCTGCTCGCCGCGCCGGCGACATCGTCCCGCTCGTACGCGGTCACCAGCGCTTCATAGCCGGGGTGTTCAAGGAGCTGCCCATGAGTCCCAACAGCCGTCACCCTTCCGCTTTCCAGAAACGCGATCCGGTCGGCCATTGCAATAGTGGACAAACGGTGGGCCACCACAAGCACGGTCATGCCAGAGGACTCGTGCCGACCGGAGCCGTCGCGCAGGCCGCCCAGGATCTCGGCCTCCACCACCGGATCGACCGCCGACGTTGCGTCATCGAGCACCAGCACCCGAGGGCGACGCACGAGTGCCCGAGCCAGGGCGACGCGCTGGCGCTGACCGCCACTCAGGGTTACGCCCCGTTCGCCCATCACGGTGTCGAGGCCGCCGGGCAGCTGTTCGACGAAGCGGCGCGCCCGTGCGCGTTCAAGCACCTCCCACAACTCGTGGTCGTCGAGGTGACGCCCCAGCGCCACGTTGTCGCGCAGCGAGGTGGCAAACAAAAAGCTCTCCTGAAACACCAGGGCAACCGTTGAGCGCAACTCGGAGGGGGTCAGCTCCCCCAGGGCGACACCACCCAACTCGATGTGCCCCGCCGTGGGTTCGTCGAGCCGCACCAGCAGCTCGCACAGCGTGGACTTGCCCGCCCCGGTGGCGCCCACCACCGCCATCACCTCGCCGGGTTCGATGCGAAGGTTGACGTCGGTGAGCACGTCGACGCCCGGCTCAAATCCGAACCTCACCGAATCGAAGCTCACCGATGGCGCCTCCGGAGGAAGCCGGTCATGTCGACGCTCATCCACAGCTTCGGCAGGCGACGCGTCAACGCCATCGTCGACGTCCAGGAGCGACTCGATGCGCCCCATCGACACCAGCGAACGGGGCAAAGATTCGAACAGGAACCCCGCCACCCGAACCGGGAAGTTGAGCCATCCAAACAAGGTGACAGCGGCCAGCACCTCACCCGAGGTCACCGCACCGGCGCGGACCCGATACGCACCTACGGCGATCAGCGCCACCATGCCCAGCAGCGGCAACGCGTCCACCAGGGGGTGATAGGACGATGAGAGGCGGGCCAGACGAAGGCGCTGGGTTCGCAGGGCGCCCGCCGCACCGTTGAAACGATCGGACTCCTCCGCCTCGCGCCCCAGCGTCTTGACGACCAGGGCACCCTCGAAGCTCTCATGGGCAATGGCCGACACCCGCGCCACCTGCTCCTGAGAGCGGGTCGCCGGTTCAACCATGCGGGACGAGAACCACCGACTGACCCCGACGAGCAGCGGAAACAGCACGGCGGCGATCAGCGCGAAGGTCCAGTCGGCGATCAAAAGGCTGATGATCGAGAACACCAGCAGCGCCACCAGCCCGAAGGTGAGCGGTACCGGCATGAGCGCCCAGGTGGAGAAGGTGACGTCGCTGTCGGCCACCGCCAGCAGTTGGCCGGTGGGCCGCTTGCGATGCTCCGAAAGTGGCATCGCAAGCACCCGGTCGGCCACCTGACGACGCAGTTCGGCCTGCACCCGTGCCTCGGTGACCGACCCGTACCAGCGGCGCAACACCACCGAACCGCCCCGCAGCACGCCAACCACCAACAGCGCCAGGGCGGCCCAGAGCGCTGCGCTCCGAGGGGTCTCCCCCGCAAGCACCGGGACGATGACCCTGTCGTTGACCATGCCGATCACCACGGTGGAGCCCACCACGGTGGCCGCCCACGCGGTACCGCCGAACAGAGCCAGCGAAAAGGGCCACGGCTCCATGCGCGCAAATCGACTCACCAGCGTGAGGCCCGACCGCGCCAGGCCGGCGCCATCAAGACCCCGCTCAGGCACCAACGCCGCGTCTGTCTGCGGTTCAGCTACCGGCGGCGGATCTGTCTGCAATTCGGCCGCCGGCGGTTCGGCCGACGACCGCTCGCTCATCGTGGACTCACCAGGATCCAGCCAGGATCACAGCTGAATCGACTTGGTCTCGAGGTAGCCGTCGATGCCCCACTCCCCACGCTCACGACCATTGCCGGACTGTCCGTAACCTCCGAAGGGCGCCGTGGCGTTGAACGCCCCACCGTTGATATCCACCTGGCCGGTGCGCATGCGTCGGGCAACCGCCTTGGCCCGCTCCGGATCGGCGCTCTGCACACCGCCGGCCAGACCGTAAATGGTGCTGTTGGCGATGCGGATTGCGTCGTCCTCGTCCTCGTAGGGGATCACCGCGAGCACCGGCCCGAAAATTTCCTCCTGGGCGATGGTGCTGTTGGGGTCGACGTTGGCAAACACCGTGGGCTTCACGTAGAAGCCGCGGGGGTGCTCCTCGGGCTGCTCGGGGCCGCCGATCACCAGGTCGGCGCCCTCGTCGATGCCCTTTTGGATGTACTCACGCACGCGGTCGCGCTGAGCGGCGGAGACGAGCGGGCCGAACGCATGGAACAGGTCGGGCTCATCGGCTGCCGGATCGACCAGCTTGGCCTGGGCCACCTCGGCCACCACGGCGTCGACGATCTCGTCATGCATTGCTGCGGGCACCAGCAGGCGGGTGAGCGCCGAGCAGGTCTGGCCCGAGTTGAGCATGCATGCGAACACCGAACCGAAGGCGATGGTGGACGGGTCGGCGTCGTCGAGCACGATGTTGGCCGACTTGCCGCCCAGTTCCAACTCAACCCGCTTGACCGTGTCGGCGGCCGACTTGGAAACCTCTTTGCCCGCCCGACCCGAGCCGGTGAAGCTGACCATGTCGACGTCGGGGTGCGCTGTCATGGCACCGCCCACGTCGGGGCCGTTGCCGATGACCATGTTGAAGACACCGGCGGGCAGGCCCACCTCATCGAGAACCTCGGCCAGCAGATAGGCGTTGAGCGGCGTCACCTCGGAGGGCTTCAGCACCACCGTGCACCCGGCGGCCAGCGCCGGGGCCACCTTGCAGACGATCAGGTACAGCGGGTAGTTCCACGGGGTGATGGCCGCAACGAGGCCGATCGGCTCGCGGACCACCAGTGAGTTGCCCAACTCTTTTTCCCACTCGAACGCCTCGATCTGGTCGGCGTAGCTGTTCCAGTCACCGACGGCCAGGCCGGCCTGCACCATCTGGGCGAAGGCCTTGGGTGACCCCACCTCCGCCGTGATGGTGTCGACCACCTCGTCGTAACGCGCGGTGAGCGCCGCGCCGATGTCACGCAGATATTTTGCCCGCACGTCCAGTGAGGTGGTGGACCAGGAGGGAAACGCGCGGCGGGCGGCGGCCACGGCACGGTCGACGTCCTCGGCCGAGCCCATCGGCACCCGACCGATGACCTCTTCGGTCGCCGAGTTGATGACGTCTTCGGTGGCGGTACCGGCTGGAACCACCCACTCGCCCCCGATGTAAAACTTCTCGTGAATCTTCATCTTCTCCCCTTGGGTGTCGGGGCGCGAAGCCCCATGGTCGCCGGGGCGAAGGACCCGGCCGATCGACTGGACTGCTCACGTTACCGGCCGAGCCCCCCGATTGCCCCAGCAGAGTGGCAGTTCTGCCGTGACCGGCGGCCCCAGGCGTCGGTTGCCTAGACGCGGGTCGCACGGGCGCGGCGGGTGGCCTGCTCCAGCACCGGATTGTCTCCTGCGGCCGCCTTCAGCGTTGCCAGCAGCGCCTGCGTCGAAGCTGCCACAACCGCCCGCTCGGTCGGGCCCGGCCCCCGTCGTCCGTAGATTCGATGCGCCCAGGTGGGCAGTATTCCCCAGGCGGCGGCCGAGAACATGCCGGAAACGCTGCGGGTCACCGGGTCGCCCTCCGGAGGGTTGGCAAGAAATCGCAACGTGTCCTGTGCCTGATCACCGCCCGCAAGCTCCGGCTGCACGTCGGTGAAATAGTCGGCCATCTCGATGCTGCTGCGGGGCAGGTCGGTGGCGCCCAACGCCTCGGCGACCACGGCCATCTCGTCGTAATAGGCGTCGAGCTCGGCCGGGGTCATGACCCGGCGTCCGTATCGGGCATTGGCCGCCGCAAACATCGACACCTCGGCCACATGCACCCATCGCAACAGTGCCGGGTCGTTGGCGTCGTAGGGACGCCCATCGGGTGCAATCCCGGTGATCCGCCGGTGGGTTCGACGCACGATCCTGCACAACCGTTCGGCGGTCTCGGAGTCGCCGTAGGTGGTGGCGGCCACGAAGCTGGCGGTGCGCGACAGGCGTTCGGCCGGTCGCTCCTTGAAATCCGAGTGCTCGGCCACACCGGCCATGGCCAAGGGATGCAGCGCCTGCACCATCAACGAGCCAAACCCACCGACGATCATCGACAGATCGGAGTGAACCCACCAGGTGACGCTGTCGGGGCCGAACCAGCCCGGGTCGCCGGCCGGTTCGTCGTAACGCTCCTGGGGAAACCGGTTGGAGTCGAACGCCTCCCGCAACTGGGCACCCACGGCGTTTCGCAGCGGCGTCGCCGCCCAACCCAGCGCCCGGGCGGGTGTCACCCCGGCCGCCATCACGGCACTCACCAATGCCCGATCATCGGCTGTGCCACACGGAGCCGATGGTCATAGCCGTCCTCCCATGGCAACAACCCGGCACGGTCGGGCCACATGAACTGCTGCATTCGAAACGGCGTTTGGGCGTAGAACACGGCCGCTCCCGGAAACCGTTCGTCGGCCACGTCGACGTCGACCGTGAGCAACGCCGAGCGAAGTTCGTTCTCCAAAAGGCCCGAGAAGACCACCCCCACCGGCAACTCGATTCCCGCAGCAATTTGCGCTGCGATCAGGTCGATGAGACCCCGAGCCGCCGACGGTGCCAGCCCCCACAGCCCCACCTCGGCATGTCCCCACGTGGCCTCGAAGCCAACCGAAAACGTGTAGCCCGGACGCGGATCGAGCGGGTCATCCACCTGCGTGACCGGTTCGACCGCGTAGCCCCGGGTCTCAACCATCCACGCCAGCTTGTCACGCAGATCCAGATGGCGATCAGGCATCGGGTCACCGCTCACCCGTCCGTCGCCTCCACGGCCGGCCGGATGCGCCAACCCAGACGGGCGCCGACCCCCAACGGGGCCTCCGCACGATTGAGTGCATACAGGTGAACGCCCGGTGCGCCTCCGGCCAACAGTTCCTCGGCCAGATTGGCGGCAGCCTCGACCGCAACCTCCATGAGGGCGGCCTCGTCATCGGCAACCGATTCGTAGCGGGCCCAGAGCTCGTGGGGACGATGCGCCTTCGCCAGGTCGGCGAACCGGGCGACCGAGACCGGGTTGGTCACCGGGATGACCCCGGGAACGATCGGGGTCGTGACGCCAAGCGCGGTCAACTCGTCGACCATCTCGAAGTAGTCCGACGCGCTGAAGAAGAACTGGGTGATGGCAAAGTCGGCCACCTCGAGCTTGTCGGCAAGGTGTCGACGGTCGCTCGCCCGATCAGGGGAGCGCGGATGGGTCTCAGGGTGGGCGGCGACCCCAACCGAAAAGTCTCCGACCTCCCGGATCAGCTCCACCAACTCGGTTGCGTAGGTGAAGTCGCCGCCTGCCGGGCTGCCGTCGGCCGGCGGGTCCCCCGCCAGCGCCAGAATGTTTCGTACACCGCTGGCGGCGTAGTCCTCCAGCAACTCGGCGAGCTCGCTTCGGGTATGCCCCACGCAGGTGAGATGGGCCATCACGGGGTAGTTCCTGTCGGCGTTGGCGCTGACCACCAGATCGCGGGTGCGGTCCCGCGTCGAGCCGCCCGCACCGTAGGTGACCGAAACAAAATCGGGGTTCAGGTCCTCCAACTCGTCCACGGTGTCCAGCAGGTTTGCCACCCCACGGTCGGTCTTGGGGGGAAAGAACTCCAGCGACAACGTGGGACCCTCGGCCAAGAGGTCATCGATTCGAGCGTCCTGATGAGCCGAGGTCGAACGATCGGGCCGGGAGGGAACCGAAGAATGTGGGGTACCAGGGGCCATGGGAACCGAGGCTACCCGTCGCTCGTAGGGCCGGCGATGCCGACGGAGCGGGCCGCAGCCTCGACCGTATTGACCAACAACATGGCCCTGGTCATGGGGCCCACACCACCGATGCGGGGCGACAGCCAACCGGCCACCTCCGCCACCTCATCGGCGACGTCGGAGACCACTTTGCGGCCGGCCATCGTGACGCCGGCGGCCACCACCGCCGAACCGGGCCGCACCATGTCGGCGGTGATCACGCCCGGTGCACCGGCGGCCGCCACGATGACGTCGGCGGTTCGAGTGAACGATCCGAGATCCTCCACGCCGGTGTGCACCACGGTGACCGCAGCGTTGGCGCCCTCACGCTTCAGCGCGGCCAGGAGCGCCAGCGGCCGACCGATGGTCAGCCCTCGCCCAACGATCACCAGATGGCGGCCTGCGAGCTCGACCCCATGTTCGGCGAGCAGCGCGAGGATGCCGTTGGGGGTGCACGGGAGGGGCGCCTCCTCCCCCATGACCAGTTTGCCCAGATTGACCGGGTGCAACCCATCGGCGTCCTTGGCCGGGCTCATGGCCAGCATCGCTGCTTCAAAGTCGAGCCCCGCTGGAACCGGGTATTGCAGGATGAACGCATCGACCCGATCGTCGGCGTTCATCTCGGCGATGACAGCCTCGAGTTCGTCCTGAGTCGTGCCCATCGGCATGCCTCGGTGCACCGAGGCCATGCCCACGTCGGCACAATCCTGGTGCTTACCGGCCACGTACCGGGCGCTGGGGCCGTCGTCGCCCACAAGGACGGTGCCCAACCCCGGAGGACGACCCTGCTCCGACAAAACGCCGGGGCGCGCAAGTTGCTCCACCCGGACCGCCAACTCGGCCTTGATCCGGTCGGCCAACGCCTGCCCGTCCAATGTCTTCGCAGTCATGGGACCACGCTAACCGGCCGCCCATACACCTCACCGGTGAGGCCGGTCAGTGCCGGAAGTGTCGTACCCCGGTGAACACCATGGCCATGCCCGCCTCATTGGCCGCTGCGATCACCTCGTCGTCCCGCACCGAGCCGCCCGGCTGGATCACGCAGGTGGCACCGGCGTCAGCGGCGGCATCGAGCCCATCACGAAACGGGAAGAACGCGTCGGAGGCACATGCACCACCGACCGCACGGCCGGCCGCCTTCTCGGCCGCGATCCGGCCGGCATCCCGGCGGTTCTGCTGCCCGGCACCAATTCCAACCGCCGTCTTGTTCTTCACCAGAACGATGCAGTTGGAGCTGACCTTTGCCGCCAGTCTCCAGGCCAACTCCAGGTCGAGCCATTCGGCCTCATCGGGAGCCCGTTCGGTCACGGTCACACAAGCGGCCCGGTCAAACCCTCCCTGATCGGTGGTTTGCACCAACAGCCCGCCGGAGATGGACCGCACCTGGAGCTCCGGTTCGGTCGGCGCTGTGGTCTCCAACAGCCGAAGGTTCTTCTTCTTCGCCAGAATCTCCCGGGCCTCGGGGGTGTAGCCGGGCGCCACCACCACCTCGGTGAACACGGGTGACAGCGCCTCGGCCACCTCGCCCGTCAGGTCTCGATTGACCGCCACGATGCCGCCGAACGCAGACACCGGATCGCCCTCGTGGGCGCGCCGATAGGCGGTCAGCAGATCGTCGGCCACCGCTGCGCCACACGGGTTGGCGTGCTTGATCACCACCGCTGCCGGACCGTCGCCGAGGCTCCAGACCAAGCGCCAGGCGGCGTCGGCGTCGTAGACGTTCAGGTAGGACAGGTCCTTACCCTGATGCTGCACCGCATCGTCCCAGCACCCACCGTTGCCCGTTCGGTACCGGGCGCCGACCTGGTGGGGATTCTCTCCGTAGCGCAACACGGCGGACCGGGTGGCGGCGAGGGTCAAGCGCTCGGGAAGAGCACTGATGTCCGTAACGTCCTCGCCCTCCTGGTTTGCCGGTGACGCAGAAGCCTCAGGTTGCAGAGCCCCGGTCCGCATCCAGCCTGCGATCTGAACGTCGTAGTCGGCGATCACCTCGAAGGCCCGCACCGCCAGCGCCCGACGGGTGTCGACCGAGAGTTCGCCAGTTTGCTCGACCTCATCCACCACCCCCGCGTAGTCGGAGGGATCGACCAACACCCCGACATGCGCGTGGTTCTTGGCCGCGGCCCGCACCATGGTGGGCCCGCCGATGTCGATCAGCTCAATGCCCGGGTCCGATGCGAACGGATACAGGTTGACCACCACCAGATCGATGGGCTCAATGCCATGCTCCGCAAGGTCGGCCAGGTGGGTGGGATCATCACGATCCGCCAGCAGCGCACCGTGAACCGCAGGATGAAGCGTCACCACCCGATGCGACAGCATCTCGCCGAAACCAGTGAGCTCGGCAAGAGGTTGCACCGTGATACCGGCTTCGGCAAGCACGGCGGCGGTGCCCCCGGACGAGAGCAACTCCCAACCCGCTCGCACCAGCACCTTCGCCAGATCAACAACGCCGGTCTTGTCATAGGTCGACAGCAGGGCTCGGCGGCGTTCCGCCATGATCACTCTCCGGGGTTCGTTGGCCGACGTCACACTCGGGCGCCGGCGCCGGTCGACCCTACCGGGCCACCCCAAGAGGCCACCAACGGCCCCGGGTCGGCGAGCACCCACGGCACCTTTCGGTCCCCTTTCAAGAAATTCACTTGACCTTGAACCCCATCTCAGAAAGACTGAACACCAGTCGAGCCAACGCAGTCTCGGCGCCCACGCAGAACACATTTCGGCTGGGCGCTGCCACCGGCGCTGGGGCTCGTTCCTGGTTCACCATCCTCCGGCACAGCGCTCGTCGAGCGAGAGAAGGGGACCAGTGTGAGTCGTTTCTTCGAAAGCATCGAGACCTTGATCAGAATCGTGGCGCTGATTGGAGGAGCGATTCTCGGCCTGTTGCTGATGGTGATGACGTTTGCGGTCTGACCCCTGATCGGCCCGGCCTGGCGTGACGACCCCGGCCTGGCCGATTTGGAAGCTAGCGTGCCCCCGGTGTGCGTCACCCTTGAAGCGCGCCTGCAACGGTTATGACCTCACCGAGCGCACCTCCAGCCAACCCTCCGGGAAACCACCCGCCAACGGACAGCGGTGGCCGGTCCGCGTCGGCGAACGGGTCCGACGTTGCCGACGAAAATCCCAGGTCGCTCTCCCAACGGGTTGAGGGAGCCGGTGACAGCACCGTCCTCGACCTGACGATCGGCGTCGAGGGTGCCGGTCCGGTGACGACCGCGCCCGTTCCGCCCGATGATTCCCCCACGACGAGCGCCGGCGACCCGCCCATGCTGCGTCACCGGAACTGCCTGGACGGCATCCGGGGCCTCGCCGTACTCACCGTGGTGTTCTTTCACCTCGAACTTGGGTGGATGCGCGGCGGGTACCTGGGCGTCGATGTGTTTTTTGTGCTGTCCGGGTTCCTGATCAGCACCCTCCTGATCCGCGAATGGACCAAGCACGGGCGGATTGACCTGAAGGGGTTCTGGGTCCGCCGGGCACGGCGACTGTTGCCCGCCATGCTCGTCGTGCTGGCAGCCGTCGCCGCGTTTGCGGTGTTTCTCGCCCAGCCCGAGCAGCTCAGCGATATTCGGAGCCAGGGGCTCGCATCACTGTTCTACGTCACCAACTGGGCTCGAGCCGCAGAGAAGACGAGCTACTTCGACACCTTCGCCGCAAAGAGTCCGCTGGAGCACTACTGGTCACTCGCCATCGAGGAGCAGTTCTACGTCGTCTGGCCTCTGGTGGTCATGGCGCTCTTCACCTGGCGCAGCCGAGCGAAGGGCACCTTGGATCGTGCTCGTCGCTACGACGTGCCGCTCGGGCTCGTTGGGCTGATCGGCGCGGCTGCTTCGGCCACGTTGATGGCCGTGCTGTACTCGCCCGACAACTCCAGCCTGTACTTCCGCACCGACACTCGCGTGCAGGGACTGCTCATTGGAGTGGCGTTGGCAGCGCTCTTCGACGCCGTCGGTCGACGGCTCATGGCCGCCCCACCGGCATGGTTGGTGCCCGCCGGGTGGGCCGCAGGGCTGGCGTTCCTCGTGGCGATCGTCACCGACGTAACCCCCGCGTGGCTCTATCAGGGCGGGTTTCTGCTGATCGCCGTGCTGACCGCCGTCGTCATCCTGGCGGCGATGGCCCACCCACGTTCATCACTGGACCGCGCCTTGTCGGTCCGACCTCTCCGATTCTTCGGCCGCATCTCATATGGCCTGTACCTGTGGCACTGGCCGGTGATCCTGGCGCTCACCCCCGAACGCACAGGCCTTCCCATGCCGGCGCTCAACGTGTTGCGATTCGCCATCTCGGTGGCGTTGGCCGTGGTGAGCCTGCTGGTGCTCGAGGTGCCCATTCGAGAACGGCGGCTGCCGGGCCGGGTCGAGTTCGCGAGCCTCGGGGGGGTGCCGGGAGGTCCCCATCGGAGAGCGGCGGCTGCCGGTCCGGGTCGAGTTCGCGAGCCTCGGGGTGGTGCCGGTTGCCTTGGCGGTAGCCCTGCTGGTCACCACCACAGGCGGCGAGCTGACCCTCGAAGAGGCGTACGCCGCCGACCAACGCACAACGGCGCCTGTCCAGACCGTCGCGCCGGTGGCCACGCCAAACCACACCGACACCCTGGTGTTGGGCGACGAATTGGCGCTCGCCCTTCCCGCCAACTGGGGCGACCCGGACGGCGACGGTCCTGCCACCGGGTCGGTCACGCTGGCTGGAACCGCTTGCGACGACGCCACCAGGCTGTGCGACGACTGGCGTCAGCGGTGGAAGGCGCGCGTCGATCAGGCGTCACCCGACGTTGTGATGGTGGCAATCCGAAACTGGCAGCCCTTCGACGATACCAACGCCAAGATGGACGTCTTCGATGCGGCTTTGACCGAATCGGCGTTCGTCGACGGTATGGATCGGCTGGCGACGGAGCTTGGTGCCGGGCCCACCGCTGACGGCGGCCGCACCGTGGTGTTTCTGACCGCTCCGAAGCGCAGCGAAGACGGCTCGCTGGACCCTTTCGTTGTGGAACGCACCCGCGAGGCGGCCCGGCAGGTCACCGTCCGGCGCAACGGCGCCGTCCAGGAGGTCTCCATGGAGCGATTGTGGTGCGGCCCGGTGCGATGCATCGACCAAGCGCGTCTTTACCCTGCGAAGGGCCGGTTCGAGGTGGTCAGCCCCAACGCAGAGGCATTTGGTACGGCGCTCGCCGGCGTGGCCCGCCGGGCGGTCACCGACCACCTGGCCCGCGAGGCATCAGGCGACCAGCTCCGTGTGCTTTTGGTGGGCGACTCGGTGGCATGGTCGATCGGCTCCAATTTTCATGGCACCACCAAAGCAGCGGATCAGAAGATTCTGTTGTGGAATCAGGCCGAGTTCGCCTGCTACCCGGACCCGGCACCGGGCCCGCGCCTCGGGCTGCCGGGCACCGTCAGCACCGAATGCCCCGATTGGGCCGAGCGCTGGCCCACCTATCTCGACGAGTTCCAACCTCAGGTCGTCCTCCTCCCGGTCAGTCAGTGGATGATCCTCGACCGCGACGTCGATGGACGACGTATTGCGTTTGACTCCGACGAGATGCGCCGGCGGATCAAGAAGTACTACGGGCAAACCATCGACGTGATGTCCAAGACCGGCGCGCTCGTGGTGTTGACCACCGTCATCCCCAACGTGGCATCGACCAAGTCCATCACGAAGGACGCCGACGTCGCCGAAAGCCAGCGTCGGGAGGTGGCGCTCAACAAGATCATCACCGAGTTGGTGGCCTCCCGTCCCGACGACGCGGCGTTGATCGACCTGGCCGGTTGGATCTGCGAGGGAACCAAGTGCGCTGAGGAACTCGACGGCGTGCGGCTTCGACCCGACGGCGGCCACTTCTCCTCCGAGAGCTCACCGCTCGCCGGGGCGTTCCTCACCGAGGAGCTGGAGCGCGTGGCCAAGGAGCGGGGTTTGAGTCCCGACGCCGACGCAACCACAGCCACGACGTCGTCGTCGTCGAAAACCGCGCCTCCGCCCCCACCAAACGGCTGAGCGACCTCAGCGGCCCGGGGACTTCGTCAGCACCCAGCCGCGTTCAAGCACCTCGGCCAGCACCTGCGGGTAGATGCGGCGTTCAACGGCCTTGATCCGCTCATGCAGGCTGGCCTCATCGTCACCGGGCAGCACCGGCACCGCCTCCTGAGCGAGAATGGGACCCGCGTCCACCTCCAGGGTGGCAACGTGCACGGTGCAACCCGTGACCTTCACCCCTGCGTCAAGAGCGGCTCGCACTGCGTGCCAACCTTTGAACGAAGGCAACAGGGCCGGATGGGTGTTGATGATGTTCCCGGGCCGAGCATCAAACGCCGTCTGCGTGAGGATCGTTCCCCATCCAGCCATTGCCACCAGGTCGATGTCGGCGTCATTCCACGCTGAAACGACCTTGCACGTATAGCCCTCCCGGTCGAAGTCGTCCGAAAAGTCGGTTCGTTCGATCACCTGAAGCGAAAGGCCATGACGCTGAGCCACCTGCTCGGCTGCACAACGGCGGTCGACCAGCACTGCCGCCACCTCAAGGCCGGATGCCACCATGGCGTCAAGCAGCGTGCCCGAACCCGAGACCATCACACCAAGCCTCATCGGTTGTCACCCGACCTCATACGCTCACCCGGGCGTATCCGTTAAAGGTTCTTGACGATCTCAACCATCAACTCGCCGCACTCGGTCGGGTTGGCCCCCACCTTCACCCCGGCGGCCTCAAGCGCCTCCATTTTGGCGGCGGCGGTGCCCTTGCCGCCGGAGACGATGGCACCGGCGTGCCCCATCTTCTTGCCGGCGGGGGCGGTCTGACCGGCCACGTAGGCCGCCACCGGCTTCGACATGTGCGTAGCGATGTACTCCGCTGCGTCCTCTTCCGCCGAGCCGCCGATCTCACCGATCATCATGACGGCGGACGTCTGCGGGTCGGCCTCGAAGGCCTCCAGGCAGTCGATGAAGCTGGTGCCCGGCACCGGGTCGCCACCAATACCAACGCAGGTGGTGACGCCAATGTTCTGCTGCTGCAACTCGTACAGAGCCTGGTAGGTGAGCGTGCCGGAACGGCTGACGATCCCCACCGAAATCTCGCCGTCGACCGGCGCCTTGGCGATGTGACCGGCGGTGATGCCGATGTTGGCCTGGCCGGGGCTGATGAGGCCCGGACAGTTGGGGCCGAGCAGGCGCACGTCGGGGTGGTCGCGCTTGAGCTTGTTGAAGAACCACGCCTCATCCTGGGCGGGAACACCCTCGGTGATGACGATGATCAGCTTGATACCACCCTCGGCGGCCTCCATGACGGCACTCTTCACGCCCGGGGCGGGGATGAAGATACAGGACGTGTCGGCACCGGTCTCGGCGACGGCGTCGGCCACCGAGGCGAAGACGGGGATGCCATCGACGTCGGTGCCGGCCTTCTTCGGGTTGGTACCGGCAACCACGTTGGTGCCGTAGTCACGGTTCAGCAGACCGTAGTAGCGACCGGTCGAGCCGGTGAGGCCCTGGTAGACGACCTTGGTGTTGGAATCGACGAAGATGCTCATGAGTTCTCAGGTCCCTTGGCTAGTAACTGATGCTCAGGCGCGGGCTGCGGCGAGCTCGACGGCCTTGGCGGCGGCGGACAGCATGGTGGATTCCATCTGCAATGTGTCGCCAAGGTGGGGCTTGAGGATCTCGCGCCCCTCGTCGGCATTGGTGCCGTCCAAACGCACCACCATCGGATGGGCCAGGTCGATACGACCGAGCGCTTCGATGATGCCGTTGGCCACCTCCTCGCCGCGGGTGATGCCACCAAAGATGTTGATGAGGATGGACTTCACGCGGGGATCGTTGTCGAGGATGGTCAGCGCCGCGACGAACTTGTCGGCATCTGCGCCGCCCCCGACGTCAAGGAAGTTGGCGGGGCTTCCGCCCGCCTGGTTGACGACGTCCAGGGTGCTCATCGCCAGGCCGGCGCCGTTGGCGATGATGCCCACCGACCCCTCGAGGCCGACGTACTCCAGACCGGCTTCGTGGGCGGCCTCCTCGCGCTCGTCGCGCTCCTGAGTGGCCTCGTAGGCAGCCCATTCATGACGGAACCCGGCGTTGTTGTCCAGCGTGACCTTGGCGTCAAGGGCATGGACCTCACCGGTGGGCTTGAGGATCAGCGGGTTGATTTCCACCAGGTCGGCGTCGCCGTCGACGTACGCGGTGTAGAGCTTGCCCAGGATGTCGACCGCACCCTCGGTGGCATCCGGGTTGAGGTTGGCGGCGGCCACCCACGAGCGGATCGTGGCCTCGTCCAGGCCATCGACGGGATCGATCCAGATTTTGGCGATGGCGTCAGGGTTGTCGTCGGCCACGGTCTCGATCTCGACACCACCCTCAGCGGACAGCATGCCGAGGTGGGCCTTCTTGGCCCGATCCAAAGTGAAGCTGGCGTAGTACTCCTCGGCAATGTCGGAGGCAACCTCGATCCACACCACGTTCACGGTGTGGCCCTTGATGTCCATGCCGATGATGTCGGTGGCGAAGGTGCGCACCTCGTCGGCGTCGTTGGCCAGCTTGATACCGCCCGCTTTACCGCGCCCTCCCACCTGCACCTGGGCCTTGACGACCACCGGATAGGTGTTCAGGCGCTCGGCGGCGGCGACGGCGTCCTCGACGGTGGTCACCGCCTCACCGGCCGACACCGGAATGTCGAATGAGCCGAAGAACTGCTTGCCCTGATATTCGAAGAGGTCCACGCGGGAAGCCTTCCAGGAAGCCCGCCCGCCAGGCAATACGACCCCATCATCTCGGAGTCCCGGAGGGGTGTGGAGGTGTGCCGGTGAATCTCACCGGCACACCTCCACACCTCTGCTCCACACCTCTGCTCCCTCTCCACACCCCCGCGATCCAGGCTGCTCGCCGCCCACGCGCCCCTACCGTGCCGACGTCAACGGGTACCGCGACCCGTGGACGGACGGCTCGCCACCCCCGACCATGCCGGATGGCTCCTTCACTGCCATCGGCATCTTCCAACAACAGTCGCACTCATGATCAGCGGTGGATGGCCCTCTCACGTGCCCATCGCGTGTTCGGCGCTGCGGAAGCCGAACCGTTCGGCATCAGCAGTGACGCGCTCCGCCAGAGGGCTGCGACCGGAGGTCTGCAACGAGTGGGTCGAGGTTGGTACGCCCCGGCCGACCGGCCGCTGACCTGGACCCACCGTGTGGAGTGGGCGACTCGGACTACTGGCGGTGTGGCCAGCCACCGGGCGGCTGCGGTGCTGTGGAAGCTGGAGGGCTTCCGTGCCTCGAAGCCTGAGGTACTCGTTCCCTTCGAACGACGGGTTCGACCGACGGGCGTCAAGGTGCACCGAACCCGCCGTTGGAGTCCGGCCGGGCACTCCGAACGAAACGGCATTGCGGTCGTGGGCCCTGCGGTGCTGATCGGCCAGCTGGCTTCCTACCTGCCCAAGGTGCGGCTTCGTGCGTGCATCGATCAACTGATCCGCGAGAAGCACCTCACCATGGCGACACTTGCTCGATTTCATGTGGAGACCCCGCTCGGCACGCCCGGCCGGGCCGCTTTGGGCGAGGTCTTGGCGCAGTTTGTGGAGGACGAGCGGGTGCCGATGAGCGACTTCAGCCGCATGGTTGCCGACCTGCTCGTCGCCGGCGGGCTGACCGAACCCGTGCTCGAGCACAACTTCTACGACGACGAGGGGCTGATCCAGATGGTCGACCTGGCCTACCCCAACCAGTCCGAAGCGCTGGCCATCGGGCTGGACTCGCTGAGCCATCACCGGGATCGGGCCACGTTCATCGGCGACCGACGCGCCCGCAACCGGCTGGAGCTACTTGGCATCAAGGTGCTGCTGTTCACCTGGTGGGACTACACCGACGAACCCGAACTGCTGGTTGCCCAGGTCCGGAAGGCGTTGTCAGGTCACTGAACGGCAGGGCCGCTGAACGGCAGGGCCGCCTGAGGGAGCGACGTGACAGGCCGGTAGAGTCGATCGCGGCAACGTTCGACCGCCACAGCTTCACGGGAAGCAGGCGCGCCGGTCCTCCTGGACCGGCGCGCCAGCCCGTCTCAGCCAACCCCGCCCGTCTCAGCCAACCCCGCCCGTCTCAGCCACAAGGAACAGGACCCCCTCATGGAACTCACCGGCAGCCGCATCCTGCTCACCGGCGCCAGCGGCGGCCTGGGCCAGGCGATCGCCCGGCGGCTCGCCCGCTACGGCGCGCACTTGACCCTGACTGCCCGAAACCGGCCGGCGCTCGACAGCCTGGCCGATGAAACCCGAGGCACCGTGGTGGAGGCCGACCTGGCCAAGCGAAGCGATGTACAGAAGTTGGTCAAGATCATCGGCGGGTTCGACGTGATCATCGCCAACGCGGGCGTAGGTGGCGAAGCCGGCGGTGCCGAACTGGGCGTGAAGGTCATCGATGGTGCGCTCGACGTGAACCTGCGGGCACCGATGGTGCTCAGCGGGGCATTCGCTCAGGCCTGCATCGCCGCCGGACGCCCCGGACAGATCGTGCTGATCGGATCGCTGTCCGGTCTGGCCCCCACGCCGGACACCTGCCTGTACAACGCCACCAAGTTTGGTCTTCGAGGGTTTGGCCTCTCGCTGCGCCAAGACCTGGAGGAACACGATGTCGGGGTGACCATGGTGGAGCCCGGCTTCATTCGCGATGCCGGCATGTTCGCCAACGGCGGCATCAACCTGCCCAAGGGCATCCGCACCAAGTCGCCAAGCGACGTCGCCCAGGCCGTCGAGAAGGCGATCCGCACCAATCCTGCGGAGCTGTTCGTCGCCCCCTCCGAACTTCGTGCCGTCGTCACGCTGGCAACGGTTGCCCCGGGCATCTCCGAGGCGATCCAGCGTCGAGTCGGCACCAAGCAGATGAGGAGTGGCGGGTAGCTCCCGTCAGCTCACCTTGAGGCGCAGGCGCTTGTTGCCCTTGCCCTTTGATTCGGTCTTGGTGATCTCGAAGCGTCCCACCTCGGCGGTGGAGGCCACGTGCGTGCCTCCGTCTGCCTGACGATCGAGCCCGACGATGTCAACCACCCGAACCTGGGTGACCGATGCCGGAATGAGGTTGACCTTGGTGCGGAGGAGGGCCGGGTCAACGTCGGCGGCCCCCCGGTCGAGGAAGCTGACCGTTATGGGCCGGTCGGCCTCCAGTTCGGCGTTGACCGCCGCGGTCACCTCGTCACGAAACCTTTCCGGCAGCGGACCAAACCCAAAGTCCATTCGAGCGCTGAGCGGTTCCATGTTGCCGCCGGTGGCGGGCACGCCCCAGCGGTTCCAGATCACCCCGCCCATGACGTGCAACATGGTGTGGGTACGCATGAGGCCATGTCGGCGTGCCCAGTCGATGGTACCGGTCACCGTGGCACCAATCGGAGGAACCGCAGCGGCTACCGGGCCCGCACCCCCGGGTTGGAGCGCAAGCGTGTGCCAGAGCAGCTTGCCGTCGCTGCGGACATCGGTGACCAACCACCTCACATCGTCCCATTCGATCATGCCGGTGTCGTGGGGCTGACCCCCACCCGTGGCATAAAACACGGTGCGGTCAAGTGCCACACGGTCAGCATCGGTGGCAATCACCTCCGCAGCCATCGTGCGCTGGTAGGCATCGCGCAGGTACAGCTGGTCGGTCGAAGGCAGCGAGCGCGCGGTTGCCGGTTCCAACATGGCCGTGATGATAACGGCCGAGTTCCGCTATCCGGCCACAGCGGGCAGACTGTGGCGCCCGAGTCATCCCCCAACCGAGGGAGTTCCATGCCGGTCGAGCAACGCAGCACGTCCAACCAGTTCCGCACCGCCGGTATCGCCATGCTGATGGTGGGCGCCGGCCTGGCGCTGGTGCTGGTGCTGTTTGGTCAAGGCGGTGGCGGCGAACCATCCACCGTCAGCCTGGGCTCCGACGAGTTTGCCCTTGGACCCGCCGCCCAGCGGGCAGAGTCCATCGCCAAGCAGGGCCCGTTCCTCCTCAGTGATGTCTCAGGGCGCGGTCAGACACGCCCGATCGCCGTGAGCCACGAGGGCCCCGAGCCCGAATTCGGCTGGGCGATCTTCGAGGCCAAGGCACCGAACACCCCGGACAATTGCTTCCTGCGCTGGGACCGCACCATCAAAAGGTTCGTCTCGGAGGAGATCGGCGATTCCGCGGTCTCCGCCGATGCCAGCGGCAAGCGCTGCGACGACGCCACCTTTCCCCAAAACGGGGAGGGCTTGCGCCAGCTTCCTTGGGAGGTTTCCGACGACGGCATCCTGTTCGTCACGCTCGGCGATACGAAGCCCACCACCACAACCCCCTGACCAGCCTCGTTTGCGTGGGGCTGGACCTTTCGACCGGTCGGTCCGCTACTGCCAGAGGGTACCGGCGATCAGGTCGAGATGATCGAGGTCGGACAGATCGAGCACCTGCAGATACACCCGCTCGATCCCCGCCTCGTCAAAGCGACCCAACCTCTCGGCGGCCTCGGCGGGCAGCCCCGCCACCCCGTTCTCGCGCAGCTCGGCGGGCTCCCGCCCGATCACCCGGGCGCGCCGCTCGACCTCGGGTTCGTCGGCACCGACGCACACGACCAGCGCAGCCGAGCGCACCAGGGTCGTCGGGTCACGCCCGAGGTCCTCGCACGCACGGTCGACCCGCTCGTTGGCGGCGATGACGTCGTCGAGGCCGAGAAACGGGGTGTTGTACTCGGCAGCGAAGCGAGCGGCCAGGTTGGGGGTGCGCATCGGGCCGGACCCTCCGACGATCACCGGCGGCGGGCTCTGGATCGGTTTGGGAAGCGCAGGCGATCCGCTCAGTGAGTAGTGATCGCCCTGGAAGTCGAAGGTGTCCCCGTCGGCGGTGGCCCACAGGCCCGAGATGATCTCGAGCTGCTCGGTCAACCGGTCGAAGCGCTCGCCGAGGGGCGGGAACGGAATGCCGTAGGCCTCGTGTTCCGTCTCGAACCAGCCGCTGCCCAAGCCCAGCTCCACGCGACCGCCCGACATGGCGTCCACCCCGGCGACCGAGATCGCCAGCGGACCGGGCAGGCGGAACGTGGCCGAGGTGACCAACGTGCCCAGCCGGATCGTCGAGGTGTCGCGGGCGAGGCCGGCAAGCGTGATCCAGGCGTCGCTGGGGCCCGGCAGACCCGAGCCGTCCCCCATCGCCACGTAGTGATCGCTCCGAAAGAACGCCCCAAAGCCCAAGCGTTCGGCACGGAGCGCCACCGCGAGAAGGTCGTCGTAGCTGGCGCCCTGCTGAGGCTCGGTGAAGATGCGCAGTTCCATGGCTGCCAACGTATCGTGGCTACGAACTGGCGGGTCACGCCCGGCGACGAGACCTGAGCTGCGCGCTGGACGTCCTCACCCACCGATGATGGCAGCCAGGTTTAGTAGCAGTAGTCCGGGCCGGTGAACTCGATCGTTCCGGCAGTACCGAAGTCCACGCTGATCCGATCCCAGGCGATCGGTGTGGCCTGCCCCTTGAGCAGTCCGTCGGCGACGCCGGGAGGAACCGGCTCGGTGGCCGACCAGAAGTTCCCGCCCGCATCGGCCGACGTCCAACCGCCGTCACTGATCTCCACGGCCACCGATTGGGTCCGCCCAGCCTCGAACTGAGGACTGGTGGGGGCGAAGTCGTCGCAGCCTGAGGAGTTTCCGCACCCAAGGGCTCCTGCGCTGAGGATGATCCAGGCAGCCGTGCGGACGACACCGCGTTGCAGCTGTCGGGGGGGCAATCCCATCAGGCCTGCTCAGTCGCGGTCGCGGAGGCGCTCGACCAATTCGGAGCGCTGCAACTTGTTGGTTCCCGTACGGGGCAGATCGTCCACGATGAACACGCGACGCGGTGTCTTGTAGTCCGACAGGCGCGTGCCCATCCAGGCCAGAAGCTGAGCAGACGTCACCGTGGCGCTGTCGACCAGCCGCACCGCCACGGCGGGCACCTCGCCGAACTTGTCGTCGGGGAGGCCCACGACACCCGCCTCGACGACCTCGGGGTGCTGCTCGATGACCCGTTCCACCTCGGGTGGATACACGGAAAACCCCCCAGATTTGATCACCGCCTTCTCCCGCCCCTGAAAGGAGAACGTGCCCATCGGGCCCCGACGGACCAGGTCCCCTGTCGACAGCCAACCCTCGTCGTCGAGCACAGCATTGGTGGCATCGGCGTCGCCCCAATACCCCTCGAGTACACCCGGGCCGCGCAGGAGCAGCTGTCCGACGGCACCGAGACGCACCTCGTCGCCGTGCTCGTCCACCACTCGGAAGGAATAGCCGGGCAGCGGAATACCCAATTGGTCGCCCAGGCCCAGGGGCACGAAGGGCGGCGACACCTTGGCCGCAGCTCCCCCGCCGGTCTCCACCATGCCGTACCCCTCGGCGAACGTCGCTTCGCCCACCGCCCCCAGACCGGGCAGGCTCAGTGCGGCGCCGCGCCGTTTGAAGCGACGGGCCAACTCCGGTGGCATCACG
This sequence comes from Candidatus Microthrix parvicella Bio17-1, assembly GCF_000299415.1. Taxonomy (NCBI): domain Bacteria; kingdom Bacillati; phylum Actinomycetota; class Acidimicrobiia; order Acidimicrobiales; family Microthrixaceae; genus Candidatus Neomicrothrix; species Candidatus Neomicrothrix parvicella. The sequence goes on from NZ_AMPG01000001.1 coordinate 1,324,574, forward strand.
TCCGCACCGGAGATCCAGAGGCGAACGGACCGCAGGTCACGGTCATCGGCCCCCGCCTCCTCCAACATGCGGTACATCGTGGGTACCCCGGCGAAGGCAGAGCTGCGGCGTGACTCGATGTCGTCCAGTACCTCGGTCGGCCGAAAACGCGGGCGGAAACGCACCGGAATCCCTCCCACCGAGGCTGCCACCAAAGCTGCAAACCCATAGATATGGGCCACCGGAAGCGCCAGGGCCAACTCGGAGATCAGCAGCCCGGCCGGGAGGGCCGCCAGCCGGCCAAGCTCGCCGACCAACGCCCGATGGGTCAACGCAGCACCCTTGGGGCTTCCGGTGGTTCCGGACGTATAGAACAACGCGGCCACCCGCTCGGTCGCCCCCCGGTCTTCACCCAGGCCGGAGTTCACCCCCAGGCGCAAGGCCAGCGCATCCAACTCGTCAACACCACGGATCACCACCGAAGCGTCAGCGTCCCGAACCACGTGGGCAATCTCGTCGTCACGCATGGCATCGTTGACCGGGGCCGGGATACCGCCCGCACGGGACACTGCCAGGGTGGCCAGCAACATCTCGACCGAGTTTGGCGTGGCGACCACCACCCGATCGCCGGCACCGAGCTTTCCATCTGCAACCAGCGCACCCGCCCAAACGTCGACCAGCTCGGCCGCTGCGGCGACGGTGAGAATTCGGGCCGGTACGCCGGTGCGAGGCTCCGCCGCCTGATCGACCATCACCGATGATCCGTGCACGGCGGCAGCACGCTCCAGCAGCGAGCCCAACGTCAGCCCCGCTCGCAACATGCCCAGACGGGCCGCCTCACGCCGCACGATACGAACCAGCGGACGGGTCATGGGCTCACTCGTTCCAGTGGTGCCCAGGACAGCAGCAGCCGCTTCTCACCCACGTCCGGGAAGCGGATGGTGGCCTCGGCCTTGTCGCCTTGGCCTTCGATATCAAGGATGATGCCCTCTCCAAAAGTGGCGTGTGCAACATCGTCGCCCACCTTCAGGTTGTAGACGCCCGCAGTCGCAGGCGGGCCGCTGGGCGACGACCCCGAACCCGTGCCCGGGCCGACTCCCCGTGTGACCCCGAAACCGGATCCAACGGTGCCGCTGGATGTCGCCCGCTCCCGACGCGCCTCCCGCCCGGCGAAGCTCGGGGAAGCGCCCCGTGACCAACTGCCGGAGGTTCCGGGACGGCGGGACCCCCGGGTGGATGAGCCCTCTGCCTCCTCGAGCAACTCCTCGGGGATCTCCCCCAGGAATCGGCTGGGTGGGTTGTACTGGGTGGCGCCATACAACGTGCGACTCCAGGCATTGGTGAGGTACAGGCGCTCGCGGGCCCGGGTGATCCCCACATAGGCGAGGCGGCGCTCCTCCTCCAACTGGGCCGGTTCGCCGATCGAGCGCATGTGGGGGAAAACCCCCTCCTCCATGCCCACCAGGAACACCACCGGATACTCCAGTCCTTTGGCCGAGTGCAGCGTCATCATCACGGTCTCGCCGGACCCCGGATCGTCCTCGCCGGGCAGGCTGTCGGTGTCGGCCACCAGGCTGACCTGCTCGAGAAACTCAGGCATGGTTTCGTATTCGGCGGCAACGCCCACCAACTCGGCCAGGTTCTCCAGGCGCCCCTCAGACTCGATGGTGTGCTCGGCCTCGAGCTCCGCGATGTAGCCGGTGCGCTCCAGCAGCTCTTCCAACAGCGGGGCCGGAGCCGGGTCGTTGCCGTCGGTCGACCCCAGTGCGTCGATGATCTCCAGAAACCGCTCGATGCCCCGTTGGGCTCGTGACGACACCCCGGCGGCGTCCGCCTTTCGGAGCGCGTCGACAAACGTCAGCGCGTGCGCCCGCGCATAGGCGTCCACCCGGCCGATGGTGGTGTCGCCGATCCCTCGCTTTGGCACATTGACGATTCTTTTGGCCGATACCTCATCGGCCGGGTTGACGATGGTCTGCACGTACGCCAGCGCGTCCTTGATCTCACGCCGGTCGTAAAACCGGGTGCCCCCAAGAACGCGGTACGGCACCCCCTGGCGGAACAGCGCCTCCTCCAGCACCCGGCTCTGAGCATTGGCCCGATAGAAGATGGCCACGTCGGGATAACTCACCTCACCCGAGTCGACGAGACGGGCGATCTCCTGAGCCACGTACCGAGCTTCATCCCCCTCGTCATCGCCAACGAAACGAACGATTGGAGCGCCGCCCGTCTCGTCGGTCCAGAGGTCCTTTGGGCGCCGGGACATGTTGTTGGCGATCACCGAGTTGGCTGCGTCCAGGATGCGTTGCGTGGACCGGTAGTTCTGGTCCAACACGATCTGGGTGACGTCCGGGAACGCCGATTCGAACTCCAAGATGTTGCGCAGGTCGGCGCCGCGGAAAGCGTAGATCGACTGGTCGGAGTCGCCCACCACGCACACGTTGTGATGCGCACCGGCCAAGAGAATCACCAGTTCGTTCTGCACTCGGTTCGTGTCCTGATACTCATCAACCATGAGATAACGGAACCGTCGCTGGTAGGACTCCAACACATCGCTGTGGGTGCGGAACAACTCGACCGTGACGCCTAACAGATCATCGAAGTCCATGGCACCCGCAGCCCGCAGGCGCGCCTGGTATTCGGCGTACACATCGGCCACCTTGCGCTCGATGATGTGGGTCGCCTCATCGGCCAACTGCTCGGGACTGCGCAGTTCGTTCTTGGCCAACGAGATCTGGCCCTGCACCGAGCGGGCCGGAAGTCGCTTGGTGTCGATGTTGAGGTCGCGCAACACGTACCCCACAAGCCGGGTGGCGTCGGCCTGGTCGTAGATGGTGAACGAGCTGGGGTATCCCAACCTCGCCCCGTCGCGACGCAGGATACGGACGCAGGCCGAGTGGAAGGTGGAGACCCACATCTTCTGGGCCACCGGCCCCACGAGCGAGCCCACGCGGTGACGCATCTCGTCGGCCGCCTTGTTGGTGAAGGTGATGGCCAGAATTTCGAATGGGGAGACGTTGTCGTCTTCGATCAGCCGGGCGATGCGATGGGTGAGCACCCTGGTCTTGCCCGAGCCTGCACCGGCCACCACCAACAGCGGGCCCTCGCCGTGCATCACCGCCTCGCGCTGAGCTGGGTTGAGGCCATCGAGGAGCGGGGCTGACATGAGGACCCATCCTACGGGACCCCAGCGACAGCCTCCCCGGCGACGAGACCGCCCGGGGTGGCCTTTAGATGCGAACCGCGATGGGCGTGCCGTTGAAGCGGTAGATCGACGCCACCTTCACCACGTCGCCGGTGCGCGGGGCGTGAACGTATTGACCGCCACCGATGTAGATACCGATGTGATGCACCGGAGAGCCATACGCCACCAGGTCACCGGGCATCAGCTCGCCCACGCTGATACGGCGACCCATCGACGCCTGCATGCTGGAGGAATGTGGGAGACCGCCGCGACCCGCCTGGGCGTAGGCCCACAGCACCAGACCCGAGCAGTCGAACCCGCCGGGGCTCTCCCCGCCCCAACGGTAGGGGGTACCTCGCATGGACAGCGCCGCCTGCACGGCCCGCTGCCCGGTTGAGGATGGAGGCGGCGGGGGCGGTGGAGGCGGGGGCGGTGCCACCGGTCTGGGCGGGGCGGTGGGCGCAGGGACCGTCGGTCGGGGCCGGTTGGTCGTCGGAACTGGTGTTGCCGGCGTCTTCGGTTGCTCCGCTGCAATCTTCGTTGCCGGTGCTGAGGCCTCGCTCGACGACGTCCCGCCCGACGCCCGCTTCGAGCCCGCAGGCGGCCTGGTCGTCGTCGACCGGCTTGGGGTCTCGCTCGGATTCGAGCCGGCCGAATCGGCGCTCGGCGAGCCGGACTCAGTGAGGCCGACCGCCTCGGCCTCAGCGACGGTCTGGGCCGCCACCTCCGCCTCAGCGGCGGCCTTCGCCTGTGCCTGAGCAGCGGCCTCGGCTTCGGCCTGACGGCGTTTGGCCTCGGCGCGTTCGGCTGCGATGCGTTGCGTCTCCTCTCGCTGCAGCGCTGTGGCCAGGTCGCCCTTCACCTGCGCCTCGGTGGCAGCAAGCTCCTGTTCGGCCTGTTTCGTCTCGGTCCGGGCTGATTTGATGCGTCGCTGCGCATCGGACTTGGCCTTGGCGGTCTCGTCCAGCAGTTGCTGTTTGGACGTCAGGTCGGAACGGGCGGCCCGCACCTGCTCCACGGCCTGCTCTCGATTGCCTTGGGCGGTTGCAAGCAGGGTGCGTGAGCGGATGGCTTCCGTCGGATTGTCGTGGGCAGAGGCAGATCCCGAACCCACGCCACCGGTGAAGGCGCGCACCGCGTAGCGACGCACCTGCCCACGCGCCTCCTGCATCTCCTGCTCGGCCGAGGACACGTCCGACTCGTTGACTTTGGCTCGATTGTTGACGTCCGCCAGTTGTTCAGCCGCCAGGTTGGCCTGCTCGTCGAGCACCGATATGCGATCGCCCAGCGAGGCTCGACGGGCGACGATGTGATCAACGCGGGCAGCCAACTCCTTCGACCCGTCCGGCGCCTGGGCCGATGCGGGCGGGGCCACGCCCAGGAGGGAGACCACCAGGAGTCCGGCTGCGGGCACCGCCGCCGCTCGTGATGTCAGTGATCGCCGGGCTTGACGCCTGCTCGTCGCCGAAAACGACCGGGAAGCCAGAACCGACAGCGATCGTCGAAGGAGGGGAATCCGCCGCATCCGTAGATCCTGCCAGACGATGACGATTGTTACAAGTAGGTGTCGAACAGTGGTGTGTTCGTCACAGCAACGTCATGCTACGAACTCAGTCGACCACACTGGAGAGTGCCGCTGAATTCAGATCCGCAGGGCGATCGGTGAGCCCGAGCCGCGATAGATCGATGACACCTTCACCACGTCGCCGGTATGCGGCGCGTGCACGTACTGACCGCCACCGATGTAGATACCGATGTGGTGGACGGGGGAGCCATAGGCCACGAGGTCACCGGGGACCAACTGTCCGACCGAGATGCGGCGGCCCATGCCCACCAACGCCCGAGACGAATGCGGAAGACCACCGCGCCCAGCCTGGCGGAACGACCAGACCACCAAGCCGGAACAATCGAACCCACCGGGGCTCTCACCACCCCACCGATACGGCGTGCCTCGGACAGACATTGCCGCCGACACGGCACTTCCTCCTCCAGAAGCGGGAGGAGGAGCGGGGGACGGCGCTGCGGGCGCCACCGCGGCCGGCGGTGCGGCGGTGCGGCCCGAGGCGACGTTGCGGGTTGATGACCCGGCGCGGGCGGTACCGGCGGAGCGCGATGCCGCCACCGCGCCAGATGAACCCTGGGATGCAATGGCCACCGGGGCCGCCGACGACGCTGCGGATGCGGCCTGGAGTTGGGCGGCGGCCTCCGCTGCGGCGGCCGCCTCCGCCTCCGCCTGGCGGCGTTCCGCTTCGGCCTTTGCGGCCGCCTGACGGGCGGCCTCCTCACGCTCCAGCGCAACCTTCAGCGCCCCCTTCACCTGCGACTCCTCTTTGGCGAGCGTCGCTTCGGTGGCCCGAGTCTCCTTGCGAGCCTGATCGGCCTTGGCCTTGGCGGCGGCGATTTCGGTGGACGTGTCCTCGAGGTAGCCCTGCTTGGTTGCCAGGTCGCTCTTGGCAGCCCGCACCTGGTCGATCGCCTCTTCGCGGTTGCCGCGGGCGGTCTGCAGCAGCGTTCGACGCACCAGCGCGGCGTTGGGGTCGGTCTCGTTGCCCATCATCTCGGTGCCCGGGCTGGCGGTGAAGGACTTGAGCGCATAGGCACGCACGTCCTTACTGGCACCGCTCATCTGCTTCTTGGCGGTCTCGACGTCGGCCTGGTTGGTGTTGGCCCGCTTCTCCAGGTCGGCCAGCTTCAGCTTGGCCTCGTTGGCCTCCTCGTCGAGCAGCGAGATCTTGTCGCCGAGCTCTGAACGACGGGCCTGAATGCGCTCAACCTTGGCTGCAAGGTCGGACGAGTCCTGCGCGCCGGCGGTGCCGGCCATCGCCAGCGGAACCACGGGGATGGCGATGGCAGCCAGTGCGCTGATTGCCAGCGACTTCACCGATGCATGGCGAATGGAACGGCGAGGGGAACCAGCGCAGCTTGCAGCGACATGGTCAGATGGGGGGGAGATCCAGCGCATGAGTTGCAAAGGTTACCAAATGTTGCGCATTGTTACAACGAGGTTGCGATCAACGGGTTGATCACTGCGAAATGTCACAGGTGTGACACAACGGTCATGGCGAACTACTCCCACTCGATCGTGGCCGGCGGCTTGGACGTGATGTCGTAGGCCACCCGGTTGATCCCAGCCACCTCGGCGATGATGCGCCCGGAAATGCGGTCGAGCACCTCGGGCGGGATGCGGGCCCAATCGGCGGTCATCGCATCCTCCGAGGTCACGGCGCGCACGATGATGGGGCTGCCGTAGGTCCGCTCGTCCCCCATCACACCCACGCTGCGCACATCGGCCAGCAGCACGGCGAACGCCTGCCAGATCTCGCGTTCGAGGCCTGCCATGCGCAGTTCCTCCCGCACGATGGCATCCGCGGCGCGCACCAGCTCAACCCGTTCGGGCGTCACCTCGCCCACGATGCGAACACCGAGGCCCGGCCCGGGAAAGGGCTGCCGCCACACGATCTCTTCGGGGAGGCCCAACTCTCGGCCCAGCTCCCGCACCTCATCCTTGAAGAGGCTCCGCAACGGTTCGACCAGCTCGAAATCGAGGTCATCGGGAAGACCGCCGACGTTGTGGTGGCTCTTGATGATGGCGGCGGTTGCCGAGCCCGATTCGATCACGTCGGGGTAGAGGGTGCCCTGCACCAGGTAATCGGCATCGACCAGTCCGCCCTTGGCCTCCTCGAACACCCGGATGAACAGCTCGCCGATTGCCTTGCGCTTGGCCTCCGGGTCGATCACGCCGGCCAGCCGCTCAAGAAACCGATCGCCGGCGCGGGCGTGGATCAACTCCATACCCTGATGCCGCTGGAAGGTCTCCACCACCTGTTCACCCTCACCCGCCCGCATCAAGCCGTTGTCGACGAACACACAGGTCAGTTGGGCGCCGATCGCCCGATGCACCAGGGCGGCGGCCACAGCGGAGTCCACCCCACCCGACAGTCCACAGATGGCTCGGCCGGCACCGATCTGGGCGGCGATGGCCGAGGTGGCCTCGTCGATGAAGTTGGCCATCGTCCAGGTGTTGGCACAGCCGGCGAGCGAGTGCACGAAACGCTCGATGATGCGTTGGCCGTGGGGCGTGTGGGCCACCTCCGGGTGGTACTGCACGGCCCACATGCGTCGGTCGGGGTTCTCGATCGCGGCCACCGGAGCCCCCGGCGAGGATGCCGTGGCGACGAAACCGTCGGGGGGCGACACGATGGCGTCGAAGTGGCTCATCCACACCGTCTGGGTGGTGGGAAGACCTCCAAAGAGCTCCGAACCGGTTCCTTCGTCAACGGTCAGCTCGGTTCGGCCGTACTCTCCCCGCCCGGACGAGTTGACCTCGCCGCCCAGGTCACGAGCCATCAACTGAGCGCCGTAACAAATACCCAGCATTGGGATGCCCAGGTCGAAGATCTCGGGATCGATCCCCGGGGCACCTTCCACGTGCACCGACTTGGGCCCACCGGAGAGGATCACCGCCTTCGGCGCGCGTGCGGCCAATTCGGCCGCGGTGATGTCGTGGGCCACGATCTCGGAGTACACGCGGGCCTCACGCACCCGGCGGGCGATCAACTGCGCGTACTGGGCGCCGAAGTCGAGGACCAGCACCTCTTCCTCACCGGTGATCGCCTGGGGCGGCTTCATCGGAAGTCCCCTTCGGCCACGAGCAACTCGGCTTTTTGGAAGTCCTTGCAGCTGACGTGCCCGGCGAAGGCCATCGACCGGGCCAGGGCGCCCACCAGGTTGGTGGTGCCGTCGGCGCCGACTGCCGGGCCATGCAGGATCTGCTGCAATGGACCGTTGGTGGTGACGTGCTCGACCCTGCTCCGGGGCAGGGTGGGATGATCGCTGCGGTGCGCCCACGTCCACCCGCCGGCGGGTGCCTCGGTCGCGGCTGCGAGCAGATCGCCCAACACCACCGCATCGGCCCCACAGCAGATCGCTGCGGCCAGGTCACCCGAATTGCGAACGCCCCCATGGGCGATGACGTGGCAGTACACGCCGGTTTCGTCGAGGTGTCGGATGCGGGCCGCACGGGCGTCAGCGATGGCGGTTGCCGACGCGGCCCCGATGCCCAACACGTTGCGGGTCGGGCCAACGCGGCCGGGGCCCACCCCGACCAGTACCCCGGCGGCGCCGGTGCGCATCAGGTGAAGGGCGGCCGAATACGAGGTGCACCCCCCGACGATGGTGGGGACCTCCAAGCGTCGCAACACCCTCTTCAGGTTCAGTGGCTCACCATCTGAGACATGCTCCGCCGACACCACGGTGCCCTCGATCACCAGCAGGTCGGGTTCGGCTGCCAGGATGGCCTCGAGCGAAGCTTCGACCAGTCCGGGGCTGACCGCCAATGCCACGGTGGCCCCACCGGAGCGCATCTCCGCCACGCGGGCTTTGACCAATTCTGGGCGGACCTCGGGCCGCCCAAGGGAATGCACCCGGTCGAGCACCTCGACAGCAGCGCCCTCAGCGGCCGGATCGATCCCAGCGATTTCGGCCAAGGCGGGCGCCGGATCCTCGTGGCGGCACCACACGCCCTCGGAGTGAAGCACCCCGAGTGCGCCGGCATTCGACATGGCCACAGCTGTTGCAGGGCTGACCACCCCGTCGGACGGCGCGGCCACGATGGGCGAATCAAAGCGCAGCGCATCGATCTGCCAGGAGGTGTCCACCTCCGCGGGATTTCGTGTTCGACGGCTGGGAACGATGTCGAGTTCAGCCAGGCGGTAGCCGCGTCTGGCGGACTTACCCAGTCCGATCTGCGTTTCGGCCACGGCTACTCCCGTCGGGTGGCTGGATCCGGCGGCGTCGACCACGTCGACGCACCGGTTGGGGAAAGCGGTCAATGCTAGCGCCGGCGCCAAGGTGGCCCCCGGGGCCGGGCATCAGGGACGCAGCGAGCGCAGCAGTTGCTTGGCGATCGTGGCGTTCATCTCCCAGGCCGCCCGGCGCCCGGCCTCGGTGACCTGGCGAACCACGCTGCCACCCGTGGCCTCTTCGATGCCGTCGAGGCTGCTCATCAGCGCGTCGGCCGACGCGTCGGTGGCCTTGTAACCCATCGTCGTCAATGCCTTCATCAAGTCTGACTGGGCGACCGGGCCCGGCGCCGACGAAGCAATGACGCGCAGCGCTTCCTTGGTCACCTCCGCGCCCTGTGTGATCGCCTCTGCCGGGGTCAGCTGACCGCTGGGTTCACCCTCCAGAGAGGCCAGCCAGCGGCGCACCTTGACCACGATCTCACCGTGTGTTTCACCCTCGAAGCTCAGCGTCGGCATAACCGCACCCTACCGCTGTCACCCTCGCCTGCGTCGCCCCTGTCCGGTTGGCCCAGCACCGAGGCACGGCGCCTCATCTCACTACGTTCGGACCCAGGTGGCAGGGTCCTGTCGGGGAGGAACCGCCACGTCGAGCAATCGCGCCAACAGGTCGCGCAACATGGCGGCTGTGGCGCCCCAAATCACATCGGGGCCCAGGTCGAAAAACGAGATGGGCCAAGACATATCGCCCATCCCCCATCGTTCCTCCCAGAACACCCCCGGCTTCAACAGGTGCACGAGCGGCACGTGAAGCACCTCGGCCACCTCGTTGGGTGAGGCGATCCAAACGTTGGGCCGATGTTCGGCCACGGCAACGAACGGCACGATCCAACGCCCGGATGAGGCGGTACGAAGCGGGTGGAGGTAGCCCGCCACGTCGACGTCGCCACGTCGAAGCCCAACCTCCTCGGTCGCCTCCCGCAATGCGGTGTCGACCAGGGCCTCGCCGGGGTCTTGGGCGCCCCCCGGGAGGCTGAGCTCACCGGCGTGGGCGCGCAGGTGCCGGCTGCGGCGGGTGACGATCACCTCCAGTTCGTCGTCGGCGGCGGGCGCCAACACGGCCAGGACCGACGCCGCCGGCCCTACGTCGGCGACGTCGATTGGTGACGTCTCGAGTGCGCCGGCGGAGATGGACCTGCCGATCGATGCAACGGTCAGCCGACGCGCCCCGGACGGAAGCCCTGCCCAGGGCGCCTCAGCGCCGGGTGTCCACAGCTGCGGCCGAGGCAGATGTTGACGTGCGGAACGACCCGGGCTCACACCAACCACCCTAACGCGGTCGACCGACCACCCATCCCACACTCCGTGACCTTCGCCGGAATTACGGTCACTCATGGTAGTTGGCACGGGGGCAGGAGCACCAGGCGGAGGTGACGGATGCCCGGCACCCGAAAACGGACGATGGGGAGTGCCCCACAAGGAGGCACTCCCCATCGTCATCGACCTCATCTACCTCGGCGGTCACCGAGGATGTCTGAGGTCAGGGCGTCACATCATGCCGCCCATGCCACCCATGCCACCCATGTCGGGGGCGCCGCCACCGGCGCCGCCCTCCTCAGGCTTATCGGCAACGAGTACCTCGGTGGTCAGCAGCAAACCTGCGATGGACGCTGCGTTCTGCAGCGCGGCGCGGGTCACCTTGGCAGGATCGATGACGCCGGCCTTGACCAGGTCCTCCATCTCGCCGGTGGCTGCGTTGAGACCGTTGTTGCCGGTCTCGGCCTCCACACGCTGCACCATGACAGCGCCTTCGAGGCCGGCGTTGTCGGCGATCAGCCGAGCCGGAGCCTCCAGAGCCTTGTGAACCGCAAGCGCGCCGGTGCGCTCGTCGCTCGACAGGCCTTCGGCGGCTTCAGCCACCTTGGAGCGAGCACGCAGCAGGGCGGTGCCGCCACCGGCGACAATGCCCTCCTCGATGGCCGCACGGGTGGCCGACAGCGCATCTTCGATGCGGTGCTTCTTTTCCTTCAGCTCCACCTCGGTGGCGGCGCCAACCTTGACGACGGCAACGCCGCCGACCAGCTTGGCGAGGCGCTCCTGCAGCTTCTCGCGGTCCCAGTCGGAGTCGGTGTCCTCGATCTCACGCTTGATCTGCGTGATGCGGCCCTCGACGTCCTCGGAGTTGCCCGCACCGTCCACGATGGTGGTGTCGTCCTTGGTGACGACGATCTTGCGGGCCTTGCCCAACAGCTCAAGCGTGGTGTTCTCCAGCTTGAGGCCGACCTCTTCGGCGATGACCTGACCGCCGGTGAGGGTGGCCATGTCCTGGAGCATCGCCTTGCGGCGCTCACCAAAGCCGGGAGCCTTGACGGCAACCGAGCTGAACGTGCCACGGATCTTGTTCACCACGAGGGTGGCCAGGGCCTCGCCCTCGACGTCCTCGGCGACGATCAACAGGGGCTTGCCGCCCTGCATCACGCGCTCGAGCACGGGCACCATGTCCTGAACCGAGCTGATCTTGCCGTTCACGAACAGGATGTACGGCTCTTCGAGCACGGCCTCCTGGCGATCCGGATCGGTGACGAAGTAGGGCGAGAGATAGCCCTTGTCGAACTGCATGCCCTCGGTGAAGTCGAGGTCCATGCCGAAGGTGTTCGACTCCTCAACGGTGACCACGCCGTCCTTGCCCACCTTGTCGATGGCGTCGGCGAGCACCTGACCAATTTGGGTGTCGGCGGCGGAGATGGCGGCGACCTGGGCGATTTCAGCCTTGTCGTCGATCTCCTTGGCCTGATCGGCGATGGCCTCAACGGCGGCGGCGACGCCGGCCTCGATGCCGCGCTTCAAGCCCATGGGGCTGGCGCCGGCGGCCACGTTCCGCATGCCCTCGCGCACCAGCGCCTGGGCCAGCACGGTGGCGGTGGTGGTGCCGTCACCGGCGACGTCGTTGGTCTTGGTGGCCACCTCCTTGACGAGCTGGGCACCCATGTTCTCGTACGGGTCCTCCAACTCGATCTCGCGTGCAATCGACACGCCGTCGTTGGTGATGGTGGGCGCACCGAACTTCTTGTCGAGCACGACGTTGCGGCCCTTGGGGCCGATGGTCACCTTCACCGCGTCAGCCAGCGCGTTCACGCCGGCTTCCAGCGAGCGACGTGCCTCGTCGTCAAACTTCAGAATCTTTGCCATGTGTTGTTCTCCTCAGATCGTTTTCGTGGGCTCAGGCGTCGATGACGGCGAGCACGTCACGGGCGGACAGGATCAGCAGGTCGTCACCGTCAACGGTGATCTCGGTGCCGCCGTACTTTGAGTAGACGACCGTGTCACCGGTGGAAATGTCCATGGGGACGCGGTCGTTGTCGTCGCCGATACGACCGGGGCCGACGGCCATGACCGTGCCCTGCTGGGGCTTCTCCTTGGCGGTATCGGGAATGACCAGGCCGCTGGCCGTGGTCTCCTCGGCGTCGTCGGCTTTGACGACGATCCGGTCTTCGAGGGGCTTGAGCTTCATGCAATGCCTCCATTGTTCGCAGCCCGGCATCTCCGGGAGCTGGCACTCGTGATTGACGAGTGCCAGTTCTAGCACTCGATCAGGGCGAGTGCTAGTTCACCCCAGCCGGAGGCCCGGTACCGCCGGCAACTCCAACCCACTCGGCCCATCCGAGGCCAGGCGATACCAACCGGCGGCCGCCACCATGGCCGCATTGTCGGTGCAGTACTCCCTGCCGGGCACCAGGCACTGAAGGCCCGCACGCGCGGCATCGGAGGCGACCCGCTCCCGTAGCGGGGAGTTGGCTGCGACGCCTCCGGCCAGAGCCACCCCGGCCACAGCGTGCTCCGCCGCCGCACGGGCCAACTTAAGCGCGAGCACATCGACGACGGCGGCCTGAAATGACGCCGCCACATCGTCGGTCGCCACCTCACGATGACGACGGACATGATTGATCACCGCCGTTTTGAGCCCGGAGAACGAGAAGTCGAAACCGGAGTTGGCCATGGCCCGGGGGAAATCAATGGCGGTCGGGTCGCCCGAAGTGGCCGCCGCTTCGATCGCCGGCCCGCCCGGGTACCCAAGGCCGAGAAATCGAGCAACCTTGTCAAACGCCTCGCCGGCTGCATCGTCGAGCGTTCCACCGATCAGCAGGTACTCGCCGGGAGCATCAACCAGCACCAACTGGGTATGCCCGCCCGACACCAGCAACACCATCTGAGGCAGCAACACTTCACCATGTTCCAGTTGAGCCGCGTAGAGATGGGCCTCCAGGTGGTTCACCCCCACGAGGGGCAAGCCCCAACCCAGCGCCAGGCCTTTGGCGCCGGACAGACCCACCAACAGCGCGCCGATCAGCCCCGGCCCGTGGGTGACGGCGACCGCGTCGAGGTCGTTGGAGGCGACCCCCGCCTCGACCATGGCCTGGGCCACCACCGGCACCAGCAACTCCAAGTGCGCGCGGCTGGCGATCTCGGGCACGACGCCACCAAACCGAGCGTGCAGATCCACCTGGGAGGACACCACCGAGCTGAGGACATCGGAGCCCCGCGCCACGACGGCGGCCGCGGTCTCGTCACACGAAGTCTCAATCCCAAGGATCAGGCCACGGGTGGGGGTCGTCGGCGACCGATCGGTCTGGTCGTGATCGTTCACGGATCCAGTTTCGCGCGGATGGACTCCAACCTTCGTTTGTACCCTGGCTGCTCCACACCGCGTGCCCAGAGGATCAAGGCGTCCTCGGTTGGCGACGAGTAGTACCGGGGTCGCACTCCCTCAGGGGCAAAACCAAATCGGCGGTAGAGCGCCTGGGCCGGTTGATTCGATACCCGAACCTCCAGGGTGGCGTCCACCACCCCGGCCGCCGAACCGAGGTGCAACAACTCCAGCAGCAGGCGCGTTCCGACAGCGCGACGACGGAACGTAGGATCGACCGCCATGGTGGTCACGTGGCCTTCGTCAGCCACCTGCATCAAGCCACCAAACCCGATCACCTGCGGACCGACCATCGCCACCAGGTAGTGGTGCGAGGTCGGCTGGAGCAGTTCGTTGGCAAACAGTTGGCGACTCCACGGGTGCCCGTTGGTCACCTCCTCGATACGCACCACAGCCGCCAGGTGTCGCCGACGCATCGGCCGGATACGCAGGTGCTCGGCGATGTTCACGCTCACCTGCTCAGGATCGCACGTCCACCGGTCCGCGCCGCGATGTGATTCGTCAAAACAAACCGTGCCGGTTACGACGGCGACCCGCCGTCCACCACTCGATCGTGTTCCCGGCAATCCGCGCTGCCGGCGGCTCGGCATTCCCCGTAAAGAAGGTCTCGCTCATTCCATCTCGCAGTTCGTCGGTGCGACCCATCCCCCATGACGATCAACCAAGAACCACGGGTCGCCTCGTTGGTCAATGTCTTGCAGCGCAACCGGACAAGAGGAGATCGTTCCGTGTTCATCCTGCGTTGCCAACATCGCAACCTGCACACCACTCAACCTGCGTTGCAATTCTTCCACGGTTTCAATTCGATTTGTCATGTGACACTCCTCTTGCCTCGTTATGAGCGAGAGTAGATGTTGACGTTTTTCCATCGATGAGGCTTCGTGACGAATACGTACCATCGGGCAGCGGGCGCGGCAGCGGCCCCTTTCCTTCGTCACGCACGTCACGAGGTCAGGGGCCGCTGCGGCATCGGTGCGGTGGGCATGCCGCCTAGAACCAGTGATTTCTCCCACCGATCGCGTTGCCGGTGGCGCCGAGGATCCAGAAGATCAAACCAACCACCGCCAAAATACCGCCGATGGTGTACAGAATTCCAATGTCAGCCAGTGCGCCGATGATGATGAGAATGACACCAAGAATGATCATGATGTGGGCCCTCCCTCAAGGCCTGAGGCGTCGAGACAACCTGTCTCGCTCGCCCCTTCTCAATACCCGGAACTCGATCGGAGAAACACCCAGGTCAAACTTTTTCCACGCCTTATCCATGCTGCCGTGCGTGGTATCGGACCGATACCGTGGCCTGGGGATGACCCCACGCGAACGAGCCGCCGCTCTTGAAAAGCGGCGGCTCGTGAATTGGTCACATCGACCCTCCCGTAGACGAGGGTACGTGCATGTCAGTCCTGGTTGGACTTTTGCCGTGCTTCGGCTGCTTCGGCCTGTGCGTCGGCCTTTCGGGCCTCGGTCTGCTTCTCGGCAGCGTCACGCTGAGCGTCGGCCTTGTCTTGCTGAGCCTCGCCCTCACGCTTCAGTTCATCGTTGCCGACGACCGAACCGACCGCCTCCTTCGCCTTGCCCTTCACTCCTTCGAAGGCGCCCTTCGCGCCCTTTTCAACTGCGGAATCATCGTGGTCAGCCATGGGAGGCTCCTTTGTCTCGGGGAATTGGGGAGTACCCGTCAGGGCCACCGCTAAACCCGCACTACCAGAATTCGCATCCGGGGAGAACGCTGCTCAAGAACGTTGCCCCGGTTTGGCGGGCGTCGACGAACAAGACGTGACAGCCATCGCCTGGCGGAACCGGCTGAACTGGCCCGTCCATGCGGGATAGGTTCAGGGCATGGCCATGGAAACCCTCTCCGAAGCAATCACCCGGCTGGAACATGCGGGTTACACCGAAAGCGTGGCGGCCCATGACGATGGAAAGTTGCATTGCTCAGGCTGTCGATCCACCTGCGAGCCGGATCACGTGACGATCGACGACGTCGTCCGTTTTGAAGGAGACAGCAACCCCGACGACGAGGCAGTGCTCTTTGCGCTGGACTGCGGCCAACACAAAAGCCTGTACTCAATTGCGTTCGGGCCCGAAACACCACCGAACGACGTCGCTGCGGTTCGAGCACTCAGCAGACGGGCGCGTGACCGCTGAGGACGTCGACACCGGTCGCGTCATCGTCGCAGTGCCAACTACCCCTGGTCGTTGCGCGTGACCCAGTTGATCTCGGCGTCCGGCCTGCGAAGGTAGAGGGGCTCGATTTCGTATTGATCCACAAACTCCTCTCGCATCGCCTGGGGGTGCGCCAACTGCACCAACGATGAGGCCGAAGGCCGAGACAGGGCAGGATCGGCCAATTCCACGTGATCGATGCCACCGAAAACGTTGTCGTAGCGGTGCGCGCCGTCGCCCACCAGCAGTGTGTCGGCTGGATCGGCGGTGAGCTCGGACACGAGTTGCTCCGGGGCACCAATCCGATGCTCTCCTTCACGCTGCACGCCGCCCGGCACCGGCCAGTAGGTCGCCCAGTAGACCTCGCCGCGACGGGCGTCGATGACCGACACGACGCGCTTGTCTCCGTAGCGAAGCGGGAACGCCACCAGGTCGAGGCTGGGAACCCCCAGCATCGGTATGGCCAACGCATGGGCCATGGCCTTTCCGTGCGCAAGCCCCACCCGAAGTCCGGTGAACAGCCCCGGACCCACATCGACAGCAATCGCCGCAAGGTCCTGGGGTCGCCGATCGGCCTGCGCCATAAGAAATTCGATGGTCGGACCAAGCGCTTCAGCATGGCGGCGCCCTCCCAACAGGTGGGTTTCCGCCAGGACTCCGACGTGGTCCACCAGAGCAGCACCCACTCGATCGGTCGCAGTCTCGATGCCCAGGATCAGCATCGGTCGTCACGATCCCGCTCGACGTCAATGTGGCCGACCGCCTCGATCAGTGCGTCAGCCAGGCGCTCTCGGCGCGCCGCACCATGTCCCTCGGTTGCCACCTCGACGACCCTTCGGTTGGCGGAAACCTCATCAGGCACGTGCTGCACGTCGGCAGACGGCGCGACCGGGGGCTCATCGAACGGCACCAACTCCAGCTTTACGATCAGCCGCGTGCACGGCAGCAACGGTTCGATCATCTCGCCCCATTCGATCAAGGTGAGCGCATCGCCATCGAGCATCTCGTCCAGACCAAGCGCCTCGGCCTCATCCAACGATCCCAGGCGGTAGACATCCAGGTGATTTACCACCAGAGCCTGAGTTTGGTCTGATCCCAACCGCACCCCGTGATAATGAGATGCGATGGTGAACGTGGGACTGGTCACCGGCTCCGACACCCCCAGCGCCCGAACCAAACCTTGAGTAAACGTGGTTTTGCCGGCACCGAGGTCGCCGGTGAGCACCACCACGTCGCCCGCCTCAACCCAGCCGGCCAGCGCCGCCGCCACCGCCTGCGTTCCTCCGGCCGACCTGGTGGACAGACGGTGGCGAGATCGGGTCAACCGTTCGTCCTCCGCTGCGGAGTGTCGTGCTGCCACGAGCTCAGGCTAGTGCTGCGTCTTCGAAGGTTCCGAGGTGATGGCGGGGAAGCCGGGCTCCCAGCCGGGTGACGATCTCATAGTTGATCGTGTCGAGAATGCGTGCCCACTCCCCTGGCCCAACCGCTGCGTCACCGCCATGGCTCTCGGCCCGGCCGACCTCGCCCCTGCGCGGCTGGGAGCCAAGGAACACCACCTCGTCACCGACCTCGACCGCTGGGCCGTCGGTGCAGTCCAGCACCAACTGATCCATGGTGACCACACCCACGATGGGGCGACGAAAGCCACCGACCAGCGCCTCACCACCGGCGAGCCCCAGATTGCGTGGCACACCGTCGCCGTAGCCGACCGGCACTGTGGCCAGGGTGCTGGGACGTCCGGTCACGAACCGGTGTCCGTAGTTCACCCCCTGATCGGCCGGGACCCGTTTCACAAAGCTGACGGCGCTGACCATCCGCAAGGCTGGGCGCAGCCGTCGGACCGCATCGTGGTGCTCCAATTGCGGGGATGGTTCCAACCCATACAGCGAGATCCCGCAGCGGACCAGATCGAAGCGGGCATCGGGGCGCGTGATGGCGCCCGCCGAGTTGGCCGCGTGAATCAGGTGCGGCCCGGCCGAGACGGCGTCCAAGGCAGCCAACGCAGCGCGGAATCGGACCAACTGGCGATCCGTGGTCGGATCATCAGGCGCGTCGGCGCAGGCAAAGTGGGTGGCGACGGCAACGGGGTCCACCCCGTCGAGCGTCAACGCCCGCGCGTGGAGATCCACCAGGTCTTCAGGCTCGACCCCAACACGGCGCATGCCGGTGTCCACCATCAAGTGCACTCTGGTGGCCGATGCTGCACCGCAGTGAGCGGCGGCTACAGCCTCCATCTCGCTCGGTGACGTGACCATCAGCTCCAACCGGTACGCAACGGCATCCCGGATCGAATCTGCGGGCTGCGGACCAAGCACCAGGATGGGAGCCGAGATGCCGGCGGTACGCAGTTCGATGCCCTCCTCGACGGTGGCGACGCCCAGCATGACCGCACCCCCGGCCACGGCAGCCCGCGCGACCGGCACCGCTCCATGGCCGTACCCATTTGCCTTCACGACGGCGCACAACCCTGCTCGACCCGCCAACCCGGCCAACACGGTCGCATTTTGAGCGATCGCTGCCAGGTCAACCTCGAGGCGGCTCTGACGCGTCATCGGACCAGGTCGTCCAGGGCCGCACCCACGAGCTTGGGCAGGTCGCCCGCTCGAAACCCGGTCGCCGGACCGCCCATCGCCGCCGTGCCATGGACGTGCGCGGCCACGGCCACCGTGGTCAACGCGTCGCCCTCCCCCAGCGCCAACGCCGCTCCGATGACCCCGGCCAGTACGTCACCGGTGCCGGCGGTGGCCAGGCGCTGGTCGCCGGCACTACTCAGGCGCACCCGACCATCCGGTGCGGCGACCACGGTGGTGGGACCCTTCAGCAACGCGATCGCCCCGGACCGTTCGGCCAGCCTGGCCGCCGCTGCCAACCTGTCGTCCCCGGGCGCCTCGCCCATCAGTGCCTCATATTCACCGTCGTGTGGGGTGAGCACGGTGGTGGCACGTCGATGTGCGCATGCATCGAGCAGCCGGGCTCCACCCGCGCCCAATGCATCAGCGTCCAACACCACCGCAGCGTCGCTCAGCGCCAGCAACCGAACAACTCCGTCGAGTACGTGCGTCCCGCAGCCCAGACCGTTGCCGATCACCAACGCCCCCACCCGCTGCTCGTCGGCGACCGTGTGCGGCCAGCCATCAACACCACCGGTGGCCGCCAACGAACGCACCACCGTCTCCACAGGAAGCGGTGCGCCGGGCAGGTGACCGCCCGCCACATCCCGACCATCGTCGGTGCTGGAACGCGACCCCACAGTCGGTGGGGCGCTGACCAACACGTACCCCGCCCCCGCCCGACCCGCCGCTTCCGCCGTCAGCGCAGCAGCCCCCGTCATTCCCGGAGCGCCGCCGATGATCCACACCGCGCTCATCCACTTGTGGGCGTCAGCCGCCCGGCGGGGCCAGCATCGGCCCACGTCCCCGTTGGTGATCAACGCCCGTGTCAGGTGATCACCCGTGCCAACCTCAGCCTCGACGCTCAGGCCGATGTCCGCCACCTCGACCCGGCCGCAGAACTCCGGCCCGTGGCCCAACAACAGGCCGCTCTTCAGCGCAGCGAAGGTGATGGTCGCCGTTGCGCGCCACGGTGCGCCGCAAAAACCGCCGGTTCGGCCATCGAGGCCGGACGGGATGTCCACTGCCAGCACCGGAACATCGCCCGGCAGGTCCGGGGGCGCGTAGGGCCGACTGAGGCCGGTGCCGAATGCTGCATCGATCACCAGATCAAGTGCCGCATCGGCTGGGATCGAATCGGCGTGGTCACCGATGCTGACCCTTACCCCGCGGCGACGCAGCAGCTCGGCGGCCACCCGCCCGTCAGCGCCGTTGTTGCCCGGCCCTGCGACCACGTGCGCCCGCCGCCCGTACCCACCGCCAAGCAATCCCAGCGCCGAGCGGGCCACAGCGCCCCCGGCCCGCTGCACCAGATCGCCCATCCGCTCAGACGCCGCCGCGTCGACGGCGGCCATCTCGTCGGGGGTGAGTACCGGTTCCACTCCCAGAGTTTGCCACTCCACCCCGGACCGTCAGGGGAAGTGGCGCAATCGATGGCTCAGCCGGCGGCGCTCACGGCGATCACGATGGTTTGGGCCACCGTGGCAGTGTGGGTGGCCGAGACCAACCATCCGCCGATGCCCGCTGCATCGGCCAGTGGAGCCGCAGCTCCGCCGACCCGGAGCTCCGGAGCTCCCGTTGGGCCCCGCACCAGCTCTACATCATGGAATCCCACCGGGCCGATGCCACATCCCAACGCTTTGGCCACCGCCTCCTTTGCCGCAAAGCAAATGCCCAGGTGCCCGATCTCATCCCCGCCGGTTGCAGCATCGACCAACTCGGTCGAGGTGAAACACCGCTCTCGCATCGCGGGGGTCCGCTTGAGCACGGCGTCCAACCGGGGCACATCCACCGAGTCGATCCCCACCGCCACCGCGTTGGACGGCCTGGCTGCCGATGGCCCTTCCCCGTCCGGCAGCCCTCCGCTGAACCGCACATCGGCGGCCAGGTGAAGCCCCGCTTGAGCCTCGGTTGGGTCTGCGACGTCCGCGAAGTTGGGGCGCTCCGGCATCGGACCGTTGGAGGCCAACCAGTGGATCGGGCTCATGGAACCGCGCCCGGCTAGCCCGACGCCGGGGCGCTGCGCCAACGCTCGGCCAGCTCCAGCACCGGCAAGGCCAGGAGGTCGATCACGCGTTGCTCGCCCAGGAGGTCGTCTCGGAAGTGCTCCTCGGTCTCGGTGACCGCGTCGCTCAGCCCCTGATAGCGACGGCGATAGCCCTGCAACACGCTGCGAGCGGTGGAGAATGCCAGCCGATCGGCCAGCTCGACGTGCAACAGCACCAGGCCGGTGGTGATGCCGTCCTTCAGTTGGGGAATGATGATGACGGTTCGCCCATCGGTGCGACCGCGAGTCACCAGCAACTCCTGTTCGCGGGCCACCAGGTGCTTGGTGCCCCGCAAGCGGGGGTCACGTTCCAGGCGGGAGGTCAGTGCAGCGGCGACCCCGCCCTTGTCCAGCACGGTGGCGGTGGGGGCATCGCTGTCGCCGTCGGTCACGTCGTATCGCACAAAACCACGTACATCGAGCACCGCAGGCGACAGGTCGGCCAGCGTTCGCAGGGTGCGGTAGCTGATGCGGTCCCGGTTGGCCCCGGCAGCGAAGAGTTCCTTCACCAGCGGGATCTCCAGCACGGACTCGTCGCTGCGGCTGATGCCGACGGTGACGGTCTTGGCCTGATGCTTGATGGCGTCGATCGGGCGGGTCAGCTCGTCGATGGCGTCGTTCAACGCTGCCGTCAGGTCGTCGACCACCACCGCCGGGGTGCCGATCCTGCCTTGCTCCACCTGGTAGGCGTCCAGCGGCGACGTGCCCAGCGCAAAACGAAATGCCGTTGCAACGCGATGAGCGGTTGAGGCCTCGAGGTGACCGTTCAGCTCACCGGCCCGGAGCGCCGAGAACCAGGTGGCGGCGCTTTGGGCCAGTTCGTCGTTCAGCCGGGTTAACAGCTCACCGGCGTCTGCGCCCTCGGCCAACGCCCCCTCGACCACTACCCGTGCCTCCCGCAAAATGCCCGCCTGTGCATCGATCGCCAGCGCCGCCTCATACCCAAACAGGTGACCGGCCATCGCCGACAGGATGAACGCGAGGCGAGGGTGCGTCTCTGGCACCGAGATCAGGTGCATCGCAGCGGGAAACTCGCTGGCGCCCTCGGTTGCGATGACGATGGGGGCGGCCTCGTGGGCCCGGAAGATGGCTACTTCCTTGCCCACATCGGCAGCGGTGGAGCCCACCAATCCGGCAGCGCAGATCAGGATCAGCGGCTCCGACGATAGGTCGATGTGCTTCTTGTCCTCGGTGGCATCACATGCCATCGACTTGTAACACAGCTCCGACAACTTGATGCGCAGTTCGCGGGCCGAGATGATGTTGGGCCCGTTGCCCACCAACGCCCAATAGCGCCGAGACACGGCGAAGCGCTGGGCGGCCTCGGCGCATTGGGGACGGACCCCGAGGGTGGCCTCCAAGACGACGGGCATCTGCGCCAGCGCAGCCAACACCTGCTGTTCGGCGGGGTCATCGGCGGTGCGGGCGCCTGAAATCTCTGAGGCGATGCCGTACGCAAGCAGCAGTCCGGCTGCGATCTGGGAGTAGAACGCCTTCGTCGAGGCCACCGACATCTCGACGTCGCGGCCGTCTGCGGTGTACAGCACACCATCGGACTTGTCGACCAGATCGCTGTTGCGCCGGTTGACGATGGCCACCACCCTGGCGCCCCGGCCGCGGGCCAGGTCGACGGTGCGGTTGGTATCGGTGGTGGTGCCCGACTGGCTGATCGCCACGATCAGCGTGTCGGACATGTCCGAACGCAGTTGGAACCCGGAAAGCTCGGTGGCGGGCAGCGCTTCCACATCGACGTCGGTGTCGCCAAGCAGGTTGGCGAGCTGAAAGGCCAGGCTCTGACCCGCCACTGCGGCGGTGCCCTGACCGATCACCAACACGCGGTCGATCGTGCCGTCACGGAGCGAGCTGCGGACGTCTTGGGGCAGGGTGGCGGTGGGAAGCCGCACCTCGTGACCGCCGTCCGCGCGCTCCAACAGTTTGCCGCGAAGGGTCTTGGCGAACGATGACGGGGCGTCGCCCAGTTCCTTCAGCAGGAAGTGGGGATGATCACCCCGGTCGATGTCACGAGTGGTGACCTCGGCGGTCACCACGTCGGTCTCACTCAGCGGCAACTCGGTACCGTCGTAACTCCAACGGTTGATCCCCTCAACCTGGCCGGCGGCGGCGGCGTCCAACCGGACGATCTGGCCCCTGGTGGCATTCGCATTGGCGGGATCACTCGGGGTCTCACCGTCCATGCGCACGTAACGGGAGGTCTCTTCCACCACGCCGTAGGGCTCCGAGGCGATGACGAACGCGTCGTCGGCCAGGCCGATGTACAGGGCCTGACCGGATCCACGCAGCGCCAGCATCAGTTCGTCGGGATGCGCCGCGCTGTGGCCGGCGATCGCCACGGAACCCTCCATGGGCGCCACCGCATTGCGGAATGCAACCTCACCGGCGAGCCCCTCGGCCAGACGCCGGCTCCAGAGCACGGGAATGACCTTGGCATCGGTGGTGACTTCGACAGGAAGCTCGAGGGCTTCCGCAGCCGCCAGGTCCGCGTGATTGTCCACATCGCCGTTGAGCACCGCCGTGGTGAACGGGGTGGTCCCGACCGGCGTCGCCCCGGCGCGAAGCTCGGCCACAACAGCAGCCTCCTCGCTGGACTGCGGGTGGGCGTTGGCCTCCGAAATGATGCCGACGGAGGCCCAACGGGTGTGACCGAGCACCATCGTCCAAGCGTCAGGCGACTCCAGCGCAAGACTCAGCAGCTCATCGTTTTGTATTTCCGCGCGAATCGACGCGGTGTTGTCGCCCAGTTCCCCAATCTCAGCAGCAGCCTTGTACACGAAGCTCAACGCACCTTCCGGGGTGCGCACCGCGCCGGAGCCGAAGAGCGGCATCCGCCGGGCCTCCAGAAGCGCCGAAATCTGGGGCGAGTCGAGGTCGAGGCCGTGGCCCGTGACCAACAACTGAATACCTGCCGAATCGCGACCGCGAACCTCCAGCCGGTCGAGCGCCGAGAGTGCCTGGTGCACCGACAGGCCGGCCGCCATCGCACCGGGCGACGGATCCGCGCCCATCAGGTCGACGATGCCGACGGCTGCCCGAAGACGATCCCGGGCGATGGCCCACGACGGGTCCCGCAGGGCGATCAGCCCGGCGTTGATCGCCTCAACCTGATCGGCGGGCACGTCCCCGGCCGCCTCGGCCGCCTCGATGCGATCGGCCAGGGCATTCAGGCGTTCGCAGGTCAGGCGCAACTCGGTGACACGCCGGGGGTCGGCCAACAGCGACGCAGCCCCGTTGAGACCCCGGAGCGATCGGTCAACCTCGGTGGCGGCCGCAGCAGCGGCGCCCAGCGCCTCCCAGCTTGGGGTGGGGCCGTCGCCTGCGAGACGATCGGCGGCGTGGTCCAACTGTGCGACCAGCGGAGCAAGATCGAGGCGATGCACCGCCGCGGGTCGACGCAACAGGGCGATGATTCCACACATCGTGGCAACTCCTTGGGCCGAGAGGGGATCGGCGTGTTTGGTGAGCTTGGTTGACGAAGCCGCCCACGCGGTGGCGGGCCCACCAGACGATCGGTTGCAGGAGTCTCAGTGTAGGACTTGCCGATCAGTCCCGCCTCCCACACCACCGGCCGGGCCTCAACCTCTGCGATCCGGTCTGGTACTCGGCCCTGCCCGCCGGTGGACCGACGCCGCAGGTCAGGCGGCGGCCGCCCGAGCGACCTCGGCTGCGAGTTCGTCGGCAACTTCGGCGGCCAATTCGGCGGTTGGCGCCTCCACCATGACCCGCACCACCGGCTCGGTGCCGGACGGGCGGATCAGCACCCGGCCCTCGTTGCCCAGCCGGGCTTCGGCGCGGTCGACCGCATCACCGATGCGGTCGAGCAGGTCGGGCGGACGCACATCGAGCGACACGTTGCGAAGTTGCTGGGGCAGGCGCACCATGGCGTCGGCGGCCAACTGGTGCAGCGTCTGCCTGCGGTTCGCCATCACCCGCAACAAACGAATTGCGGTGAGCAGGCCGTCGCCGGTGGTGGCAACATCGGCAAAGATCACGTGGCCGGACTGCTCGCCGCCCAGCACCAGCCCCTCTCGGGCCATCGCGTCAACCACGAAGCGGTCACCGACCGGAGTAACCACCACGCCGACGCCGGCGGCCTCCATCGCCTGACGAAAACCCAGGTTTGACATCACCGTGACGGCCACGGCGGAATTGTCCAGCTTCCCGGTGCGTGCCAACTCCAAGGCGCAGACGGCGATGATCTGATCGCCGTCGATGTTGTTGCCGTGTTCGTCGACGGCCAGGCAACGGTCGGCGTCGCCGTCCAGCGCGAAGCCAACGGCGCCGTCGGTGTTCAGCACAGCTTCACGCAACGAACCGAGAGCGGTCGAACCGACACCGTCGTTGATGTTGATGCCGTTGGGCAGGTCGCCGATGACGGTCAGCTCGACACCAAGGCGGCGCAAGGCCCTCGGACCAACAGCCGATCCGGCGCCGTGGGCAGCGTCCAGCACGGCCACCATGCCGTCGAGCGCACCGTCACCACCGCCGGCGCGCACCAACTCGGCCACGTAGTCCTCGGAGACCTGTGGCTCCCACTGAATTCGCCCCACGTCGGCACCGGTCGGCGGCGGGAGTTCCTCGGCGGTCTCGCCGGTGTCGAAGACCCGCACCCCACGCCCGGTGGTGAGGATCGTCATGATCGTGGTCTCGATACGGGTCTGTTCGGCATCGGAGAGTTTCTGCCCGCCGGGGCCAAACACCTTCAGACCGTTGTCAAAGAACGGGTTGTGTGATGCCGACACCATGACGCCGGGACAGCCACGCACCCGCGCCTCACGGGCTACCGCAGGCGTGGGAATCACCTCGAGTTCCATCGCATCGGCCCCCGCCGACGCCACCCCGGCCGACACGGCTGCCGCCAGCATGGCACCCGACTGTCGGGTGTCGACCCCGATGACCACCTCGTCGGCGTCGAACGCGTCGACGACCGCCGAACCCAGAGCGAGGGCGTACGTGGGGGTCAACTCGGTGTTGGCCACCCCCCGCACACCATCAGTGCCGAAGCGCAAACTCATGTCAGCGTCGCCCCACCGGTAACGGGGAGCACGCCCACATCAGCGCTTGGAGTACTGCGGCGCCTTGCGGGCCTTCTTCAGGCCGTACTTCTTGGATTCCTTCTTGCGATCATCGCGGGTCAGGAATCCGGCCTGCTTCAGCGAGTCGCGCAGCTCGGCGTCGAGTGCCACGAGGCCACGAGCGATGCCCAGGCGCATCGCCCCGGCCTGACCGGTGGGGCCGCCACCGTGGATCGTGGCGTCGATGTCGTAATTTTCGCCCATCTCGGTGAGACGAAGCGGCTCTGCGAGCACCATGCGGTGGGTCTCGTTCGGGAAGTACGCCTCCACCGGACGGTTGTTGACCGTGATCTGGCCGGATCCGTGACGGACCCGGACACGGGCGACCGCACGCTTACGTCGGCCGGTTGCTTGAACGAGGGGGTGTCCCATGATGTGCTCCTGTGGAGGGCTCAGCGCGCCCGGGCGTGATCGATGGCCAACGGTTGCGGCTTCTGGGCAGCGTGGGGGTGACCACCCTGGTCCTGGTATTCGGTGGAGGTGTACACCTGCAGCTTGCTGAGCATGCGGCGACCAAGGCTGTTCTTCGGGATCATGCCCCGGACACTGCCGCGCACGGCGTCAGCGGGCTTCTTCTCCAGCATCTCGGCGTAGGTGGTGGAGCTGATGCCACCGGGATAGCCGGAGTGGCGGTACATCTGCTTGCGCTCGGCCTTGTTGGCCGTGAGCACAACCTTGTCGGCGTTGATGATGATCACGTGATCACCGACGTCGGCGTTGGGAGCGAACGTGGGCTTGTGCTTGCCACGCAGGATCGTGGCGACCTCGGTGGCCATGCGACCGAGGACCAGGCCGTCGGCGTCGACGACGTGCCAGGCACGCTCGATGTCGGCTTCGTTGGGGGCGTAAGTGCGCACCGGTGATTCCTTTACGGATGGAGAACGGTGTTGAAGAGCGGGGGCGACGCAGGAGAAGCGTCGGACGCCGCGAGGGCGACTCGCCATGGTAGACGCATATCGACGGTTTCCACCAACCCCGAGCTCAGATGTCGGAGGTGAAGTGCACCTGCGGAGTTCCCACGGCCCGTGCGACCTCCCCGATGACCGCGCCCGCGGTGTCGACGCTTCGAGCCGCAGCGATGACCAGGTCGGGGTTGGGTGTAGCCACCACCATGCCGATACCCAGGTTGAACACGCGACGCAGTTCGTCCTCGGCCACGTTGCCTCGACGGGCGATCTCGGAGACGATCGGCGGGCGTTCCCAGGTTGTGGGGTCCAGGCGGGCCTCGGTGCCCTCAGGCATGGCCCGCGGCAGGTTTCCCACCAACCCGCCCCCGGTGATGTGTGCGATCGAGTGCACCGGCGCCTCGGCCAACATGGCCATGATCGCCGGGGCGTAGATCACCGACGGGCACAGCAACTCGTCGGCCACGCTGGGCCCAACGGGTGCATCGGCGTAGGCGGCTGCGGCCAGCGAACCCGCAGGATCGTCGGGGTCGATCAGCACGGCCCTGGCCAGGGAGAAGCCGTTGCTGCGCAGCCCGGGCGACGCCAGGCCCACCAACGCGTCGCCGGGGGCCACGGCATCGCCCGTGATCAACCGGTCACGCTCCACGACACCGACCGCGAACCCGGCCACGTCGAGCGCGTCGGGGTCCATGGTGCCCGGGTGTTCGGCCATCTCGCCGCCAACCAGCGCACACCCGGCGGTCTCGCAACCTTCCACCAGGCCGGACATCAGTATCTCCACCCGGTCGGGATCCAGGCGACCGACGGCCAGGTAATCGAGAAAAAACAACGGCTTGGCGCCGGAACACACCAGATCGTCCACCACCATGGCCACCAGATCGAGCCCGACGGTGTTCCACCGGTCGGCCAAGCGGGCAACCTCCAACTTGGTGCCCACCCCATCGGTGGAGCTGACCAGCACCGGCCGTGCGTACCCGGCCGGTAGTTCGAACAGACCACCAAACCCACCGATGTCGGCGATCACACCCGGCGTGTGCGTGCGGCGCAGCATGGGAAGAATGCGCCGAACCGCCTCGTCGCCGGCATCGAGGGAGACCCCTGCGTCGACGTACGTCGCCCCAGTTCCGACCGCTTCGCGCGCGGGGTTGGTCACGACCCGACGCCGACCGGGCTTACCACGACGTCGTCGTAGAGGGTCGGCTGAGAGGTCACCGGGGTCGGTGCCTGCTCCAGCACATGCTTCCCCAGGTTGACGGGTATCTCCACCGGATAGTGGCCGGTGAGGCATGCGGCGCAGAACTGGTCGGCCGGATCAAGATCGGTACCGGGCGTGGGGCCGACCGCGGCGAGCAGTTTGTCCAACTCCAGGTACACCAGGCTGTCAACCCCCAGGTACTCCTCGATCTCGGGCACGGTCATGTTGGCGGCCAACAGGGTCTCACGGGCGCCGGTGTCCATGCCGTAGTAGCACGGCCAGCGATACGGCGGGGACGAGACCCTCATATGCACCTCCGCGGCACCGGCGTCAAAGAGCATTGCCACCATCGCCTTGGTGGTCGTACCCCGCACAATCGAGTCGTCGACCACCACCAGACGTTGACCCTCGATGGTGTCGCGCAACGGGTTGAGCTTCATGCGCACTCCGAGGGCGCGCACCTCCTGCGTCGGGGCGATGAAGGTACGGCCGATGTAGCGGTTCTTCACGAGCCCCTGACCAAACGGAATACCGCTGGCCCGGGCATAACCCTCGGCCGCCGGGATGCCGGACTCCGGCACGCCCATGACCATGTCGGCCTCCACCGGCTGCTGGGTGGACAGCACCTCCCCCATGCGGACCCGGGCCTGGTGCACCCCTCGGCCACCAAGGAACGTGTCGGGACGGGCGAAGTACACAAACTCAAACAGGCACAGCGTGGGGTTGATGCGGTCCTCAGCAAAGGGAAAGTGGCTCTGCGGCCCGTCATCATCGATAACGACCACCTCGCCAGGCGCAATCTCCCGCACCAGCGTGGCGCCCACCACGTCCAGCGCCGCGGTCTCCGAGGCCAAGACCCAGTCGTCGCCCAGCGAACCCAGCACGAGCGGGCGGAAGCCGTTGGGATCGCGCACGCCGATCACCCGGTCGTTGTCCATCAGCACCAGCGAGAACGCCCCCTCCATACGGGGGGCCACCGCGCACACAGCCTCCACCAGCAATTCGTCGTCGGAAACACCCCGATTGCGTTGGACCTCGATATCGCCTGCCAACAGTTCGGCCATGAGGTCGGTGTCCGACGAAATGGTGCCCGGCAACGTGGCGGTTTCGGCGGCCAGGGCGGCCGTATTGGTCAGGTTGCCGTTATGCCCCAACGCAAAGTTGAGGTCGCCGGTGGAGCGGTACACCGGCTGGGCGTTCCACCACTCGCTGGACCCTGTCGTGGAATAGCGGGTGTGGCCGATGGCCAACTCGCCATCGAGCGCCGCCAGCGTTCGATCATCAAAGACATGCGAGACCAGCCCCATGTCCTTCGTGACCGTGAGGTGCTCACGGTCGCTGACCGCCATGCCGGCGGACTCCTGACCCCGATGCTGCAACGCATAGAGACCCAGGTAGGTCAGGTGCGCAACGGCACGACCGGGCGCCCGCACCGCAAAGACGCCACAGGCCTCCTTGGGCCGATCCGCGTCAGGGTCGATCACCTCGGTCGGCGCGTCGCAGACGCCCGTCCCGGGTCCATGGATAAGGGCCAAATCGTCCGGGGGAGACATTTCAATCAGTGTGTCATGGAAGCGCGGTCAACACCATGTTCTGTCCGACATCGGGGCCAACCGCAGATCTTCTGACGAGCCGCTGTTCACGAGCCGGGTGTGGCGGTGATCACGCGTGGTGCGTCAGGACTCGGAGGAGCGACGCCCGGATCGGCGATGGCGAGACACAGAATGATGAGGGATGGAATCAGGATCATCGCCAAAAAGATGAGCGGAGTGAGATCCCGCATCGACCTTCGGGGGTTGAAGGATCGCTTCGAGCCACCGCCACCATGGCTGTCCAGGTCCGACGAGCGTTCTTCGCCGCCCGGCCCGTGGGGGGCATTCAGGTTGGGCGTGGTCATGGCTGATCCTTCGACGCAGCACCGGAGCCAAAACAGTTTTGGTTCACTCCGCCAGATTGCCGGAGGCAAGCGCCCCAGGCAACCGGCTGCGCCAGTTGCCCTGCAGCACGTCGACTTCAACGGTCACCGTGGCACCAAGTCGCAGGTTGAACCCTCCGGCTTCGCCGGCAACAACCGTTGAAATTCCAACGGATTCGGCTCGACCAAGTACCTGACCAAGATGCTCGGTGTCGACCGTCACCACCATGCGGCCGGCCGCCTCCCCAAACCATCCACTGACGGTGTCAGCCAAGGAGGAATCCGAGTCGGCATCGACTTCCAGGCCGATCCCCCCGGCCAAAGCCATCTCGGCCAGTGCCAACGCAAGCCCCCCCTCGGACACGTCGTGTGTTGCCGTCACCAACCCCTCGGCCACGAGCGAACGAACCAGGTCGGCCAAGACACGGACCATCGCCAGGTTGGGTTCGGGCACCCGACCGCCCTTGAGGCCCTGATCCCACGCCCAGCGAGAACCGGCCAGACCGTCCACGAACGAACCCAGCACCACGACGGTGTCGCCGTCGCTCAGCGCCATTCCCGGCGGCACCGCCGAGAGATCGTCGATCATGCCCAGCGTGGTCACCACCGGAGTGGGGTCGATGTCACGGCCGCCGGAGCTGTTGTACAGGCTCACGTTGCCACCCACCACCGGCAGGTCCATCACCCGACATGCCTCCGACATGCCGTCGATCGCGCCCGACAGCTGCCACATCACCTCGGGATGCTCAGGGTTGCCGAAGTTCAGGCAGTTCACCAGCGCCAGCGGTCGGGCCCCGACCGCAGCAAGGTTCAGCACCGACTCGCACACCACCATGGCGGCGCCCCGCTCCGGGTCACTGGCACACCAGCGGTGGTTGCCATCGGCACTGAGGCCCAGGCCACGACCGGTGTCGGCCCCGCTGCGCGGGTCTCGCAGGCGCAGCACCGTGGCGTCACCACCCGGGCCCACCACGGTGTTGAGGTAGAGCTGGTGGTCGTACTGGCTGTACACCCACGACGTGTCCATCATCATCGCCAGCAGCGCATCGCTCTGGTCACCGGTGGCGTCCGAGCCTCCCGAAGGTGTACCGCCGGGCTCCCGTGTCCAGCGAGCTTCCAGATCGTCCGGCGGCGCCAGCGGACGACGATACAGCGGCGCATCCTCGTGCAGCGTTGCTGCAGGCACCTCGGCCAGCAACTCGCCGCCCTCCTCGTCGAACACCCGAAGCAACCCGCCGGTGGTCACCGTGCCGATGGCCGAGGCCCGCACCTCCCAAGCATCGGTGATCGTCAAAACCTCGTCCAAGTGAACTGGTTCGACGATCGCCAGCATCCGCTCCTGGCTCTCCGAGGTGAGCACCTCCACAGCACTCATGTTGGGCTCTCGTTGGGGAATGGCGGAGACGTCGACGTCCATCCCCATGCCCGCGTTGGACGCCGTCTCCGAGGTGGCACACGTCAGGCCGGCACCACCCAGATCTTGAATCCCCACCACCAGACCGGCGTCCAGCAACGCCAGCGTGGCCTCGATCAGGCGCTTCTCCTCGAATGGATCCCCCACCTGCACGCTGGGGCGCTTCTCCTCATCACCCTCGGCAAACTCCGCTGACGCCAGCACGCTCACACCGCCGATGCCGTCTCGCCCGGTGGAGTTGCCCAGCAGCACCGCCAGGTTGCCCTCGCCCGACGCCTTGGCCAGCACGAGCCGCTCGGTTGGCAGGATGCCAAGACAGAACACGTTGACCAACGGGTTCTCGGCGTAGGTTTCGTCGAACACCACTTCGCCGCCGACGGTGGGGATGCCCACCGAGTTGCCGTATCCCGACACACCCGAGACGACCCCCTCGGCGATCCAGCGACTGCGGGCATCGTCGAGCGGACCAAACCGCAGCGGGTCCATCAGGGCGATCGGTCGGGCGCCCATGGTGAAAATGTCCCGCACGATGCCGCCGATGCCGGTGGCCGCACCCTGGTAGGGCTCGATGGCCGACGGGTGGTTGTGGCTCTCGATGCGCAGGGCAACAGCGATGCCGTCACCCACGTCGATGACCCCGGCGTTCTCTCCCGGGCCCACCAGCACCCACGGGGCCTCGGTGGGAAACCGGCGGAGATGTATCCGAGAGCTCTTGTAGGAGCAGTGTTCGGACCACATCACCGAGTACATCGCCAGCTCGAGGTCGTTGGGCCCGCGGCCCAGCAGTTCGCCGATCTGGGCGAACTCCTCGTCGGTCAGGCCAAGCGCCTGATGGAGGGGGGGACCGGATGCAACGCCATCTGATTCGACGTCGGATGCGGCCTGAGGGGAGGGGTCGCTCACCTGGCCAGCCTACCGGGGATCACGCAGGACCAACCGGGGTGGAACGACTCGTCCGCCCGGTCGCCCCCGCCACCCACCTCGCCAAAACGGCAGAGGTGGCCGGAACCCCGTCGATTGGAGCGCCGCGTGGACCGCCATGCCGCTAACATTCCCCCAGTCCACCGCAGAGGCCGGCGACATGAGCCCGCCATCGATGCCGGGCCGAAGAAGGGGAGCACACATGAATCCGACCACCCAGACAGGCGGCGCTCGACCGTCGATCCAACGGGCGGCCGCCGCGGTGGGGGCGGCGCTGCTCACGCTGCTCGCAGTCGCCGCACTCGGCACCCCCAAAGCGGGCGCCGAGACCGGCACCGATCCGTTGGTGATCCTGGTGAGCAATGACGACGGTATCGGCGCCGACGGCATCGATGCACTGGTGGAGGCGCTGCGCACACGACCCGATCTCACCCTGATCGTGTCGGCACCCAAGGAGAACCAGAGCGGCAAGGGCGACTCGACCACGCCCGACGCCCCGGCTGCGCCAGGCACGACCAAGAGCGGGTTTGCCGGCACGGCGGTCGACGGAACACCGGCCGATTCCGTCCAGCACGCCTTGGACAACCCCGGCACCGAGGGTGCACCCGACCTGGTGATGACCGGCACCAACGAGGGTCAGAACATCGGCTTCCTCGCCCCGCTCTCCGGCACGGTCGGCGCCGCCCAGACCGGCGCCCGGGCGGGTATCCCGGCTCTCGCCGTGTCCCAAGGCTTTAGCGACAACCCCGACTATCCCGTGTCGGTAGGAGCTGCCATGGACTGGCTTGACGTGCATGAGGCAGCGCTGCGCGACGGCTCCGAGCCGGTGCAGGTGTCCAGCATCAACGCCCCAACCTGCACCGAGGGAACCAACCGGGGGGTCGTCAACGTGGCCTGGGACGGCGCCGCTGGCACCGACGTCACCACCCAGGACTGCACCTCCACGCTGGCGAACCCCGCGAGCGACGTCGAGGCATTCAACAACGGCTACATCTCGCTGAGCATCCTGCCCAACGACTTCCCCGAAGCCGAAGAGCCAGCCGCCACAGCCGCACCCTCCTCAGCAAACGATGCGCCGTCCTCAGCAAACGATGCACCGTCCTCGACAGACAACGCACCGGCCTCGACAAGCAACGGCCCGGCCTCGACAAGCAACGGCCCGGCGGCCGCACCCCTCAAGCCGGCCTTCACCGGCTGAGCCGACCCCGAGAATCCGTGTGCTCCAACATGGATGGGGCAACCGCACACGTGTGAATCCAACCCTCACGTCGGGCGACGGGGAGATCGGCCGACGGTGGCGGGGTACCGCGGCCGGTGATGACCGCCCGGGCGATCAGGGCGCACACAAGCGCGTCGAGCCGGTCATCTGAGCCCGTCAGTGCCTGCCGAACATCGTCGGTAAGCCGCAGCGAGCGCAGTGCATCGGCCAACCGGTTCACCAGATCCGCCCGGATACTGGCGCCGTCGGCACCCTTGTAGCCGCGTGATGGCCAACCCCACGCCGCCAACGCACCGGCCGGATAGGCCTCGGCAACCACGCCGCCGACGCCCGACCGGTCGACCCTGAGCCCCTCCTGGAGCAGGCGTTGTTGCAGCGCTGCGGAGCGGAGCGCCGGCACACCGATCAAGTCGGTCGACACCGACAGCGGCCAGCGCCCACCGGCCGACGACTCCACAAAACGACGGTCGGTCAGCCGGTAGCGCATCAACCGTCTTGCATCCGGGCCTGCTTCGATCACCCCGGTCGCGGCGCCACCTTCAACGCTCGCCGCGTCGTTGGCCGGCATCGGGTCGACGTGGTGACGACCGATGGCCCCAACGAAGGCGTCGGGCCAACCAAGTGGAACGTCCCAGCCGCTCAGCTTCGCCCGGTGAGCGAGTTCGACGATGGCGTCGTCGTCAACGGCACCGTTGGACAACGTCACCTCACCGTTCGACCAGTCGATCGAGCACAGCGCTGTGCGTTTGGGATCGGCGGCAAAGTCGACGCCCCCGGTGATCACCTGTGCGACCCGAGACGACCGCTCAGGCCAACACCGGCTCGGACGCCGATTCGACCAGCGCCTCCATCATCGCCCGACCATCGGTCGAGCCCAGAAGTTCGTGGGCGGCCCGCTCGGGGTGGGGCATCAGGCCGACCACGTTGCGGGCCTCGTTACAGACGCCTGCGATGTCGTCCATGGAGCCGTTGGGGTTGTTGACGTAGCGAAACACGATGCGGTCCTGGGCCCTCAGCGTGGCGAGCGTGACTGCGTCGACCGTGTAGTTGCCCTCAAAGTGGTTGACCGGGATCGACAGGTGGCGACCCACCTCCAGGCCCCTCGTGAGCGGCGTGTCTCCTGCTGCGACCGAGAGCACGCTGGGGCCACACACAAACTTCAGCTGAGCGTTCTTCTGGAGCGCGCCGGGCAGCAGACCCGCCTCACACAGCACCTGAAAACCATTGCAGATGCCCACCACCGGACGTCCGGCCCGGGCCATGGCGGTGACGGCCGACATGATCGGTGAGAACCGGGCGATGGCGCCGGGCCGCAGGTAGTCACCATGGGCGAACCCTCCGGGCAGCACCACCGCGTCAACTCCTTCAAGTGACTCCTCCGCGTGGAATACCAGCCGGGGCTCGGCACCCACGTCGGCGAGCACCTCGGCGGCGTCGAACTCGCAGTTGGTGCCTGGGAAGCGGATGACCGCCACGACCGGGGCCATCAGGCCACGCCTGCCGCAGCGACCGTGCCCTGCGACCGGGTGAGGCGAACCTCGGCCTCCTCGATCACCGGGTTGGTGAGGAACTTGTTGCACAGATCCTCAACCTCGGCGCGTGCGGCGGCCTCGTCGGCGGCCTCAAGCGTGAAGCGAACGGTCTTACCGACCCCCACGCCGCTGATGCCGTCGAAACCGAGGGCCCCGCACGATCGCTCGATGGTGGCGCCCTCAGGATCGGAGATTCCGGTACGGAGGCTGATATCAACGACGACGTCGAAGGTCATGGCGCCATGATCGCACAAACCTCGGCACTCACCGGCCTGGAGGCCACAACGTCGTCACCTCACGGTGGCGCCGGGGCCGATCCGTTCGGCTGCGGCGCCGGGCCAGTCGGTGAGCGCCCTTCCCGTGAGGCGGGCATAGGCCTCTCGATAACGATCGGCGGTCTCGGCCACCACCTCGGGCGGCAGGGCGGGCGGAGGCGGGGACTTGTCCCAGGGCTGCTTGGAGAGCCACGCCCGCAGCGGTTCCTTGTCGAACGCCGGCTGCGGACCACCGGGGGCGTACCCGTCGGCAGGCCACACCCGGGACGAGTCGGGGGTGAGCACCTCGTCGCACAGCACCAGGTGGCCATCGATCAACCCAAACTCAAACTTGGTGTCGGCCAGGATGAGGCCCCGCTCGGCCGCCGCGGCCGAGCCCGCGGCGAAGAGCGCCAACGCTGCGGCCTTCACCCGCTGGGCCATCTCGCCACCCAAAATCTCGGCCGCCGCATCGGCCGAGATGTTCTCGTCGTGGGCGCCCACCTCGGCCTTGGTCGACGGCGTGTACATCGGCTGCGGAAGTCGAGACGACTCGACCAGCCCCTCGGGGGCGGTCATGCCGTGGATCGTGCCGGAGGCCGAGTACTCGCGCCAGGCCGAACCCGTGATGTAGCCCCGCACAATCGCCTCGACCGGCAACATCTCGGCCCGTCGGGTGAGCATCACGCGGCCGGCCCACTCGGGATGCTCCCCGCCGCCGGGGACATCGGCCAGATCGCAGCTGATCAGGTGCGATCCGATCGACCCGTCGCCGACCGAGGCCAGATGGTCGAACCAGTACGCCGAAGTGGCGGTGAGCACCCTGCCCTTGTCGGGGATCGGCTCGGCCATCACCACGTCGAAGGCCGACATGCGGTCGGAGGTGACCATCACCAGACGGTCCTCGCCGGCGTCGTAGATGTCTCGAACCTTGCCCGAGTAGATCAGTTCCATGTCACGCTCCTCGTCACAGCACCAGTTCCGGCGTGTACCCGGCGGCGTCGGGGTACATCCTCAGGGTCGCTTCGATCCGCTGGACCACGGTGGCCACCTGCTGCTGGGCGGTGCCGACGAAGTCGAGCGGTTCACCGAGCGCTGCGTCGATCTGTGCCCGACCAAGGCCCAATGCCGGTTCGGTGGCCAGTCGGTCGAGAAGATCGTTGCCCTCGGCGCCTGCCTCACGCATTTCCTTGGCCACCGCAACCGCATGGCGTTTGATCGCCTCGTGGGCGGTCTCGCGTCCCACGCCATGACGCACCGCCGCCATCAGCACCTTGGTGGTGGAGAGGAACGGCAGGTATCGATCGAGCTCTCGTTGGATCACCGCCGGGTACGCACCAAAGCCGTCGAGCACATCGATGAAGGTGTTGAACAACCCGTCGGTGGCGAACGCAGCGTCGGGCAGTGCCACCCGCCGCACGACCGAGTCGAACACGTCGCCCTCGTTCCACTGGTGCCCGGCCAACCCGCCGATCATGGCAACGTGGCCGTCGAGGATCACCCGAAGGCCGCACACACGCTCGGCCGACCGGGCGTTCATCTTGTGGGGCATCGCCGAGGATCCCACCTGCCCCTCGCGAAACCCCTCGGTCGCCAACTCGTTACCCGCCATCAACCGGATGGTGGTGGCCAGTGACGACGGCCCGGAACACAGCTGTGCCAGCGCTGTGACCACCTCGTAGTCGAGCGAGCGGGGGTACACCTGACCCACGCTGGTCATCACGTTGGAGAAGCCGAGGTGTGTGGCCACCCGGCGTTCCAGGTTGGCCACCTGCTCGTGGGATCCGAGCAGGTCGACCAGATCGGCCTGAGTGCCCACCGGCCCTTTCAGGCCTCGCAGCGGGTAGCGGTCGATCAGCGTTCGCAGCCGGTCATGGGCCTCGAGCAGTTCCTCGGCCGCCGATGCGAACCGCTTCCCCAGCGTCGTCGCCTGAGCAGCCACGTTGTGCGAACGTCCGGCCATGACGGTGGTGGCGTGCTCCGCGGCAAGCGTGGCGAGACGGGCCAACGAGGCGAGGGCACGGTCGGCGAGCAGCTCCATCGAACGCCGCAACTGCAACTGCTCGACGTTCTCGGTCAGGTCGCGGCTGGTCATCCCGGCGTGGATGTACTCATGCCCGGCCAGTGCGCTGAACTCCTCGATGCGGGCCTTCACATCGTGGCGGGTGATCCGTTCACGAGCATCGATCGAGGCCAGATCCACCGCCTCGACCACGCTCTCGTAGTCGGCGATCACTCCGTCGGGCACGGCCATGCCCAGCTGTGCCTGGGCGGTGAGCACGGCGATCCACAACCGGCGTTCCAGCATCACCTTGCCCTCCGGCGACCACAGCTCGCGCATCTCGGGCGAGGCGTAGCGCCCAGCCAAAACGTTGGCGATGGCCGGAGCGGCACCGGTTGAATTGACGGTCACGTGGCGGGCCCTTCGGTCTGGTTGAGGGAGGCGTCCTGGGCGATGGCCTTGGCCTCCAGCGCGTGTGCGTATTCATCGAGGGCGTCGGCCAGCATCGGGTCGGCGAGCGCCAGGATCCGGACCGCCATCAGTGCAGCGTTCTGGGCGCCGCCGATGGCCATCGTGGCCACAGGAACGCCGCCGGGCATCGACACGATCGACAGCAGTGAGTCCTCGCCCGACAGGTGTTTGGAGGGCACCGGCACGCCGATCACGGGCAGCCGGGTCATCGACGCCACCATGCCGGGCAGGTGGGCGGCGCCGCCGGCCCCGGCGATGATCACCGACAGGCCCCGAGCGGTCGCGCCCGATGCATAGTCGACCATGCGGTGAGGCGAGCGGTGGGCGGAGATCACCCGGACCTCATGGGGCACACCGAAGTCGGTCAACACCTCCGATGCAGGTGCCATGGTGTCGGCGTCCGATGACGAACCCATGATGATGCCCACCGTGGGGGTCGTCGTCTCGCCTTGACGGGCTGATGCCATGTCGGGGGTACTCATTTCGGGTCGGGGCTTCGGCCGTCCAGCATCCGTGCGACCGCCGTTGCCCTGGCGAGCGCACGGTCGACGTCGCCATCGCACACGGTGACGTGTCCGATCTTGCGGTCGGGCCTGGGGGTCTTGGCGTACAGATGGATCTTGGCCGCCGGGTCGACCGCCATGCCTGCTGCGAGTCGGCCGCGTGGTTCCGTGACCTCGGGGTCGGATTCACCGGCCCCAACCACGTTCACCATGGCGGCGGCCGGGGTACGGAGCGAGATGTCGCCGAGCGGCAGGTCGAGCACGGCTCGCAGGTGCTGCTCAAACTGGCCGGTGACGCATGCGTCCGCGCTGAGGTGGCCGGAGTTGTGCACCCGAGGCGCCAACTCGTTCACGAGCACCGTTCCGTCGGTGGTGATGAACAACTCGACCGCCAGCACGCCAACCGCCGCTGCGGCCAGCGCCACCTCGGCCCCCACCCGGCCGGCCTCCTCCACCACCGAATCGTCAAGGCGCGCCGGCACCACCACCTCGTTGCACATGCCATTTCGTTGAATGGTCTCGAAAACCGGGTAGGTGGTGTGCTCACCGCCGGGCCGACGTGCGGTCACCACGGCCACCTCGGCCGCCAGGTCGAGCGCTGGCTCCAGCACCAGCCGCACCCCGGCGCTGGAAATACCGGCCGGGGCAGAGGCGCCGCCATCGGCCCTCGTGGCCTCACACCAGTTGGCCACAAAGCCGGCGACCTCATCGACGCCATCGAGCGCGAAGACGCCCCGGCCGTCATAGCCGCCGCGGCTGATCTTGGCGATCACCTTCGGGCCATGGGCCTCGACAAAGCGATGCACCGCCCGCCCAACCGGCACGCCGTCGATCGTGGGGACCGCCGGGTCGACGATCTCGAACGGCGGAAGCGGCAACCCGGCACGGGCCAGGTGCTCGCGCTGCAACGCCTTGTCGGCCGAACGCATCGTTTCGGGGCCGGGGTGCACGATGACCCCGCGGGCCACCAACGCGTCGAGGGCCTCCCAGCTGACGTTCTCGTGGTCAAAGGTGACCACGTCGACCGTGTCGGCGAACGCGTCAATCGCTGCCACATCTTCGGGATCGCCGGTGGTAACCGATGCAAACACCCCGGGCACGCCCTCGTCAGAGGAGCCCGCCAGCACGTGAACCTCCACACCCAGCGACACCGCCGCCTGGGCC
Organism: Candidatus Microthrix parvicella Bio17-1; assembly: GCF_000299415.1. Lineage (NCBI taxonomy): Bacteria > Bacillati > Actinomycetota > Acidimicrobiia > Acidimicrobiales > Microthrixaceae > Candidatus Neomicrothrix > Candidatus Neomicrothrix parvicella. The sequence continues at coordinate 1,363,593 of NZ_AMPG01000001.1, forward strand.
ATCATGCGGGCCAACTGCCCCCCACCGATGATGCCCACCCTGGGGGGACGATCCGGCGGCAGGTCGAGCCCGGTTTCTGGCCGCAGAGCGCTGCTCATGAGGCCACGGCCGCGGCGATGTCGGTGCGCACCGTCATGCCCGGCCAGCTCAGCTCGGCCACCCCGGCGTAAGCACGCTGCCGCGCCTCGGCCACGTCGGCGCCTCTGCCGCACACCGACAGCACCCGGCCTCCGGAGCTCACCAGATCACCATCCTCCCCGATGGCCACCCCGGCGCCGTACACGGTGACGCCGGGCAGCAGGCGTGCCGCCTCCAGCCCCGAGATGTGGTTGCCGATTCGTGGGGCCACCGGGTACCCCTCGGAGGCACACACCACGTTGACCATCGCATCATCGGAGCAGGTCGGCTGCGCCTCGATCGACCCGGCGGCGGCTTGGCCGAGCAGCTCCAGAAGACTCGAGGTCATGCGAGGCAGCACCACCTGGGTCTCCGGATCACCGAAGCGAACGTTGTACTCCAGCAGTTTCGGCCCGTCCGCAGTCAGCATCAACCCGGCGTAGAGCACGCCCCGAAAGTCGATCCCGCGACGCCGCAGCGTTGCCAGCGTGGGGGCAATGAAGTCGTCGGCGACGGTGCGTGTCAACTCGTCGCTGCTCAGGTCGCCATCGGATCCATACGGGCTGTAGGCACCCATGCCGCCCGTGTTGGGGCCGGTGTCGCCATCGCCGATTCGCTTGAAGTCCTGGGCCGGGCTCAGCAACACACCTCGGGTGCCGTCGCACACGGCGAACACCGACACCTCGGGACCCACCAGGCCCTCCTCGATCACCAGCCGCCGCCCCGCGTCCCCAAACGCATCGCCGGACAGGTAGTCGTCCACCGAGTTGCGTGCCTCGGCCAGATCGTCGGTGACCACTACGCCCTTACCCGCTGCCAGGCCGTCTGTTTTGATGACGAACGGAGGCGCCATCGTGTCGAGGAAGGCCCTTGCGGGTTGGGCCTCGGTGAAGGATCCGTAGGCGGCGGTGGGCACGCCGGCCTCGGCCAGCAGGTCTTTCATGTACGCCTTGGAGCCCTCCAGTTGCGCGCCGTCGGCACCGGGGCCAAACACGAGACGTCCATCGGCGCGCAGCCGGTCGGCCAGGCCGTCCACCAGTGGCGCCTCAGGGCCGATCACATACAGATCGGCGTCGATATCCTCGGGCGGGATGTCGACCGACCCTTCAATCAGCGGGTTGCCCGGGGTGACGAGCACCTCGGTGGCATCCCGAGCCAACACGTCGGCCAACGCAGCTTCGCGTCCGCCCGATCCGACCACACAGACTCTCACCGTCCCATCATGCCCCACGCGCTGAAACCCGCCCGTACCGGAGTGGCACCTCGGCCCGTGCCTCACTGCCTCACCACCAGGCTTGAGCAGCCGGGCTAGCGTCCGGCTCCATGGGGGACCCCACGCAAACCGGCGCCACATCCGACATCAACAACGGCCCACTGGCCGAGTTGGCGGCCGAAGCCAACGGATTCGTCGACGATCTGGTGGCCTGGCGGCGCGACATTCACGCCAACCCGGAGTTGGGCCTCGACAACCCTCGCACGCGGGACCTCATCATCGAGGCGCTGGCGCCACTCAGCCTGCCAATTCGCACCGGCGAGCAGGCCAGTTGGGTGGCGGCCGACATTGTGGGCGACCCCGATGGTCCGACGATCCTGCTGCGGGCCGACACTGACGCGTTACCGATGACAGAGAACAGCGACGAGTCGTTCAGCTCCGTGGTGAAGGGGAGGGCCCACACCTGCGGGCACGACGGCCACGTGGCCATGCTGCTCGGCGCGGCACGGCTGCTGAGTACCCGGCGCAACGACCTGCCCGGCACCGTGCGCCTGGTGTTTCAGCCTGGCGAGGAGGGCCACGCCGGGGCACAGGTGATGCTGACCGAAGGCGTACTCACCGACGGGCTGACCAACCCTGTGACGGGGTCGTTCGCCATGCACGTCACCCCCAACATCCCCACCGGTTTCATGGGCACGAAAGCGGGCGCCCTCATGGCATCGGCCGACGAGTTCAGCGTGACCATCCGTGGCAGGGGCACACACGCCTCGACGCCGCACTTCGGTGTGGACCCGATGCCCGCCGCCGCCGAACTTGTCGGCGCGCTCAACTCGATGATCACCCGCCGCATCGAGGCGTTCGATCCAGCCATCCTCACCGTGGCCCACCTCACCGGCGGCACCACCCACAACGTCATCCCCGAACGGGTGTTGATGGAAGGCACGGTGCGATGCGTGTCCGACCACACACGCAGCCGGGTGGAACAGCTGTTTGCCGAAGTGGTCAACGGGGTGACCGCCGCCCACGGCTGTACTGCGGAAATCGAGTACCACCGGGGCTACCCGGTGACCGTCAACGATGCTGCGATGACGGCACTGGTGGGCGACGTGTGCCACGCCGTCATCGGTTCCGACACGATGTTTCCGCTGCCCTCCCCGGTCATGGGCGCCGAGGACTACAGCTACGTACTTCAGCAGGTGCCGGGGGCAATGGCGTTCCTCGGCGTGTGCCCAGCCGACATCGAGAACTTTTTCGAAGCACCCTCATGCCACTCGGACGTCATGCGCCTGAACGAGGACGCCCTGCCCCTCGGCGCGGCCATGCACGCCGGAGTCGCCATCGAGTGGCTCACTCGCAACACCTGAGGCAGGGCCCGGTTCGTCAGCACCAGACACGCGCTCGTCGGCGATCTCCGGATTCAGGGCTCGGGTTCAAACATCGACTCGGGAAATCCGCCACTGGCGATGGGACCCCACCGGGTGGCCTCGATGCCGATCAGGCACTTGCCCTGCTCGCTCATCGCCCTGCGGTACTCGTCCCAGTTCGGGTGCTCACCCGAGATCGACCGGTAGTACTCGACGAAACCATCGAGGGCCTCCGGCAGATCCAACACCCTCGCGTCCCCGTCGAGTTGCACCCACGGCCCGTTCCAATCGTCGGAGAGGACCACAACCGACACCTCAGGGCGGCGCCTGACGTTTGCCACCTTGGACCGCTCCGGATAAGTCGACAACACCAGGCGACCATCGGGCATCAACCCGCCGGAAACCGGTGAGATCTGCGGCCTCCCATCGGCCCGCAAGGTCGCCAGTAACCAGCGGTGACGACAGCCGACGAACTTGTCGAGCTCTGTGCGGCTGACGGTGTCGTTGCGAGCGACGTGTGCCGCCCGTGGGTCGCTGCGCGGGATTCGGGTCATAGTCAACTCTCTCACCCGCCGCACTCCAACGAGGCACGTAGGAACCGGCTCCTCAGGCGGTGAACCGGGGGGCGAGGGGCTTGGCCACCGGACCACCGACCAGCGCGGACGGGCGGCCGGACTGGGACGGCCCGGAGGAACCACTCGGTGCCGACTCGGACGACGACGGCCCGGCAGACCCGCTGGGTGGCGGCTCGGACGACGATGAAGGTGGAGTCGCCGGCGAACAATCGGCCTCGGCAATCGCCGCCACCAGTTCGATGCCGTCGATGTAGAGGCCCACTTCCGGCACCTCTGCGTCGGCGGGCAAGATCAGGTTGAGCCCTCCCGGGAAGTCGACGATGACAGCGTCGCCGTTTACCTGAAAGTACACCGGAATGAGCCCAGGGTCCCGCCCGAGATCCTCCTCGAGCGAGTCGAGGGATGCCTGACCCAGAGGTGTGAGGCCGAGGACGAGGCGCGGCGGCGTCGGCGGGCTTGAATCCGGGCATCCGGGGATGAAGGTGGCGGAGAAGTTGTCTGCAAACTCCTCCTCAATCGGCCCACCAAAGTCGTCGCACGGCCCGACCCTCACCAGCCCGGCGATCCCGTCGATCAACACGTCGCCGGGCTTAAGGTCGGCGGAAACCTCGTAATCTTCGAAGTCATCGGCGCCCACCGTGAATGTGGTTTCACCGGCGAGCACTTCAACGGCCCTGGAAGAATTGTTGAACACCATGAGCGCCGGCGGCCACAGCTCCTCGCCGATGTTGCACTCGGGGTAGAGCAGACCGCCGATGTTGGCGCCGGGACATGACTGCTCGTAGAACGCAATGATCGGCTCCAGTACGAGTTCGGACCGACTGATCAGCTCCAGGCGTTGGGTAACGGCGAGGCCTGCGACGCCGTCGACAGCAGCGAGCTCCGAGTTCGCAGCAACCGAAAAGGCCTCCAGTGCGTCCAGGTCGTCGAGTAACTCGGCCGGGGCGACGGCACGAAGCTCGACCAGGAGCCGGGTACCGTCCGAGAGCTGCTGGGCGAACTCCTCGTCATTCGTCGGCAGTTGGTTGGCGCTGTCGACCAGGTCTCGGAGTGCAGGGCAGTAGCCCGGGGACTCGACCGTCGGTTCGACCTGTGCCCCCGCGACCGATGGGACGACCAGCCCACCCATCACCAGCAGCGCTCCCATCAGGGCACCCCACCACGCGCTCCGTCGAGGACGACGTCTTCCGGATCCAATCATGGCAACCCCCCGTGGGCGCTGGGTCCAACGAGCGTGAACCTGCAATCGCAACCTAGTCCCAATCCGAACCAAGTGTGTCGGTTCCCAACCGTAGGGACGGGACGCGAACTCCCACCAAGCCTCAGCCGTGGTTGCGATGCACGAACTGTTCGCGCCCTGGGCCAACACCGACCAGGCTGATCGGGCAGCCCACCTGCGCCTCGAGGAAGGCCAGGTAGTTGCGCGCCTCCACCGGAAGTTCACCCGACTCGGTCATGGCGGTGAGGTCGGTCTTCCAGCCGGGCAGCGTCTCGTAGATCGGCTTGGCGTGGTGCAGGTCGCTCTGGTGGTACGGCAGGGTCTCGTGGCGCTCGCCGTCAACGTCGTAGGCGACACACACCGACACCTCATCGAGTTGGTCGAGGACGTCCAGTTTGGTCAGAGCGATCTCCGACAGGGAGTTGACCCGCACGGCCTGGCGCATCATCACCGCATCAAACCACCCGGGTCGTCGACGACGACCGGTGTTGGTGCCGTACTCATGTCCGACGTCCACCAGGTGGTCGCCGATCTCGTCGAACAGTTCGGTGGGGAACGGTCCGGCCCCCACACGGGTGATGTAGGCCTTGGCGATACCGACCACACGATCGATGTGGCGGGGCCCCACGCCTGCTCCCGTGCAGGCACCGCCGGCGGTGGGCGACGACGACGTGACAAACGGGTAGGTGCCGTGATCGAGGTCGAGGAACGTGGCCTGGGCCCCCTCGAACAGGACGTGTTGGCCGGCTTCGAGCGCCTCGTGCACCATGCCGACCGTGTCGGCCACGTAGGGCATCATCCGGTCTCGCACCTCGCCCAGATACTTCTCGGCCAACTCGTCGGCCTCGAAGGGCAGTCGGTTGTACACCCTGGTCAGCACCTGGTTCCTGTCGTCGAGTACTGCCTCCAGCTTCTTCTGAAAGATCTTGGGATCAAGCAGGTCCTGCACACGGATACCCACCCGGGTGGACTTGTCCGCATAGGCCGGACCGATGCCACGCTTGGTGGTGCCCAGCTTGTTTTTGCCCAGGTAGCGCTCGGTGAGCGCGTCGATCTCCTGGTGGTAGGGCAGGATCAGGTGTGCATTGCCGGAGACGGCCAGACGGGAGCAGTCGACCCCCTTGGCGGTCAGCATGTCGATCTCGGCAAGCAGCACGATCGGATCGACCACGACACCGTTGCCGATGACCGGGATGATGTGGTCGTAGAGCACACCCGAGGGCACCAGTTGTAGCGCGAACGACTCACCGTTGACCACCAACGTGTGGCCCGCGTTGTGGCCGCCCTGGTAGCGCACCACCATCGACATCTCCTTGGCGAAGAGGTCGGTGAACTTTCCTTTTCCTTCGTCACCCCATTGGGTTCCGACCACGATCGTGGCTGGCATGGCTGGTTCCTTCCGGGCGCATCGAAAGAGGAGCGCCTGAACTATGCAGCCGGGGATCCTACCGCCGAAGCGGGATCGGGCGAGGACTCGGCCAGGTCGTAGACCCCGTTTCGAGCCAACACACGGATCCGCAGCAGGTCTCGCAGTAGGCGGGCGGTGTCACGTACCACCCGCACCGTGGTCCGCTGGCTGTTGGCCACCTGCACCGGCACCTCGGACAACGACATGCGTTGTCGCTCCACCAGGTACAGCACCTCGATATCGAAGGCGAACCGATCGATTCGAGTCAGCGAAAAGATCTTCTCGGCGGCCTCGGCCCGGAACGCCTTCAGGCCGCACTGGGTGTCGCGGTAACGACCGAGCAGCACCAAGGAGGTCAGCACGTTGATGGCCCGGCTGCCCAGCTGCCTCAGTCGGCCCGCCCGCACCAGGGTGGTGGTGGCGGTGTGCTTGCGGCTGCCCACCACCACATCCCACCCGGCCTCGGTGCGCTTGAGTAGTTCCAGCACCTGATCGGGTGAGTAGGCCAGATCGGCGTCGAGGAACACCCGCGTCGACCCGGTGGCCGCCAACATGCCGGAGCGGACGGCGGCGCCCTTACCCCGGTTGACGGGCAGCGAAACCACCCGGTCGGCCCCGGCTTCGGTGGCCACACGGCTGGTGGCATCCTGTGAGCCGTCATCAACCACGACCACCTCGACCCCACCCCGATCGGCGACGCCCGCCAACCGGGTGCGCACCTCGCTGATCGTTCCGGCGATGCGGTCGGCCTCCTCGTAGGCGGGGATGACCACGCTGAGGCGAGGCACGTCGCCGCGAAGCGGTGGGGGTTCGCCAGGAGCGAACTGGTCGGACCGAACCACCGCACCCAGCACCGAGCGATAGGCGGTGGCCCGCAACAACACCGCTGCCGACAGCGACACGGCCTTCGCGATCAGCAACCCGTACACCGAACGCACGTCGAGCACCCGGGTGAAGGCGGTAAACATCACCACATCGAGCGCCAGCGAGCCCACCAGCCCGGCCAGGTATGAACCGGAGTGATCCTCGAACCACCGCCTGGTGGGACTGTTGGACAGCGTCACCACACGGTGAAGCGGCAGTGACACCAGGGTGGCCAGGCTGACCGACAGTAGGTCTGCGGAAAACGCGTCGTACCCCTGGCGGCGGATCAGCGGCACCAAGACCGCAACGTCCACCAGCGTGACCAAAACCCCGACCACCGCAAACCTCTGCACGCGGTTCGGGGCGGCACCATGAGCGACGGGACGGCGCTCTGTGGGCGGCGGGGTGGGCGTTGGCATGACAAAAGGCTACCGACCAACCGCACCCAACCTCACCGTGACTCGTCCCGGTAACGGAATCAAACATCTCCGGCCTGGTGCCACCCCAAGAACAGCCCGCCGGACGACCCGCTGAAGTAGCGTTCCCGGCCGCGCTTGAAAGGGGCCGGATTGTTCACGATGACCACCCCAAGGCGCACGGTGTTGGGAGCCGGCGTGGTGGGCGTGGCGGCAGCGGCGTTGGCCGGGTGTAGCGGTGACGATGCGGCGGGCAGCAGGGCCAAGGGCCCCAGCGGCGTGTCCAAACCCCCACCGCCCCTTCCCGACGGCCTACCCGACGATCTGTTCACCATCGGCGTGGCATCAGGTGACCCACTTCCCGATTCGGTGATGCTGTGGACCCGCCTGGTGGCCGATCCGTTGGCCCCCTCCGGCGGCCTGCCCGCCAAGCCGGTGCCGGTTACCTGGGAGGTGGCCACCGACGAGGGCTTCGACGCCGTGGTCGCCGCCGGCTCCGAGGTGGCGGAACCCCGCTGGGGGCACTCGGTGCATGCCGACGCCACGGGCCTCGAGCCGAACACCTGGTATTGGTATCGCTTCTCGGTGGGAGCGACCCAGAGCGTGCCTGCACGGACCCGCACCATGCCGGCGTTCGACGCCACCCTCGACACGTTGAGAATGGCCGTCGCGTCGTGCCAGGAGTTCAACTCGGGCACCTACGCCGCCTATGGCGCCATGGCCGAGGACGACCTCGACCTGGTGGTCTTTCTCGGCGACTACATCTACGAGCACGGCGGGGGGCTCATGGAGCCCAAGGTTCCACCCCGGGTCACCGAGACGCTGGACGACTACCGGGTGCAGTACGCCGCCTACAAGCGCAATCCGCTGTTGCAACGGGTGCATCGTCAGGTGCCATGGGTGGTCACCTGGGACGACCACGAGGTGGGCAACAACTACGCCGGGAAGGTGCCTCAGGAACCGGAGTCAACCACGGGGTACGCCAACCGTCGCTCCGCCGCTTATCAGGCGTATTGGGAACACATGCCAATTCGAACCGGCCCGCCCGAGGCAGATGGGTCCTTGCAGATCTACCGATCGGTGAGAGTGGGCACGCTGGCTGAGTTCTTCGTGCTGGATGGGCGCCAGTATCGAAGCGACCAGGTGTGCGGCGATCGCTTGGCCGTACCGGCATCAGCGTGTCCCGAGCGGCTGGAAGCGAGCCAAACCATGCTGGGCGCCGAACAGGAGCAGTGGCTCGCCGATGGCCTGGCCGCCAACGACACCACGTGGACGGTCATTGCGCAGCAAACGGTGGTGTTCCCGCTGGTGCTCAATGACCTGGTGCTCAACCTTGATCAGTGGGACGGCTACGTCGCCGCCCGTGAGCGCATGTTTGACGCCATCATCGACGCCGACCGGGAGAACGTGGTGGTGTTGTCGGGAGACATCCATTCCGGAGGGGCCAGCGACCTGTTCGCCGAGCGCAACGGCACTCGGGTGCCTGTTGCCCATGAGTTCGTCAGCACATCGATCTCCTCGCTGTCGATCATCGCCGAGCTGGGACCCGACGTCGTCCAATTGGTGGAGCAGGTCGCCGAGGACGCCGTGTACGTCAACGCCGAGGACCACGGCTACTGCCGCGTCACGATCACCCCGGAGGGATGGACGACCGAGTTCATGACCGTGGCAAACGTCAGCGACGACGACGCGCCCGCGACGGTGGATGCAACCGTCGAGCTCACTGCCGGAGCCAGGAAGCTCGTGCGGCGATAGGCCGGGGAGCACAGAGCGCGCTCCGGTGCCGCCCTGCACCCCCCGGTTGCCTGCGTGTCGATCAGGCGGGGTTGACCACCGAGCTCAGCTGGTAGTCGCCGTCGGCGATGTCGATGGTGACTTCGGAATTCTCGGTCACCGTGCCCTCCAGGATGGCCATGGCCAGACGATCGCCCAGCTGGCGCTGGATCACCCGCTTCAGCGGACGGGCGCCATAGTCGGGGTCGAAGCCCTCGTCGGCCAGCCTGGTGCGCGCCTCCTCGGTGAGGGCGAGCCCGATGCGGCGATCGGTCAGGCGGCGGCGCAGACGGTCGAGCTGGATGTCGACGATCTGATCGATGTCGGCACGGGTGAGTTCCCGGAACCGGACGATGTCGTCCAACCGGTTGATGAACTCGGGCCGGAAGAAGTCGCGGGGCTCGCCGGGCAGGTTGGAGGTCATGATCAGCACGACGTTGGTGAAGTCGACCGTGCGGCCCTGTCCGTCGGTCAGGCGCCCGTCGTCGAGCAACTGCAACAGCACGTTGAACACGTCGGCGTGGGCTTTCTCAACCTCGTCGAGCAGCACCACCGAGTACGGCCGGCGACGAACGATCTCGGTCAGCTGACCGCCCTGGTCGTACCCGACGTACCCGGGAGGCGCACCGATGAGGCGGCTGACCGAGTGCTTCTCCATGTACTCGGACATGTCGATGCGCACCATGGCCCGTTCGTCGTCGAACAGGTAGTCGGCCAACGATCGGGCCAGCTCGGTCTTGCCCACGCCGGTGGGGCCGAGAAACAGGAACGTCCCGATTGGACGGTCAGGGTCGGAGATTCCGGCGCGGCTGCGACGGATGGCGTTGGCCACGGCCGTGACGGCATCGTCTTGGCCCACGACCCGTCGCTCGAGCACCTCCTCGAGGCGCACCAGCTTGGCCATCTCGCCTTCCATCAGGCGGCTGACCGGGATGCCGGTGACCCGGTTGACCACCACGGCCACGTCCTCTTCATCCACCTCTTCCTTCAGCATCTGCTTCTCGGCCTGCAGCTCGGCAAGTTCGGCGGTGGCCGCATCGATCCGGCGTTCCAGCACCGGAAGGTCGCCGTAGCGCACCTCGGATGCCCGGCTGAGCGAGCCTTCACGCTCCGACCGGTCGGCCTCGGCGCGCAGGTCCTCGGCCCGTTCCTTCATCTCCCGGATCTCGTGGATCTTGGTCTTCTCGGCGGTCCAGTGGGCCTTCAGGCCGTCCAATTCCTCGTTGAGGTTGGCCAGCTCCTCGTCCAGTGCCTCCAGCCGTTCGGCCGAAACGGCATCGGACTCCTTGGCCAAGGCGACCCGCTCGATCTCCAAACCGCGGATGCGGCGGTCGATGACATCGATCTCGGTGGGCATCGAGTCGATCTCGATTCGCAGCGTGGAGGCGGCCTCGTCGACCAGGTCGATGGCCTTGTCGGGCAGGAACCGGCCGGTGACGTAGCGGTCGGACATGACCGCCGCTGCGACGAGGGCCGAGTCCTGGATGCGTACGCCGTGGTGCACCTCGTAGCGTTCCTTCAGGCCTCGCAGGATGGCCACGGTGTTTTCGACCGAGGGCTCCTCCACCAGCACCTGCTGGAAGCGGCGTTCCAGGGCAGCGTCCTTCTCGATGTGCTTGCGGAACTCGTCCAGCGTGGTGGCACCCACCATGCGCAGTTCGCCCCGGGCCAGCATTGGCTTGAGCATGTTGCCCGCGTCCATCGAACCTTCGCCGCTGGCCCCTGCGCCCACCACGGTGTGCATCTCGTCGATGAACGTGATGATCTCGCCGTCCGATTCGGTGATCTCGCGCAGCACGGCCTGCAGGCGTTCCTCGAACTCACCCCGGTACTTGGCGCCGGCCACCATCGCCGCCAGGTCGAGCGCGATCACCCGCTTGTTCTTCAACGACTCGGGAACGTCCTCCTCCACGATGCGCTGGGCCAGGCCCTCGACGACGGCGGTCTTGCCGACGCCGGGCTCACCGATCAGCACCGGGTTGTTCTTGGTCCGGCGGCTGAGCACCTGGATCACGCGACGGATCTCCTCGTCGCGGCCGATCACCGGATCGAGCTTGCCGGTGCGGGCCGACTCGGTGAGGTCGCGCCCGTACTTCTCCAGGCTCTGATAGGTGTCCTCGGGGTTTTCGTTGGTCACCCGCTGGCTGCCCCGAACCTCCTGCAGCGCCGACAGCACCTGGTCGCGGTCGACCTGCCCCAGGCGGCGGCCGCCGCCAGGCCGCTTCTGGTCGGCGTCCACCAGGGCCAGCAGCAGGTGCTCGGTGGAGAGGTATTCGTCGGTCATGTCCTTGCGCAGAACAACGGCAGCGTCGATCAACGCCGTGAACTCTCGCCCAAACCGGGTCTCGCCGCCGTGGGACTGGGGCAAGGCCGCCACGGCCTCGTCGGCGGCATTACGGACCGCCACCGGGTCCAGCCCCAGACGCCGGATCAGGGGCAACACGATGCCCTTGTCCTGACGGAGCAACGCTCCAAGCAGGTGATCAGGGGTGATCTCGGGGTTTGCGCGCTCCCGGGCCGCGGCCTGGGCGGCCTCGACGGCATTGCGGGTCAGTTGGGTCCAGGTATTGGGATCGAGGGGCATGTTGTCGACCTCTCTGTCGATGCGGGGTGGGCGGTGGCAGGCAGCAGCATCCCGAAACGCCCAACCAAACTTGATGGTAGGACGCTTAGGTTTTCTGTGCCCTTATTGTAACCCGCCCAACCATCGTTCGCATTCCCCGAGGCCCCAACAACCGCCACCAAACCAAGGGCGCGCACCCTCCGCTACCGTGACGATCTCATGGCAGACGACGAAGATCGCTTTGACACGGTTTCCGCTCCGCCACAGCGCCTCCCGGCCCGCACCGCCCTCCGGCTCGTGGTGGCCGGCTGCGTCACCATGGCGGTCGGGGCGGCGCTCCTCATGGTGACGGTGGGGCTGTTCGACAACTCGTTGGACCGTGCGAACGAGCGCAGCTCTCGGGACGGAGAACTCGAGGCCGAGGTGTCCGCCGGCGAAACCTCCTTCGTCGACCTGGACGGCCCACGGGTGTGGGAACTGTTTGGGCTGGTTGATCCAGCCGGCAACGACCCGATCGTGCCCGAAGACGTCGCCATGCCGGCCGTTCGGATCACCGACTCCAACGGCACGGTGGTGCCGCTCCTCAGCGGCGGGACGACCACACGGCGTTTCGAAGGCGATGTAGTGGGGGTCAGCCTCGGGCGGTTTCGCACGACGGCCACGGGGACGTCCGAGGTGCAGGTCGCTCCGAGCACGGGCGACGTGGCTTCGGTGGGCATCGCCACAGGTGCCATGCCGGACCTCGGCGATGTTGGTGGGGCGGCGGGCACCTTCTTGGCGACCGCCGCGGCCGGCTTACTCATCGGCCTCGGCAGCCTGCTGGCCTTGGTCGGGCTCGGCGCTTGGGCCTGGTTTCGCAGTCGGGACCGCGGCCGCACGAGCCTCGCTGACCCCCCATGAGCCATGCTGGCGATATGACCCAGGCCATGCCATGACGCAGACCGGCGCAGTACACGTCCACCTCGTCGACGGCACCTACGAGCTGTTCCGCCAGTTTTATGGTCGCAACAGTGGCCAGAGGAATGCCCAGGGGGTCGAGGTGGGGGCGGTGCGGGGGGCCCTCCGCTCCACGTTCGCCCTCCTCAATGACGGGGCCACCCATGTGGGTGTGGCGACCGACCACGTGATCGAATCGTTCCGCAACGACCTGTACGATGGCTATAAGACCGGCGAGGGGATCGACGCTGACCTGTTCGGCCAGTTCGGGCTGTTCGAGGACGCCTTACGGGCGGCCGGCTTCACCGTCTGGCCCATGGTGGAGCAGGAGGCCGATGACGCCCTGGCCGCCGCAGCCAGACTGGCCTCGGATGACACCTCGGTGGAGCGCGTGGTGATCCTCACGCCGGACAAGGACCTGGGCCAGTGCTGTGCCTGGCCCAAGGTGGTGCAGTACGACCGGCGCAACCAGGTGTTCCGGGACTCCGACGGCGTGCGCGAGAAGTTCGGCGTCGACCCCGAGTCGATCCCGGACTGGCTGGGCCTGGTGGGCGACACCGCCGACGGGTTCCCCGGGCTGCCAGGATGGGGCGCCAAATCGGCCGCCACCGTCTTGGCCCACTACAAACACCTGGAACACATCCCCGACGCCCCTGGCAAGTGGGAGGTCAGCGTGCGCAGCGCCGCCAAACTGGCGGCCACCCTCGCTGAGCAACGTGCCGACGCCCAGCTGTTTCGCACGATCGCCACCCTGCGCACCGACGCCGATGTCGGCACGGTGGACAGCTGGCGCTGGAGCGGCCCCACCCCCGAACTGGAGCGGTATGCGGCGATGCTCGACGCACCCGACCTCATCCGAACCGCAGAACGGCTTGCCTTGACGAGGTAGGCCGCAAGCGAGGCGGTGTTATTCGGCTCTTAGCAACCGGCCGGCGCCCGGAAGCACCTCGTCGGCGGTGCCGTGTTCGTCGACTCCGCAGAGGTTCTGCCATGCCTGGGGGATGGCGCCACGTTGCAGAATGCCCGCATTGATTACGGCGTCCAGAACCGGACGGGTCGATACCCGCCGAAGTTGCACACGGTTGTCGCATCGATTGACCCGCTTCCACGTGGACCACGCGTCCAGCCCCACCTCCGCATACACCCCGGGTTGCACCATGAAGCGGAACAGGTCGTGGATCACCAGCGGAGCGATGCGACGCACCACGGTCCGTTCCACGCGCGAGGCAGCCGCCCAGACCTCGGGCAGCATCATGCGCGCGAAGCTGAGGTGCCTGGCCTCCTCCTGACGGTGATAGCGGTTGACCTCGGCCAGAAAAGGGTCGGTGTCCGGATGCTCCGACGCCAGTTTCTGCATGCGATCGGGGATCTCCTCTCCGGCCAACACGAGCACGTACAACATGGCGGGGTGCCGGGTGATCCAGCCGGAACCGAAGCGGTCGAGGCGGTCGACCCAAACCTTGCCGTCCAAGGGGTTCGATGCTTGGGGGTCGATCTGGGAGACGAGCCGGGCAAAGACCCGCTGGTGACGGGTCTCCTCCCCCATCTCGTGCAGCAGGTAGGTGACACGGGGGTCGGTCAGGTCCGGGGCGTAGGCCACCTGGCGGGCGAAGCCCATCTCGAGGATCGCTTCGAATCGGATCCCCGCGGAAAACATCGATGCCACTTCTTCGCGGCTCAGCGTTCGGCGCTGGTCGACAGTCAGGTCAAGATCCAACCCGGCTGTGCTCAGCAGTTCGTCGGGCATCAACTGCCCGTCGCCCAGCGCTCCGGGCAGGTCGACGTCGGGTTCGATCACCCGCTTGAGGGAGGCTCGATTCAGTCGCTCAACACGTTCGGCTGTCGCAGTCATGGTTTGAGTCTACGACCGTTCACCCAACTCGGCGCTCACAACAAAGCGGGGAGCCCGGCGCTCGGTGACCACCTGCTCAACCCCCCACTTCGGATTTGAGAACCGCCCGGGGTTCGGCTCGGTTGAAGGAGCGTCCGATGGCGGCCGACTTCCAGCGGTGGCGCACCACACCGGTGATCCCTTCCGGGGCAAGTATCGCCACCACGATGAGTGCCATGCCGTTGATGGCGAACTGCGTAGTCGACGACGAGGTGGAACCGCTGAGGGCGGTCACCAGGCCTTCCGGTGCGAGTGCGCCTGCCAGGAGCGCACCGGAGATCGAGGTGATCCCTGCCAGATAGGTCAGCGCCACCACCGACAACGAGACGAACACCTGATAGCTCTGTACCGACAGGCTTTGGCGTTGATAGGCCAAGAGCACGCCACCCACCCCGGCCAACGCCGCCGAGACCGCAAAAGCCATCAGCTTCACCTGGGACACGTTGACACCGGCCGCGGCGGCGGCCCGCTCGTTGCCCCGAACCGCCAAGAAGGCCACCCCCACCCGGGACCGCAGCAAGCCCGCCACCACCAGAGCAGCAGCGCCGCACACCACCACACAGACCACCCCGAAGATGGGACGGGGAAATTCGGCACCCGGCGCCGAGATCGACAGGTCGGCACCAAAAAGCGAGAGCTTGGGCGCCCGAACACCCTCCACGCCTCCGGTGAACCAGCTCCACTTAAACAGCAGTTCCTCAATTGCAACCGCTGCGGCCAGGGTGGCGATCGCCAGGCTCATACCTCGCACCCGCGCTGCCGGCAGTCCGACCAGCACACCCACTGCGGTAGCAACCACCACCGCCAGCACCGGGGCCAGGAGCCCCAGGTTGGCTGCGGAGAGTCGAACCAGAGCGAACCCGGCCACTCCGGCGAACGCCAACGGGGCCAGGGAAATCTGCCCGACCCAGCCGGTGAGCACCACCACCGACAAGCTGATCACCGCGGCGATGGCAGAGGCGATCAGCCCGCTGCGAAGGTCAGGGCCCACCGCGAACATCGCCGCGGCAGCCAGCGGCACGCCCACTGCCGCAACGACAACGGCGTGGCGGGGCTGTGGTGCCCCGGGAAACCTGACCGCGGCGAGGGCACCCCGGTCGGGCAATGGACGACCGCGCAGCAGCATTACCCCGAGGATCACCAACAGCGGCAGTCCCTGCTGCCACCCGACCTGCGGCACCCAGGTGTGATCGGCCTGCAGGTTGGTCAATTCGGAGGCGCCCATGCCCAGCACCAACCCACCGATCACCACCGCGCCGTAGCTTCGGAAGCCGCCGAGCAAGGCGGCAGCCAAGGCCGGGACCACCGCCAGGCTGGTGGTCAGCGGGTCGAGGCGGGTGATCTGCGCTGCGAGGATGGTGAAGGTGCCCGCCAGGCAAACCGCCAACGACCAGTTTCCCAAGGCCAACAGGTCGGGACGCAGGCCCGCCAACACCGCTCCCCGCTCGTTCTCCGCCGCGGCCGTGGTGGCCAACCCGAACCTGGTGCGGTTGCCGACCAGCCACAACGCTCCCGACACGGCCGCCACCATTGCGGCAACGTAGAACTGATCGGACGTGACCAGCCGGCCAAAGACGTTGAGGCCGGAGTCGTCCACGATCGTTCGAATCATCACCTCACCGGGAAAGCGCAGTTCGGCAACCGCCCACAGGTAGAGAAACAGGCCGACCGACGCCACCACCTGGGCCAGCGGTGGTGAACGACGAAGCGGCCGAAACACCAGCAGGTAGACGACGGCCCCCAGCACCAGCCCGTAGGGGATGAACACGGCCAGCGCAGTGGCCAACGTTGGCCGTTGCAACACATGAAACGACGCAGGCAGCCCTACGAGCGGCAGGGTGACGTCACCGGTCTCGCGAAAGTTGAAGAAGGCCAGGGCGACAAACATGCCCAGCGCCCCCTGGGCCAGGTTGATCACACCCGATGCCCGGTAAACCATCACCAGACCGAGCCCCAGCGCAGCGATGGCGGACCCCGCTCCCAGACCAAGCAGCAGGTAACCGAGGTGCGAACTCACAATTGGTTCAGCAGGGCGGGTACGTCGATCCAACCATCGGAGACCTCGGCGAACTCGTTGGGGCCGACCAACTCGGCCAGTACCTGCTGGGGGGAACACAGCGAGGGCATGTCGGGCACCTGCTTGCCGTCGCAGGTGTACGGATGGCCGTCAAAGCTGGGCTCGTCCACCGCAGTACGAAACTTCTCAATGATCTGCTTGGGGGTGGCCTCCGCGCCCAGGTCGTCAAGCACGGCCCACAGGTTCATGGTCGACCGGAAGCTGACCGTGGCAGCGCCGGCAGGGTTGAGGCCCTTGGGGCCGTACTCGCCGACCGCTGCGTTGTAGATCTCGGTGTCGGCCGAGTCAACCACCCGCTGGTTGAGCCGGCCCTCAATGTTGAAGATGGTGCCGACCGTCTTCTCGACACCCACCTGGTCGAGCCACTTCTTATCGGCACAGGCGCCCATCATGTACACCGGACCATCCAACTTGAGGTCGGCGATGGCTTCGAGCGCAGGCGCGCAGGATGTATCTGCAGCGCCGACGATCAGCGCGTCGGGTTTGGCTTCGAGGGCCTTCTGGATCGGCGCCACGACGTCGGTGGACGTGAGTGGAAACGTCACCTCCACCACCTCGTCCACGCCGAGGGACTTCATCAGCTGAGCGCCGTATCGGTGTGCTCCGTCGGCGATGGCCCCGTAGTCGACGTACACCATCCCCACCTTGTCGGCCTTGATCCGTGTCGCCGCGTCGGCGGCGAATGCCGCAAACGCCCCCGAGGTACCACCAGAGAATTGGAAGCTGATCGGGCTCGTCATCTCGTCCACCCCGACCGGTACACCGCCCACATAGGGCACGCCGGCCTCCTCCAAAAGCGCGATGCCGGGCCCGCCCATCACGTTGATTCCACCGAGCACCGCCACCACCCCGGCATCCAACACCTCCCGGGCGCAGCGCTGCGAACTCTCGGGCGATAGCGACACCGAGCACGGCACCAACTCGATTGGATGTCCGTCCACACCGCCCAACTCGGCGTTCACAAACTTCACAGCGGTCTCAGTGGCCTGAAGCAGTTCCGGCAGCGCGGCGATCGGGCCGTCGTTGATGCCGATAAAACCCACCTTCACCGGCGTTGCGTCGGGGTCTGCCTTCTTGGCTTCGGCCGGAAGCTCGCCATGAAACCAGTTCGCACCGGGAAACCGCTCGATCACAGGCCCGTCGTTGCGAACCGCCTCGTAGCCACCCGCTGCCATCACGTCGCCCGCACCAGGGTCTGCTTGGGCCTGCTCGCCCCCAACCGGACCGGTTTCGGAGCATCCGGCCGCCAGCGCCACGGCCGACAACACCACAGTGGCGACAACCGGGCGCAACGCCGAGTTCCGTCCGCTTACTCCTCGAGCTCTCATGGGTCCCCCTCCAGATGCGATCGTAGACGTTGACGCCCGTCACACCTCGGCGGCGAGAATGCCTGATCGATCACAGCGGGGTCCGTGGCAGACTTCGCCCATGGCCACTACGGCGATCGAGGTGCAGGCGGGTGACCGGTTAGTACGCGTGTCCAGCCCCGACCGCGTACTTTGGCCCCAAGTCGGCATCACCAAGGGCGACCTTGCCCGATACTGGGCTTCGCTTGGCGAGGTTGGCCTGAGGGGGTACCGCAACCGGCCGGTACACCTGCACCGGTTCCCCAAGGGCATCGAAGAGCAGGGGTTCTTCCAGAAACGCATCCCCAATCAGCGGCCCGACTGGATCCACCGAACCCACATCGTAGGACCCAACGGCACGGCATCCGACGCCCTCTGTCCGACCGATGTGGCGCACCTGGTGTGGGGTACCCAAATGGGCACCATCGAGTTTCACCCCTGGCCCACCCGAAGCCGGCGGCCGGATCACCCCGACGAACTCCGTGTGGATTTGGATCCGTCGCCCGGCACTGGGTTTGCCGAGGCCCGCCGGGTGGCCGCACTCACCCGGGAGGTGTTGGAGGAGGTGGGCCTCACCGGATGGCCGAAGACGTCGGGCAAGCGCGGCATCCACGTCCTGGTGCGCATCACCCCGAGCTGGGACTTTGTGCAGGTGCGGGATGCGGCCGTCGCGCTGGCTCGGGAGCTGGAGCGGCGGGCGCCGAACCTGGCAACCGCCGCCTGGTGGAAAGAGGAACGCGGCGCGCGGACGTTCGTCGACTTCAACCAGAACTGCCGAGACCGCACCGTGTGCGGCGCATGGTCCCCGCGACCCACACCCACGGCCACCGTGTCAGCGCCCTTCCGCTGGGCCGATCTCGATGACATCGAGCCCGGCGATATCACAGTGGCCAACGGTGTCGCGCACGTAGCCGCCCAAGGCGACCCACATGCAGACATCGACAAATCGCCTGGCTCCCTTGGCGGGCTCTTGGCGTGGGCCGATCGGGACACGGCCAACGGGCTACCCGATGCGCCATGGCCGCCCACGTTCCCCAAAATGCCCGGAGAAGACCGCCGCGTGGCACCCAGCCGACGAGCGAGCTCGTGACTTCACTCGCCCAGCATTTCCAAACCCGCCCAGCAACGACGCCGAACACGCAAGCGGGTTGGGTCGCGCCGGTTGGGTCACTTCTTGATACGAGCCCTCACTTTTCGAGCCAGGCGTTCGATCCGGCCGCCACCCGACGTCTTCGCCAGCGCCTCGGTGGCCTTTGCGAGGGCTTCCTCCGCAATCTTCCTCAGTTCAACTGAATTCTCCGACGCCGGAGCCGCTGCCGGACGAGGCTTCTTGGCAGGCACCACCCGGAGCACCGGCAGGTCTCGTTGAACGAAAACCGGATCGAGTTTGTAGTCGGTTCGCTGGGAGACCTGCGCACGGATCTCATTCTGGGCCGGCACCGGGTCGCCCCAGGTGGCGTAGAGCTTCATCGCCGTGCACGCAATCGGGTTCAGCCCATCGTTCGCTATCGCCTCCCACACCGCAGCTGCCGTGCCCACCGTGTGTTCCGTCCGGTAATCATCAAAAACCACAATGCCGTCCTGGCGCAACATCTCCTTCGCCGCAAACGTGTCGCCGCGAACATGCTCGTACATGTGCGAAGCGTCGATGTGTACCAACCGACAAGACCCCGCCGACACATGATCGGTGATCAGCGAGGACAGCCCACGGATGATCTCCGGCAGTTCATCATGAAAGGCCAGGTAGTTCGACTCAAACTCATCTTGTGAAAGCGAAGCGTACGCCCGCCTCACATCGTCCCGAATCGTCTCCTCACTCCCGGCGACGTCAAAAAGGTCACAAACTGTCAGGCGCTCGCCGTCGCGCAGGAAGCGCCCCAGATGAATCGCGCTCTTGCCCTTATATACACCCACCTCAACCAGATCCGAGGGCTCCTGGGTCCGACTCTGCCATTCAAGCAGCCACTGGAAAACCAGTTGATCGCCATACGACAGCCATCCGGGCACATCGTCCAACTTCTTGGGAAGGTCCTTGCCAACATCAATCATACCAATTCATCTTCTTTCACAGTGGGAGTTGGGAGTCGACCTCCGTAGGCTACTCTCAACCCGGTCGCGTCAGATTCCACGTAGAGAGCGCGCGCGGCTCATCGAACCGGGATACAGGCGGCTCCGGAGACTCGCCCAAGAACACGCGCTTGATCACTCGTTCGGTGGCATCCCCATCATCAAACTCACAGAATCGACCGCGAAAGACGCGCAGCAGCTCCTGAGATTCGTCCGAGTCGAACTCACGGTCACTCAGCACTCCAACCAGCTGCTCCATCGACTGAGCAGTAGCGCCAGGGGGCTCCGCAAGAATGTCAAAGTACGTACCCCGAGTTGTCCGATATCGCTTCCAGTCGGGCGCGTAGATGACGATTGGCCGACCCAAGATGGCAAAGTCGAACATCGTCGATGAGTAGTCACAGATCAGCAGATCCGAAGCCAAGTAGAGCGGCGCCACTTCCGGCCAGTCCGTCACATCAATGACACGGCCTTCTTCAGTGAGCCGCTCGGCACTCGACGTGTCCCGGTACGAGTGGTGTCCTCGGATCAACAATGTTGCATTTTCACCCAGAGCCTCCAACACAGCCTCCGGGTCCAGATCCAGATCAAACTCTGTGTAGCCATCGCGATAGGTTGGTGTATACAAGACGCAGAAGGATTCATCGGAGACTCCCAGACGATTCCGGACGTCCGAAGCCATACCTCTCGGAGGATTCACCAACACATCATTCCTCGGATAGCCAAACTCGAGAATTTCATGGTTGCCTGGAAAGGCCCGGGCGAGAATCTCCGTTGAGTACCGATTCGAAGAAAGGTCAAAGTCCCAAAACTTTATCCGACCAAGTAGGTTCCAAAAATTCATGTGGTTGGCCGCAACCGGATATGCCTGCATATCCATCCCCATGAACTTCAGAGGCGTGCCATGCTGAGTCTGCAGGTGAACCTGCCCCTCTCGCTTCAGAAGCGAGTTGGGGAAGTTGACATCATTGACGAAGAACTTCGCAGTCTTCATCAACTGCTTGTGGTCGTCACTACCCATGGTCACGAACTCGTAGTCTGGGATGCCGTCCAACTCGTCGACCTCAAGTTGCTTGAGCAGCCACACCGCACGGACCTTCGGGGCCCACTCTTTCAACCCCTCAGCTATTGCCAGCGGATTGCCTCGTGGCTCCCTACCCCACATGGTTGTAAAGACTGCCAGGTTCTCATCGATTGCCGGCAGCACGAGCGGGCTGGATCTCGCCTGCTTCAAAGCTCGCTGGATTTTGGGCTTATACTTGTTGCGGATCTTGACTCGGTACGAATTTGCCAGCTTTAGCGTTTGGAAAGAGCGATAATCTCCCTGAACAAGGAAGCGATACTTCAATCCTTGCGAGTTGAGTTGAAATTGGTGCTGCGTTGGCAGGTGCCGAGCGAGTACGGCTGAAGCCCTGTCGAAGAACTCCTTTCTCAGCTCAGCGGGGAGACGCTCGGGGCCCTTCGCCAAGACCGCCACACAGTGATTCGCCGACCTATCCCAAATTTCGTCACGCCAGGGCTCAAGGCGCTCATCATGATCGAAGCGTTCCAACAGAAGATCGACCTGATCAATAATCTGCATGTGTCTCGCATCGGCTGTCCGAAGGATACTTCCCTTGACTCGCTGCCGGTACATCACACAAACACGATCCAGGAGGGCTATTGAGTCAGCCAGGCAGAGAACGGGATAGGTGAAAGGAACGTCCTCGTAATATCCAGCTGGAAACGTCAGATGATTCTCGTTGAGAAACGAACGCTTGTAGGCCTTGTTGTGTGCGATGTTGAGAATTTTGAGAAGGTCTGGGCAGTCTTGCAACCGGATCGGGTCGTGATGCAACCCGAGCAGGTAACCCATCTTGTTTCGAACCTTCCTATTATTCCAATAGAGGCGAGCATAATCGTAGAAGATCACGTCGGCCTCGGTGCTCCTACACCTATCGAGAATACTGCGAATTGCTCCCGGCGCGAAATAGTCATCGCTATCGAGAAACGCTACATACGTGCCGGTTGAGTGCGCCACACCAAGATTTCTTGCTTCTCCAAGCCCGAAGTTTCGCTCGGGGCGCACCACCTTTACGTTGTCGTGCTTGCCCACCAGTTCTTGAACAATTTCGTAGGACCGGTCCGTCGAGTGGTCTTCAACGATGACCACTTCCACCGCATTGTCGGCCTGGCTGACGACTGATGTGATGCACTGTCGAACATACTCGGCCACGTTGTACACTGGAATGACGATTGTGAGATATGCCATCGGTGCATCCTAGCAGGTGGACTTAGCGGTTGCTATTAAATGGGGGCGCCTTGGAAGCAGCGGCGAGCAGTTGATTGGGACGGATGGTCCAGCTTGCCGATGATGGAGCCAAGCTGGCAGCCCTGAGCGCTCAGGCGATCCCTCAGGGCACCCACGGGCGAGAGCAGTCCGGTGGATTCCTTCCCGTGTCCCTACTGTTGGCGCTCAACGAAGCGGAGATCACAATAAATGCACGAGCGTATAGGTCAGGCCGTATGCTATGTAATCGAATTCGAATCCTGTCTCATCCACGAATTCCATAAATGCCTTATACTCATGGTCTTCCCACGTTCGGTAGCCAATCAACTCGTCGAACAGGATCCAAGTTCCCGAGCGAATCAAGGGCCGAAGCACCGTGAGAACTTTGCGAGTTGAGGAGTACAGGTCGCAATCCACACGCAGGAGTGATATCGGCTGTTCATTGTGCTGAGCAAGCCAACCTGGCAGCGTGTCGTCGAACCAGCCTTTGTGCAGCTCTACGTTGTCGGGCACATTGGGGAGCGCACCTTGGACCTCGCCGAATGATCCTTTCCCGTGGTGACCCCAATCCTCCGGAAGACCTTCGAATGAATCAAATCCGTGAATGGTCTTATGTGGATAGATTCCAGCCAACGTCCTGGTGCTGGCCCCTTGGTACACGCCGAGATCGAGGATCTGGCCATCGAGGTGGATGATTTCTTCGCAATCCACCGATGATTCCAAACCATCAGGTGATGAAGATGAGCACGCGATTTGGAGGATGCCAGTTGTGCGACGGCGTCCGGGACGTCGATCTTCAATCGAGGCCCTGACGAAGCCACGCCAGCCGGATTGCGCGCCGCTCGGCGTTCGAGTTCGTCAGCTACCTCGTTGGTGAGGAACCTGGCAGCTCGTGCCGCCCAGCCCTTGACTGCCGACTTCACATGAACTCCGTCTGGGGTTCTTTGGGTTGTGGCTGGTGGTGCGTACCACCGGGAGCTTCCGGGTCGATCGCGCGATGTGTGACACCACCCGGGTCTTCCCTCTTGGGACGTTATCGGGTCGCAATTCGACTGTCGGCTATTGGACCCTTGGGTTACAAGCCGGCTGCCTCGATCGGCCGACCGCTCCCGGAAAGGCCGCCTACGCCGAAGTCGGGTGCCCGGACGTCGCGAACTTCACCGGTTCAACCATCGGCTCTGTGAGCCGACGAACAGGTCGACTCATCGCCAGCAAGGTGAACGGCACCATCGCCAGCAGGAGCGCCAGCCTCGCTGCCGGTCGATCTTCGATACGGGGTGACAACCAGAAATTGAGGACGAGAGTCACGGGAAGATGAATCAGGTAGGCGTACAAGGTGTACCGGCCAAGCTCTGACAACCGGCCAGCCCGGCGCTCCGGCACGAGTGACATCACCGCACAGGACACCACCACGCCGATCACCAGAACCAAAATCCGTATCCCAGCGGAACGGGTCGCAGAACCGCCGAGCTCGGCGTAGGTCAGACGGTGTTGAAACCACACGTTCTGAATTCTCGCCGCATTGGCCCAGACGACGGAACCGGCAACGGCGACCACCGCGCCTGACGAGACGCGCACCCAGGGCCGGCGCAGCCAGGTCTCAATCTGAGGAAGTATCTGCATCCCAAAGAGAAACACCGGAAAGAAGGCCAGCGTTCGCATAATCGAGTAGTGATTCGGGATCAAACCGCTGACCGCGACGCCAAGCAGCGCAAGGGGCCACAGCAACCAGTCCACCACCCGCCGGCGGCCAACAACCGTTGCCAGCAGCCTCCAAAAGAACAACGACACCAGAAACCAGAGCCCGAAGGGAACGTAGCCCAAGGTTACCCGAGGGCGGTCGGCCACCAGCGCCACCACGCTGAGGTTGAAGGCCGCAAACATGACGAGCGGCAGGATCAGGCTTCCCCAGCTCTTCCGGAAGGTCAGCATCGGAGCGGCGGCCGGCTTCACGAAGCGACCCGACAACATGACGAACAGCGGCATGTGGAACAAGAAGATCATATCGCCGGAAGGGTCCGAGACCCCTGGGTAGAAGCCTCGTGCCAAACCCCAGTGGCCGGCGACCACCAGGCAGATTCCCACCACCCGTACGTTGTCGTGCCAAGCCGAGCGCTCAGTCACCAACGGAGCTCCGGTCCACCAACGGCAAACCGTCGCAGGTTGCGCTGCGCCGGGGGCACAACCGTTTACCTGATCCGGCAAGCTCGGGTTGCATGTCCATTTCGGCCATCCCCCACGGTAACGCTGCTGGCACCCGGCCCGAAATTTTCGGAGCTGAGCGAACGCGGCTTGCCTCCACCGTGCTCGGTAAGATCGCAGACCACTCCCAGACCGTCACCGAACACTAGGTGAATGCGCCTGTCACGTTGATCGTCACTGGACACCACTTGCGTCAGGTTTTTTCGAGAAACATCACGAAGGGCACCATGGCATTGGTGGGGCTTGGCTGCGTTGGCGCGTGGGCGGTGCTTGGAAGCCCTGGGTTACCGGCCGCACAGCAGGTGACCGGGGCCGTCGTCGTGCTTGGAAGCGCCGCCCTCCTGGCGATCAAGCTGCGGTTCCTTCGCTTGACTGGTCAAAGCAATCAGAGCCTGGCCCAGCAACAGCAGCAGATGCTCAAGACCCAAGGCGCTGAACTACGACGCCTTGGTGAGGATCTCACGCGTGCCAAAACCGCGTTGGAAGCAGCCGCTCAGCATGCCGCAGAATCCCGCAGCCAGGTTGCGACCGCCACCAGGACCGCCAACGATGCAATGGAGTTGGCCGTCCACACCGGCACAACCCTCCGCCATGAGATCGAAGGCCGACTGACCGATGTCGGTGCCGTCGCACCGGTGGCGGTGAGAGATGCGCCTCACCCGCTGCTCAGCGTTGCCGTGCCGGGATTCAACCGTCCGTCCCTCCTTGAGGAATGCCTGGCATCGATCGTGGCCGAGTTGGAGTTCGTGGAACCAGGCACTGTCGAGATCGTCGTCACCGACGACCAGTCACCCGACCGTCGGGCCGCAGCCGTGGCGGCTGAGTTTGCTCGGATGCACCCATTCGTCGGTCTCCGCATCAACTCGGAGAACCTCGGTCTGGAGGCCAACCTGCTGGAGGCTGCAAGGGGATGTCGCGGTGAATACCTTTGGATCTTCGGCAACGACGACCGCTGGGTGCCCAGCGGCTTTGCTCAGGTACTGGAGGACATTCGGGCTGCTCCGGCCGACGTTCTGTTGTTCGAAAAATCTCGAATCGGTTTGGATGGCCGCCCGCTGCCCGACCGCGAAGGCAACGCTCCAATCAAGTTGGACCCAGGCCAGGCGCATCGCTTTGACCGCTTGGTGGATGTGGGCACCTACAACGGGGTCAATTCATCACTGGGGTGGATCAGCCAGGTGGTCATGCGCCGCAAACCGTTCATGGCGGTCGACCCGGAGCCATACCTGGGACTCACGATGTATCCCCAGCTGGCGATGATGCTGCAGGCGTTCGGCGACCGCCCGCTGTTCTACCGAAATCATCGTGCGGCGCTGCATCGTAGCCCCACCGCCCCGCAACGCCTCGCCGAACTTCTCGGTCGGCGTGAAGCCACCTTCTGGCAGGTTGGCCGTGTGCAGCGTGCACGCTGGTTCGGCGCCAGCTACGCGGCCCTTTTGCAGCGCGTCGTCGATCGTAGCGGCCTTGAGACCACGGACTTCGCAAACCACGTGGAGCGGCTCTGGACCAAACAGCCCCTGGTGGATTGGGTGGAGTCGAACTGGCGAGAGGGACTGGCCGATGGTTTGGAGCTGCCTGGAGAGTGGCTGAGCGACGCCCGCCGATTCTTCGCCATCCTTGGTCGCACACCTCCCGAGTGAGCCTGACGACCACGAACTTTCGCTCGACTTTTGGTCAAACCCTCCTTAGCGTGCTGGTCGACAGCCATGTATTTCATGAGGGGACCTTCGCATGACCCGAAACGGTGACAGCCATCCGTATCGCACGAGCAGATCCAAGTTGTTCACTGTGTTCGCTGTGCTGTTGATGATCGGAGGTTCGCTCGTCGCAACCTCCGCTCCCGCCGGCGCGGAACCCGGCAATCTTGCCGACATCGATGTGGCGGATATCGATGGCAGATACGTCGTCGCCGCACTCACCACCGGCGGCACCATCCAGGTCGAGGTGGTGACATGTTTGTCGACCTGCACGAAGCACGGCTGGTCCTCACTTGGTGGAGGATTCAAATCGGTGAATGTTGAGTACCTCGCCGAAGGCCGCCCTGTCGTGATCGCCCGGCGAAATAACGGCGCCACCTGGTATAAGCGTGGGAGCTGCTCGGCGACCAGCTGCTCCTGGATCAGCTGGAAGGATCTGGGAGGCTCCGTCATCGACATCGCGACCTCAGCCTCTGGAGGCAATTGCGTTTTGCTGGCAGGTAAAAGTGCCACCAAACGGGTCTATCAGGCCAAAGTCTGCGCCAATACCGTGCAGGGATGGGGTTACACCGGCGGTCAGCTCGACAACATCGCCGTCAGCGGTGACCGCATCTTTGGGACCACCTCGTCCCAACAAATGTGGTGGTACAAAAATGGGCTCTGGAAGGGGGCGGGCGGCAACACCATAGAACCCGCAGCCAAATTCGGGGATGGAGAATTGTGCGGGCTTTCTCAGAGCAGCCGGAAACTGTGGTGTGTTAACACATCCACCAACAAGTGGACCAATCACGGTGGTTACTGGCGCAAGCTCGACGATGACCGCACAATCGGCATCGGAGGAGGTTGGGATGCGTGGGTTCTCGATGGTGAAGCGAACGCCGGCAACAACTACGAGGATAACGTCGCCACCAGTTTCGGCGGCAAGGTCAACGAAGTGGCATGGACCGACACCAAGGATTTCATGGTCGGAATCGGGTCGGACTATCGCCCCTGGTATCAGGACACTCTCGGGACGAGCCACGGGACCTGGGCGACGCTCTGAGCCACTCCTTCCCCCCAACATCTGGGGTGGCGTCGGAACCCCGACCTTGTGACCGACAGCATCTTCATGAACCCGGCGGCGTGACCCAGCGGCTCCACTCCCTCCAACGAAGGGCCGGCACATGCGCAGGTTCGCTCTCCATCAACAGACAAACCATCGAAGAAGCCTGCCGATAGCCCTGCTCGGTGTGCTGCTGATGACAGGAGTGTCGCTCGCCGCGACCTCCACCCCCGCAGGGGCATCACCCGGCAGCCTTTCCGACATCGACGTCACGGCCGTCACGATGGGTACAAACGTGATCGCAGCGCTCACCGTCGGGGGAACCATCCAGGTCGAGGTGGTCACCTGCACCGGGCCAGCATGTGACAAGCATGGTTGGACTTCGCTTGGCAGCGGATTCAAATCGGTGACGGTCCAATACCTCACCGGACCACGCGTGGTGGTGATTGCCCGACGTGACGACGGTGCCACCTGGTATAAGCGTGGAAACTGCTCCGGTACCGCTTGTTCCTGGGAGAGTTGGAGAAACCTGGGAGGCGCCGTCATCAATGTTTTGGCATCCAATGCGACCGGATGCGCTCTACTCGCGGGTCAGACTTCCACCAAACGCGTGTATCAGGCCCAGGTATGTGGTGACTCGGTGCAGGGGTGGACCTACACAGGCGGCCAACTCAGCGAGATCGCCAACGACGGCTACCGCATTTTTGGGACCTCGGCTTCCGGGCAGATGTGGTGGTATGAATACGGAGAATGGAGGTGGGCCGGCGGAAACGTCACCCAACCCGTGTGGGGCCTCGGATATGGAGAGATGTGCGGACTTTCCGATGGCGCCCGACATCTGTGGTGCGTCGACAGGTACACCAACCAGTGGACCTACCACGGCGGCTCGTGGCGCAAACTGGACGACCAGAAAACTATTGGCATTGGACAGGCCTGGGATGTGTGGACCAACGGCCAGGATTACGATCGTTCGAGCTGGGGCGGCAAAGTGAACGAAGTCGCTTGGTCAGAGGACTTCGAACTCATGGTCGGCGTCGGATCCGACTATCACCCCTGGTATCAGACCACCGCCGGGGGCTTTGCAGGCGGTTGGCGGGGACTCTAAGCACGTCCCGAGCGTGGAATCGATGACCAGGGCCATCTAGGGATCGGCGCCACTCGCGGGATTCCTTCGACCTCGACGGGCAAACAGATTCATGAGTAGCGTGACCGTTTACGACCGACCGAAGTCCAACAAGGGAGTTCCCATGCACGAGATAGATCATCACCAAGCCACCAACCGGTGGCGACATCTACCATTCAAGTTGCTCGCTGCACTCCTGATGATCGGGGGATCGCTGGTTGCCACTTCTGCCACTGCCGGAGCGGCACCCGGCAATCTCGCCGATATCGACGTGAAGGGTATCGGCAACGACGTCTACGTCGTTGGGGCACTCACCAGTGGGGGAACCATCCAGGCCGAAGTGGTGGCCTGCTATTACGAGAACTGTCAGAAACACGGTTGGACATCTTTTGGCAGCGGCTTCAAGTCGGTCATTGTTGAATACATAGGTTATGGACGTCCAGTCCTCATTGGCAGGCGGACGAACGGCGCAACGTGGTTCAAGAGAGGGAACTGCTCGGGTGTGACCTGCTCATGGAACAGCTGGTACAGCATGGGCGGATCCGTCACCACCATCGCGGCCGACACCAGCTACTCGTGCGCTCAACTCGCAGGCCGAAGCAGCACCGGATCTGTTTTCAAGGCCGAGATCTGCTCTGACAGCTTCAAGAGATGGAGCTACACGGGCGGCAAGCTCAGCCAAATCGCCACCTCCAGCAGCTCCATCTTCGGAACTTCGCCGTCGGGAAGCCTTTGGTGGTTCGACGGCGACAGTTGGTCGGGTGCAGGTGGCCGGGTCACCCAACCCGCGCTTCACGTAGGTGACTCAGACGAGCTGTGCGGTCTGGCTGGCCAAGGTCGCAACCTTTGGTGCTTCGACCAGTACACCTACCAGTGGAGTAACTATGGTGGGTATTGGCGAAAGCTTGATGATGGCAAGACCGTTGGCGTTAGCAAATATTGGGGGGCATGGGCCCACGATTACCGAGACGCAGTCAGCTTCGGTGGGCAAGTCAATGAGGTGGCGTGGAATGACTACCTCATGGTTGGTGTCGGTGCGGATTACAAGCCCTGGTACCAGAACACCTACAACGAAGGTGGCAACGGTTGGCGAGCCCTCTGACTCTCGCTCCGGTGTAAGCCGGTAGGCGACGCTCTTTCCTCAACGGGCCGACCACGCGACGTGGTCGGCCCGTCGCACGTTCGCCGCCACGGCCACCGCCACACGCTTTGACTGAGAGTGGCGGTTCGACTAGCCGCGATCCGGCACGTTTCTCCGGTGTTGGCGGCCTGAAAGCCGTTTTGGTGTGAGGGGGGTTGGTATCGGATGTGGTGGGGTGCTCGTGGCGGGTTCAGAGGGCTGCTACCCGGCTGTCCAGTGTGTTGAGGTGTGTTCGGGTTGGTGTGTGGGGTCGGTGAAGTAGCCCGGCCGAAGGTTCGGGCTGGTGGACTGGCTGTCTGGAGTAGGTGACGGTCAGATCTGGAGTGGTGCGGGCGGGTTCATGGTCCGGAGGCGGCGTCCTGCGTTGCGGAGGTGGGGGTTCCATGGCCATTGTTTGGGCCATAGCGTCCAGGTTTGCCGGTTGCGGACGCGGAGGATCGCGGGTGTGTTGAAGAGGCAACGTCTCAGCTTTTTGGGGTGGGCGTGTTCGAACTCGGTGCCGGCGAGGAGGTCGAGTTGGAACCAGCGACAGAGGGTGTGGGCCCAGCCGACCATTGAGGTCCAGACCTTGTTGCGGGCGGTGTCGGGGAACGGGAACCGGTCGAGGCCACAGGTTTTGAGTCGTTTGATGTTCTCTTCGACGTGGGCGTGTTCGCGTTGGAGCCGGTCGATCTCCAAAGCTGATTCGCCTGGGAGGTCGGAGATGATGATGGTGTGGCGCCAGCCGTTCGTGTCGAACATCCGCTGCTGGGCGCCGGGGTGTAACGGTTCGCGTCGGACGACGACTCGGGTGCCGGGCGGGTAGTGAACATCGAGGTCGTCTTTGGGTCGTTTCTTCAGCCCAACCCATCTGGCGATGGCTGGGTCGTCGGTGACCTCAACGACTTGGGCTTTGCGGGCGTCGACGTCGGAATGCTCGTCGTCGAGGTCGACGTTGTGGGGTTCCAACGCCTGTTCCCAGTTGGTGTTGTCGTCGAAGCTGAGGATCACCGAGCTCAAGACGGTGTTCGACCTTCCGGTGACACAGAACCGGACGTTGCGGTCCCACATGTCCCACATGAACCCGAGGGTGTGCCCGGCCGAATCGGATCTGACGAGGATTTCGTTGGCCGCGTCAGCAGCGACAGCGCCGGGGCGATGGGACCGGGCGACGCTTTCGGGGAGCGCGTCCAGTCCTGCGTCGACGATCCCAACGAGATCGGCGATGGTGTTCGCGCCGGCGTTGCCGGGCCGGTGCTCAACAGCGAGAGCCTCACCGGAGCAGTCAGCGAAACACGCGACCGGGTGGAACCCGTACCCGCGTTTGTAGTTGCCTTTGGCGTCTTCTTTCTCCGAGTGCACACGGGTGAGGGTGGCGTCGATGTCCAAGGTCACCCGACGGCCGGGGTCCGACCAGCCGTGTTCGGCCCACACCCGGGTGCGGACCTCGGCCATCACGCCGTCGATAGCACCAGTCGATCCGGGTGTTTTGGCGAAGTCGGCGATCATCCGCCGGAACGTCGTGTCCGAACCGACGTCACCCAGCACACCTTCGGCGGCTTGGACCATCGCCAGGTCGGTGCAGCAATCTCCTCCGGCGTTCAACATCAACAAGCCATGGACCAACAACCCGCCCCGGTCAACAACCGGTATTCCCGGGCCCAAATAGGGCACAGCACCGGCGAACCCGCCGGTCACTCCCAGCCGGTCGGTGTACTCAGCGAGCGGCCCCAAGCCAGCCAACGCGACGATCTTGTCGGTCTCATCATCGCCGTCATAGCGGACCGGTTCCGACGCGCTACATTGCACCTGACGGGTGCGTTCCATCCCAGCCTCCTTGTGTGTCTCGACAACCACAAGTTTGCCGGAACGGAGCGCATTTGTCGCGTCCGAACCTAGTTCTTCACGGTTCTACCATGCCGGATCGAGGCTAGTAGTGAGGCAAGGGGCTCTGTTCGAAGTGTGCCCCGACAGACCACCCAAACCTGACCACGAGGAGTTCACATGAGCCGAACGTCCATGGCCAAGCCACAACGTCGCAGGCTAAGCCTGCCGTTGAAGTCGTTCGCAATACTACTGATGCTTGGGGGCTCACTGGTTGCCACGTCGGGTACGGCAAGCGCGGCGCCCCGGCCAAGCAGCCTCGCCGACATCGACGTCACCTCCGCCGGCAAGGGTGTCTACGTCGTTGGAGCGCTTACCTCCAGTGGTGTCATCTCTGCCGAAGTCGTGGTGTGCCCGACCCGCACAACCAACTGCCAAAAGCATGGTTGGAAATCGTTGGGCGGAGGCTTCAAGTCCGTCGCTATGCAGCCGCAAAGCGGCGATGGCGTCGTGGCGATCGCCCGGCGTTCGAACGGTGACACCTGGTACCGCCGTGGAACGTGTGCTGGAACCAGTTGCTCATGGGCAAGTTGGTACAGCCTCGGAGGCAAGGTCACCAAGGTTGCGACTTCGAATCGCAACAGCTGTGCCTACCTGGTTGGAACGAGTCCGTCCAGCTATGTGTACGAAGCCAAGATCTGCCGAGACAGCGTGACCGGCTGGAGTTCCACAGGCGGAAAGCTCAGCCAGATCGGCAGCTACTCGAACAAGATCTTCGGAACGTCTAGTTCCGGCGCACTGTGGTGGAACCATGGCTACGGCTGGACGAGCGCCGGTGGGCGTATCACCCAACCTGCAGTGAACATTGGAAAGACCACCCACTATTGCGGCCTGGCGGGCGCAGGACGCAACCTGTGGTGCGCCAACACCAGCAACTTCGAGTGGACCAACTACGGCGGATACTGGCGCAAGCTGGACGATGGCAAGACCATTGGTATCAGCAAGTACTGGCGAGCCTGGTCCCATGATGGCAGAGCAGCCACGAGCTACGGCGGCAATGTGAACCAATTGGCTACAAGCGGGGATTTGATGGTCGGGGTTGGTGCAGGTTACGGCCCTTGGTATCAAAACACCTACCGCCAGGCGAACGGTTGGCTGGCTCTCTAGCCTCTGAGGGCTGAGCACCCAGCGATTGCTGGGTCCACGTCATCTTCCCATTGAACGGGCCGATCGTCTTGTGCGGTCGGCCCGTTCCGTTTCGTCCTCGCTCGACGGGTCGGCGGGGGTGTGGCGACCATCGCAGCATCCGAGGTCGGCTGCTGAGTGGTCCGTGATGGGGTCGCTGCTCCGACATCAAGGCGCCCCCAAATTCGGAGCGGTCATTCCCACGAGTAACTTGGTAGGCCCATGGTGAACTTCAGCGTGATCATTCCCGTCCACAACGTGGAGGGCTACCTACGTCAGTGTCTGATGTCAGCGGTCGACCAGGTCGTCGACGGCGACGAGATCATCGTGGTGGAGGACCACTCCACCGACCGCTCCCACGACATTGCCGTGGAACTCGCCGAGGCGAACCCGCAAATCAGGATCCTTCGACCCGAAGCAAACATCGGGCTGGGCCCCGCACGCAACCTTGGCATGGCGGAAGCATCCGGCGACTACGTGCTGTTTCTGGACAGCGACGACTACTACTATCCCGGCGCGCTCGACGCCATCCGCGAAACCTGCGACACCACCGACGCCGATCTGGTGATCTTCGACTACGAACGGCTGTATTGGAACGATCGTCGCTCCAGAAACATCCTTGCGCGGCTGTTCGCAGACCGGCCTGATGTCCTCACATTGGCGGACGATCCCGAGCTACTCAAACTGCTGAACGTTGCCTGGAACAAGGCCTACAAGCGGGAATTCTTGGAAACAACCGCCCTGACGTTTCCCCACGGATATTACGAAGACATTCCCTTCACCTACCCGGTTATGGGCCTCGCCTCGTCGATTGCCATGTTGGATCGGGTGTGCATGGCGTATCGGCAACGGCGTGGCGGCAGCATCTTGAGGTCGTCGGGGGAGCGCCACTTCGAGTTGATCGATCAACTGGAGCGCATGTTCGAGATCGTGGCGGAGCATCCCGAACTTCAGCCATTTGCGACTGATTTCTGGATGCGCGGCGGCTCACACGTGCTGGCCGTGCTCGCCGCCGGTGAGAGCCGCCTGCCCGCCAGCCGGCGAGCCGATTTCTTCCACAAGTCGGCCGCCGTTCTGGGACCCACAGCCCCTCCCATGTTCGAGCTCCCCATGACCGACCTCGGGTTGAAGTATCGACTCGTGGCGATGAACAACTATCCGGCATTCCAAGCGCTCAAAGTGGTCAATGGCCAGCGAATCCGCGCCCGGAAGCTGAAGAAGAAGTTTGGTCCCAAACTGCGCGCGGCAGCCAACGCTGCAAAGCGCACCAGGCTGAACGAATCCTCTGCTGTCTTTACGTCGCTCTGGAACCGCCCCCCATCTGGCAACCCCCTGGCCATCTACCGGGCGCTGTCGGAGCACGCACCCCACATCAAGGGCACGTGGATCATCAGCGAGCGGTTTACAGACGACGTCGGCTCCCTGCCTCACGTCGTTGCAGGGAGCCGCGAAGCCCGGGCGCTCTGCCACTCCGCCAAGTTCTTTGTGAACGACGTCAACTTCCCGAACGAGTTGGTGAAACGGCCCGGTCAACTCGAGCTTCAAACCCAACACGGCACCCCACTGAAGTTCATGGGGCTCGACCTTCAGGCCTACCCGGTGGCTGCCAACAAGATGTCGTTCGGATGGCTCCTCAAACGCGTCGACCGCTGGGACTTCAACCTGTCGTCCAACCGTTACTCGACCGAGGTTTGGCGAAGGGCATTTCCCGCCGTCCACGACATCCTTGAATACGGCTATCCCCGCAACGATGCGCTGATCAACCCAAACAACAAAGTTCGCGAAGAAACCAGAACACGGCTGGGAGTGCCAGAAGGGAACCTGGCAGTGCTCTACACGCCCACGCACCGCGACGGCGTGGGGCAATTTGATCTTGGCCTCGATGCAGCCGAGTTCATCGAAAGCGTCGGCGACAACATCACGCTGCTGATCAGAGGTCACTACTTCTACGACCCGAGCGACCGGGTTGAGGGCCTGGTGGACACCGGGCGGATCATCGACGTGAGCGACGACGTGGAGATTGAGCCGCTGTACCTGGCAGCCGACGTCATGATCTGCGACTACTCCTCCGCAATGTTCGACTTCGCCAACCTCGGCCGCCCCATCGTGATCTACGGATATGACTGGGACGAATACCGGTCCCAGCGGGGCACCTACTTCGACATCATGGCCGAACCCCCTGGGGCTGCCGTGCGCACCATGGACGAACTTGTTGACGTATTTACCTCGAAGGCCTATGACAGCGACGATGCCCGAGAGCGGCTTGCACGATTCCAGGCGATCTTCTGTGAGTTCGACGATGGGCGAGCGGCCGAGCGCGTGATCAAGAAGTTCTTCCTCGATGACGAGCCTGAGCCACCGAAATCGCTCCACGGACCCCGTCCGGCCCTCAGGACCTGGGAGTTGAACCGCCCCGGCTAAACCGAGCGGTGTCAGGGTGAACACCCGGCCCGATGAGTGGCGTCAAGATTGAACGTCGTCTAGCATGAGGCTGTGCCCTCTTCACGAAACTCTCGAATCCGGCAGGCATCCGCCCTTGCCAAGGCGGCGGTCGTCATCGCCGGCCTTGCGTTCGCCGTTCCGACGCTGTCGCTCGCGCTCCAGGTGGCTGCCCCCACTCCAGCGGGAGCTGCCCTGCAGTCATGGAACGGCAAGGTCACCAGGGTGCTCGATGGCGACACCTTGGAGATCGATGGCGGTGGCAGTCCTCAGAAGGTCATCCGACTGGCGGGCATCAACACCAATGAGAACCACGAGACACCAAAGTGTTACGCAGACGAGGCGACGGCGCGCCTGTCCAGCCTGGTGAACGGCAAACAGGTCACGCTTCGGGCTCAGCGTGCCAATTCATACACCAAGGACAACCGAGCGATCAGGCACGTGTTCGTCAACGGCACCAACGTCTCCCAGTTGATGTTGAAGGAGGGCTACGGCATGCCCATCATCTTCACCGAGAACAACGAGTACGACTACGCCGCCGACTACGTGACGGCGTTCTGGGAGGCCAACCGGGCGGGCGTCGGGATACACAACCCCAACCTGTGTGGGGCAGGTCCACGAGCTGACTTCCCCATCACCATGAGCACCAACGGCGATGCTGACGGCGCAGAAGAGAGCAACCTGAACGGCGAGTACGTGCGGTTGCGCAACCACGGAACCACCCCCTTCGACCTCACCGGCTGGCAGTGGAAGGACAGCGCTCTGGAGTTCTACAACTTCCCGTCAGGTACCCAGATTTCACCCGGAGGTGCACTCACCATTCACACCGGGCAGGGCACCAATACCGCAACCGACCAGTACTTCGGGAAGACCTCGTCGATCTTCTCCGGGATCGACGGAGCGTTCCTTCTCGATCCTCAGCGTGACATGCGGGCATTCAACTTCTGGCCATGTGTCGGGCCCTGCAACGACACGGCGGCGCCCAACGTGGAGATCACCAGGTTGGATACCGCACCATGGGGCACCAATGACTACTTCGACCTGACCAACCGCGGAACAACCACCGTGAACCTTCAGGACTGGCGCCTTGAGTCCTATCCCCACATCAAGACCATCGACGCACCCATCACCCTGGCACCCTCCGCCACCATTCGGGTCACGATCGGCCCAGGCACCGACTCGCAAACCGGACTGTTCATGAACCGTTCGGCACCGATCTTCGACCCTGAACCGGTGGGCGACTCGGCATTGGCCATCGATTCACTTGGCAATGTGGTCGCTTGCAAGGCATACGGCAAGACCACCTGCGCGCCCCATCCAGGTAAGGCCCGGTCCGAGCGCATCGGCGCCGACTTCAACGGTGATGGCTGGGCAGACGCGGCCCTCAGCGCTCCCGGGGAGGACATCGGCTCGGTCAAGAACGCCGGCGCCGTCAACGTGCGCTACGGGGAGGACCCGGGCATCACCCCGGATCGTCCGGTCTTCGGCATAGCCCGGCTGCGCCCGCAGTTTCTCAGCCAATCCGGGCCCATCACCGGCGCAACAGAAACCAACGACTACTTCGGAGACGTGACCACATCTGGTGACTTCAACGGAGATGGGTATGACGAACTGGTCATCGGCGTTCCTCGCGAAGACGTGGGTTCGCAACGTGATGCCGGCGCAATCCACGTGCTCAACGGTGGACCGGCAGGCCTGGACGCTCGACGCGAACGCTCCTTCGACCAGAACGGCCCCATCCCCGGGTACGCAGAGTCGGGAGACCGATTTGGCGCTGCGCTGGCGGCCGGCGACTTCAACCATGACGGCTTCGATGACCTGGTGGTGGGGGTTCCCGGCGAGAACGCGTCCCAGGGCTACCTGGCCTTGATCTACGGCACCGCCAACGGACTGAACGACTCGGGCAGCGTGTCCATTGGCCAGTACGGACCAGTGGTGGGAGTCGCCGAAACCGGCGACGAGTTCGCTGCATCCCTGGCTGCGGACGACTTGAACGCCGACGGCTTTGACGACCTTGCCATCGGGGCACCCGGCGAGGCATTCGGAACCAGGACGAACGTGGGCATGTCGCACCTTCTGATGGGTTCTGCCAACGGGCTCACGACCGCTGGGAACTACGCCGTAGCTCAAGGGGACGGCGCGCCCGGGGCGTGGGCCGGCGGCGAGCGTTTCGCCGCCTCGTTGGCGACGGGTGACGTCACCGGCGACGGCGCCGCAGACCTGGTTGTCGGCACACCGGGCGACTGGGTCCGATCCCAGCGATCGGCCGGGAGTGCCACCGTGTTACACGGGTCGCCGTCGTCGAGGGTTGGCACCAACGCCAGCGTGTTGACACAGTCGGGAGCACTCCCGGGCGGCGCAGAAGCGAACGACGCAGTAGGCGCATCGGTGGCCGTTGGCGATCTCGACGAGGACGGCTACGGCGACGTGATCGTCGGTGCTCCGGACGAGAGCTTCGGGTCCAGCACCGGCGCCGGCATGGTGGGGATCGCCTTTGGTGCAGAGGGTGGGGTGAGTGGATCAGGCTCGATCGCTCAGGGAACCGCCCCACTCACCGGCTACGGCGCCGAATGGGGCGACCACTTTGGCGCCCACCTGGAGATCCTTGATCGAAACGGCGACGGCTTGGCGGACATCACCGTGGGAGTGCCCGGCGAGAACCTGGGCTCCATCGTCGATTCGGGAACCATGCACTTCTTTGACGGCGCCCGCAACCGGGCCGGTACCTCACCCCAGCGCCCTGGGGGTTCATCCATCGCCTATTCCCAGAACGCCTTTGGCGGAGGTATCGAGCCGGGTGACGCATTCGGTTCATGAACCGGCACGGGCTCAAGGTGTGCCCGCGGCAGGGGCCTGAGGAAACCTCGCGAGTGCTCGAATGCAAGCCGCACCGTGATAATTTCGGCGATCCCACTCCGGTGGCGCCACCCAGTACACCCTTCACCCCCGAGGTAATTTCGATGGCAACAACAACTCCAAAAAAGTTGGACGATGTACCCGGCTGGATGATCCGTGCCGACCAGTGGCTCTTCGAGCGCATCCTGAGCTTCCAGGTTGGCTCTCAGGCACCAGGCGATCTCGTGGAGTTGGGGGTGTACAAGGGGAAGAGCGCCATCGTCATCGGAAGGCACCAGCAGCCGGGCGAGACGTTCACCGTGTGCGACCTGTTCGAGGACGTCACCTCAGAATTGACACTGCATCAAGCTGACCGAAATGCCTACAGAACACTCTCGGAAGAAGAGTTCGCAAACAACTACCTGGCCTTTCATGACACGCTTCCAGAGGTCGTTCGGGGCCTGAGTTCGGCCATCGAAGATCACGTCACGGCCGGAAGCTGTCGCTACATCCACATCGACGCTTCCCACATGTACGTAAACGTCAGAGAGGACGCCGCTGCAGCCCGAAGGCTGCTGAGGAAAGACGGTGTGGTGGTCTTCGACGACTTCCGAACCGAGCACACCATCGGCACGGCCAATGCGGTCTGGGAAACCATCGTCAACGACGATCTGCATCCGATCTGTGCCAGTGAGCGCAAGATGTACGCCACCTGGGGTGATCCGGAGCCCTACCAACGCGAACTGATGGAGCGTCTGGCCGAGTCGGGTGAATTCCGGGCCGATCTTCATACGATCGTCCGTGAGGAACGCGTGATCCGGGTGGTTACGAACAAGGCCAAGAAGGCGGCAGCAGCCCCTGCGGCCGCCCCTGCAAAGACGGGCGCAACACCCGTCCCAGCCAAAGCAGGAGCCTCGGTACCGATCAAGCAGTTCCTCAACAAGGTTGCCAACAAGGTTCAACGGCTGACTGCCTAGCTCGGACAGCGTCCTGCCATGGCCTACGACGAACCCACGATGCCACCGGTCCCACCCAAGCCGCTCCCGCCGCCCGCGCCCTCGTTACCCGTTGCTCCCCCTCCGCAGCAGGCGAGCATTCGCACCTCTGCGTCGACGCCACCACCAACCGCTGCGCCACCACAGGCGTCCAGAACCCGCGTCAACACGCGCATCCTCCTGGCACTTGGAATTGGCTTCCTGGCTGTGGCCATCGGTGTAGCGGCCTTGGGGTGGTCGCTGTATGTGCGCAGGTCTGACGGGTTTGCCGGTGCCGACCTGAGCGGTCTGTCGGTCAGTGTGAGTACCAGGGACGTTCCGGAAAACAACCTGCTTGGTTACATGTTCGTTGTGGCGTACGAGTCGGCGGGAGCGAAGGTCGAGTCGCAGGTTGGTGCTGGGAGCGCTGCCTCGGTTCGTCGGAAGATGATGGCGGATCGAATCGACGCCTCGGTCGAGTACAACGGACTCGCCTGGTCCCGGTCGCTGAGCGACGAGGACCCTCCGACCGACCCGGCCGAGTTCACCAAACAGGCAGGCGCACTTGATCGCGACCAAAACGGCATCGTGTGGCTTGGAAGATCTACGTTCAACAATGCCTACGGTTTTGCGGTCGGACCTCAACTCGCTGAGGAACAGGGCCCCTTCACGCTGGACTCAATGGTCTCCTACCTGCGGGGCCATCCCGACGCGTCGGTCTGTCTCCAACCCAAGAACACGTTGAGCGCTGCTGGAATGGGTCGGTTTGAGGAGCTGACCGGCTTTTCCATTCCGTCCAACCAGCTTCAGCAGGCTGACAGCGCGACGATCGGGCCCGACACCGCCGATGGCACCTGCGCCTTCTCCGAGTTCGCCGCCACAAGCGGCGCCATCGTCAACTTCAACCTGACGCTCGTGGAATCCGACGACCAGCTCGAAATCAACAATGCCTCGGCCACCGTCAGAGAAGCGCTGTACGAACAACGGCCGCAAGCCTTCGACACCATCGCCACCGCCATCTTGGAGCCACTGGACGATCGCACCATGGCCACCCTGAACGCCCGGGTCGCCAACGGCGAGGACCCTGCTGCGGTCGCCAAGGACTACCTCTCGGGTCAGGGATTGATGTGAGCAGGCGCCCTCGGCGACGCGCATGGAGACGTCCGGTGGGCAGGCTCCCGTCCTGAGCGATCATCAAGCGGCGCAATCGGGCACCCGGCCGACGAACCTCACCATGGCGATGTCGGGGGGCTTGCTTTGGGTCGCCGGCGCCTTGCTGTTGTGGCACCTACGCGGGTCCATCAACTTCGTCGACCGGGACGACGGCATCATCACGTTGGCTCACGCCAAAAGCCTGGTGCAATCAGGTTCCATCTCCGTCGGGGCATTCGGGGATCGCGTGGCCGGGTTCAGCGCACCCCTGCACTTCATGGTGGGTGTGGTCTATTTCCTCCTGGGCGGAAGCAGCTATCAGCTTCTGGGTCGGGCCTTGGGCTTTTTGTGTCTGATCGGAATCGGTGCGACCACCGGTGCTCTCGTCGGAGAGGAACTTCAGACTGAACGGGCTCCGATTCGGTGGGCCGCCCTGGTGGCGGTGGCGGGCCTGCAGCTCGGGAGCTGGAGCTTCTTCGGTTGGCAGTTCTCCGGCATGGAGAATCCGATTGGGGCGCTACTGCTGATCGTGATCATGTGGCGATGGGACCGTGTCAATGCCTCGCTGCCATCTGCCGTGTGGCTCGGGGTGATGCTCGGTCTGCTGTCGATCGTTCGGTTGGACACGATCACCCTTGCTGCCCCATTGACCGCCGTGATCGTGATCGAAAGCCTCATGCGCCGCGAGGAGCGCAGCCTGCGACATGTAGGCGCCCTCGCCCTGCCGGCCTGCCTGATCCCACTTACGGCCGTCACCCTCTGGTACCTGTACTTCGGATCGGTCGGCTCAACCACCATCGCCAATCGCAGTCGCGATGCCGCGGCGACCCTGGACCTGCTGGGCATCGCTGCGCTGGGTGTCGCCGGGTGGCTCGCAACCTTGTGGGCCGTCCACCGCATGTCTCGACAAACCCCGGGCCGCAACCGTGCCGCAACCGGGGGGGGCGTGCTGCTCGCCGGATGCGCGATGTTGATCGCAGCAGCCGCCTTGAGTGTGCGGGTGGGGGACGGCCGCGTCGGAGGCCTGGTGATGACCGCCATGTGGTCGGTTGGGGTGATCTGGACGGCAGGCGCGGTGGTCAGCGGGTGGAGCCTTCCCGCTGCCCGACCCAAGCGATTGGCGGCCTACACCACCGTTGTGGTGTGGGTGCCCTGTTACGCGTTGATTCTTGGCCCCAGCCGAATTCACCCGGCTCGCGTCGTTTCCATGGCGGTGCCGGTGCTCTCGTTGGCCACGGTGGTTGTCGTGGCCAAACTGATCGGAAATCGGCTGGAACGTGCAGGCGAGACCCCCCGCTCAACCGCCGTTCGGGTCCGTGCCACGCTCACGGCGTCCGGTCTCGCCGTCCTGACGCTGCTCATCGTCGCGCGGGAGAGTTCACTGCCGGCAGATGAGTCGTTTTCCAAGACCTTCTATCTGGGGTGGGTCATTGCGCCGCGCGACACGATCCTGCTGCAGACGGCACGACAGACGGTCGGACAGGTTGACCAGCGCTTGATACCCATCGTGGCCAACCCGGATCTCGGGCGGGTCGCGTTTCGCCACGAGGCTCAGGTGGTCGATCTCGGGAAGATTGGGGATCCGTTGTTGCTCCGCGTCCTGCTCGAGCCGAACACCAAACTCAGGGCAGCGATCTCCAAGCGCTATTTCTTCGACATCATGCCCCCAGACACCTGGATGCTGACCGAACCCTGGTCGTGCACCTACCGATCCATCCGACGGGACCCCCGATTCGACGCCACGTATCGACGAATCGACACCGATACCACTGACAGCCCAGATGGTGACCTCAACCAAGCGGGGACCTGCAGCGACGGTCAGACCCTGCTCGACAACGGCGTCTACACGCTGCGCAACCCGGCGGCACGTGCCGACCTGCAACTGGCAAGTGACCTCGTGAGCGAGCGGATACTGCCGGACGACGACTTCTTCTCTGCATGCAGACGCAACGCTCCGGTCGAGTGTTTCACCCGAATGCGAGCGTACCGAAGGGCATTCCCCGGCGCCGGACCTGCCGACGAGATCACCGACCAACTCGCCGGGCTGGGCAGCAGCCCAGCAGGCCGTTTGGCCCGCGCCCTCATCACCAGCCCGAACAACCCGCAGTGGGCCGACGAGGCGTTCGATGCGCTGGTGGCTTTGGAACGCTCCGAACCCGGCTGACGTCCTGGGCGGATCACGCTCACCGCTATCCCAGGCTGACCAGGGCCACCGCCACCAAGGCGAGA
Source organism: Candidatus Microthrix parvicella Bio17-1 (assembly GCF_000299415.1). NCBI lineage: Bacteria > Bacillati > Actinomycetota > Acidimicrobiia > Acidimicrobiales > Microthrixaceae > Candidatus Neomicrothrix > Candidatus Neomicrothrix parvicella. The sequence goes on from NZ_AMPG01000001.1 coordinate 1,405,513, forward strand.
ACCATGCCCACCACCTGGACCCGCTGGGGCCGCTCGCCTTGGAAGGCCCCGGCCAAGCCCACGGTTGCCGCCGGATAGAGCGACTGCACTGCCGCAACGACCGCCAGCAGGTCGGCCCGGACCGCCAGTAGGTAGAACACGTTGCCGCCCGCATCGAACACCCCGCCGGCGGCAGCCAGGCGTAGGCCTCGCCCGGGCTCATCGACGACTTCTTGTGCGCCATCGACGCCGCGATCATGTCGGCGGGGCCAACGCAACACCCCAAACGCCGCGGCCAACGTCAGCACCACGACGATCGATGACCCTCGCCCGATCAGCACGGGCCACAGGTTGGAGGCCTCACCCGTCCGGCTGATCAACACCAGGTAGCTGCCGAACCCAACCCCGGCGGCCAGGGCCCGAACGAGGGTGCTGCTCGCCATCCGCCGAGGTTCTCCGGGCAGGCGCCGCTCGCGGGCCACCATGGCGATTGCAGGAAGGGCCAGAGCGATACCCAACAGCGCCATCGGTGCCGGACGCTCACCGAGCGCAAACCCCGACGTCACCGGCACGATGGCCGAGGTCACCGCCGACACCGGGGCCACCACTCCCATTGGGCCGATGGCCAACGCCGAATAGAACGTGGCAAGCCCCATCGAACCCACCACGCCGGCCGCCAGCGACCAGGCCACGTCGGCACTGGTCACCACGCCGCCCTGCACCAGGCATGCCACCGCAATGATCGAGGCTCCAACGACCATCGAAATCAGCGTGACCACCAGCGCGTGCAACCGTCGGCTGGCCGTGCCGCCCAGAAAGTCGGCCACGCCGTAGGAAGCGGCAGAGAGCAGGGCGAGAAGGATGGGCACGGCGGCGCAGGCTACCGGCAAGGCAAACACATCCTCTCGGGCCATCCCGAACTCCCCACCCCGGCAGACCCCAACGATTGAGGTTGACCCAGGGGCGCGCCGCGACGGACCATCGCGACCATGATCGACCCCGTCAAGGTGCTCACCCAACGCCTCGCCGATGCCATGACGGCTGCAGCACCGGATGCCGGGGGCATCGGCCCGGTCGTTCGGCCCTCAGACCGGGCCGACTTTCAAGCCAACGGCATCATGGGCTTGGCCAAGCGGATGGGCATCAACCCCCGAGAGTTGGCCCAGCAGGTGCTCGATGCCGCAGAACTCGACGGCGTTGCCACGGCCGAGATTGCGGGCCCAGGGTTCCTCAACCTCACCCTCGACGAGGCCTTTCTGGGTCATTCAGTCGCTGAAGCCATCGGTGATGAGGCCCAAGGCATCGTTGCCTCACAGGAGCCACAGCGGGTGGTCATCGACTATTCGGCCCCCAACGTGGCCAAGGAGATGCACGTCGGCCACCTGCGCTCCACCGTGATCGGCGATTCGCTGGTCCGCATTTTGGAGTCGCGGGGCGACACGGTGATCCGCCAGAACCACATCGGGGACTGGGGCACCCCGTTTGGCATGCTCATCGAACACCTCATCGATTTGGGCGAGGAAGGTGCCATCGCCGAGTTGGCGCTGGGAGAACTCAACACGTTCTACCGCCAGGCCCGTGTGTCGTTCGACGGGTCGTCCGAGTTTGCCGACCGCTCCCGGGCCCGGGTGGTGGCACTCCAGGCAGGCGACCCCGAAACGCTGCGGTTGTGGCGCATCCTGGTTGATCTTTCGGCCGAGTACTTCCAGGCCGTGTATGACCGGCTCGGGGTTCGACTCACCATCGACGACCTCGTCGGCGAGTCCACCTACAACGAACTGCTCGCTACCGTGGTGGCCGACCTCGACGCAGCCGGGATGTTGCAGACCTCCAACGGCGCACGCTGCGTGTTCCCCGACGGGTTCAGCAACCGCGAGGGCGAACCCCTCCCGTTGATCGTGCAGAAGGGCGAGGGTGGGTATGGCTACGCCGCCACCGACCTGGCCGCCATCCGCGACCGTATCGATCGGCTACGCGCCGACCGACTGCTCTACGTCGTCGGGTCCCCGCAGGCCGAACACCTGGCCATGATTTTCGCCGTGGCCCGGGACGCGGGTTGGCTGACCGACGCCACCGAAGTGGACCATGTGGCCTTTGGCTCGGTGCTGGGCGAGGACAACAAGATGATGAAGAGTCGCGCCGGGGCGTCACTCAAGCTGGCTGACCTCCTCGACGAGGCCGTCGCCCGGGCGGCGGCGATCGTCGCCCAGAAGAACCCCGATCTGGATGAGGCCGAGCGGGCCGAGGTGGCCCGTGCAGTTGGCATCGGCGCCGTGAAATACGGCGATCTCAGTTCCGACCGCACCCGGGACTACGTGTTCAGCTTTGACCGCATGCTGGCCTTCGACGGCAACACCTCGCCCTACCTGCAGTACGTGGTTGCCCGCGTGCGATCGATCCTTCGCAAGTCCCGCGTCGAGGGAATCGCCGTGCCCGGCGAGCGAGACGAACCAGTCCCCGACCGCATTGGCATGGTCGAACCGGCGGAACGAGCGCTGGGGCTGGCGCTGCTCTCCTTCGGTCGAGTTGTCGAGGACTCCGCTGCTTCAGCTCAACCGCACCGCCTCTGCACGTACCTTTTCGAATTGGCGCAGACCTTCACCCGGTTTTACGAGGCGGCTCCCATCCTCAAGGCAGACACCGACGAGCAGCGACATCACCGTCTGGCGCTGGCGGTCGGCACCGAACGGGTAATGGTCCGGGGCCTCGACCTGCTGGGCATCGAAGCTCCTCAGCGGATGTAGCGATGTCCGCCGAGTCGGACGGCCCCACGAACGGGGGACTGCGACGCACCGAGACGGGCCGCGAGGCTCAGCCGTCCTCCACCGGCCTGGCGGCAGCGGGGCTGGCGGTCTCGCTGTGGGGTGGTGGCAACGTGCTGGTGGCCGCCGCGCCCATCGGTGGGCTGAGCCTGGCATTTCTGCGGCTGTGGCTGGCGTTCGCTTGCTACGGACTGGTCATGCTGGCCCGCGGGGTCCGGTTGCACGGGTCCCAGTTTCGGGCCGTGGCGATGGGCGGGTTCTTCTTTGGGGCCGACCTGATTGCGTTCTATCTGGCACTGCAATACACCAGCGTGGCCATCGCGGTCACCATCTCGGCACTGCAACCCATCGGGGTGTTGGCGGCTGCCGCGTTCTTCTTCGGCGAGCGGGTCACCCGAACCCACCTGGTGTGGGGAACCGTCGCCATCGTGGGCGTCGTGATGGTGGTGCTCGGCGCAGGCACCGACGGCGCAGCCTCCCTGACCGGCAACCTGTGGGCGATCGGCGCGCTCGTGTGCTGGGCCGGCTACTTCATCGGCTCCAAGTCGGCCCGACGCCACGTGAACAACAACGAGTACCTGGTGTGGATCAACCTGATCGGGGCGCTGATGCTGACCCCGGTGATCCTGATCGCCGGGCTGGACACCAACCAGGCATTCTCGTGGTCGGGGCTGGGGTGGGTGGCGCTCATCGTCGCCGTGCCGGGCAGCGGCCACGTCATCATGAACTGGGCGCACGGCCACACCACGCTCACCTCCACCAGCCTGCTCACCTTGGCGATGCCCGTGCTCTCCACCGGCCTGGCGGCCTTGTTCCTCGACCAGTCGGTCGTTCCGGTGCAGGTTCTCGGGATCGTGATCACCCTCGGCGCCCTGGCCAGCGTGACCGCCTACAACGCCCGACGTCCGGAGTTTCTCGAGGCGATCATCGACCAGGTGGACCCCGAGGTGCTCTGAGCCGACCGTCGTAGGGTGGGATGGTGACACAGCAGCACAACAGCGATCCATCCTCACCGAATCTGCGGCGGCCGAACGTGTTGCTGGTGACGTTCGATCAGTGGCGGGCCGATCACCTGGGATTCCTCGGATGTCCGCTCCCAATCACCCCCAACGTCGACGCGCTGGCCGCCGATGGGGTGACGTTTGCCAAGCATCACACGGCAACCGCGCCGTGCGGGCCCAGCCGCACCTCCATGCTCACCGGCCGCTACCTGATGGGGCACCGGGCGGTGAACAACGGCACCCCACTTTCCGCAGAGCTGCCCACACTGCCGCGTCTGATGCAGGCGGCCGGTTACGACCCGGTCCTGTTCGGCTACACCGATACCACGCTCGACCCTCGACTCTTGGCGCCGAACGACCCCCGCAGATCCAGCTGGGAACAGCCCATGCCCGGCTTCAGGTCCGGCGCCGCCACCGGTGACGATGTCGGGGTCAACGTCAACACCGCAGCCGACACCTGGCTGGAATGGCTGGCCGAGCACGGTCACCGATTCTCCGACGTGTGGTCCGCCTACGGTGTGGCCGACCAATCGGACCCCTCATCGGCGCTCGCCGGGCGCCCGGGGCCCTATCCCGCCGAACTCTCGCCCGCAGCTCACCTCACCGACTCCACCATCGAGTACGTACGAGGTCGACGCGAACCATGGTGTGCGCACGTCACCTACCTGCAGCCGCACCCACCATTTGTGCTGCCCGAGGAATGGTTCGGTTTCATCGATGCCGCAGACGTCGCATCACCCAATCGGTCGGCCGATCGAGCCGCCGAGGCCGCCATCCACCCGCTGCTGGCGACCTTTCTGCTGATTCCGCAGCTGACCGAACCATCTGAATGGGGCAACGCCGGCTGGCGGGCCACGTATGCGTCGATGATCGCCGAGGTGGACCATCAGTTCGGACGGCTGCTCGACGCGCTGGACGCCGATGGCCAGGCCGACGACACGCTGGTGATCCTCACCTCCGACCACGGCGAACAGCTTGGTGACCATTGGCTTCGCCACAAGCTGGGCTGGTTTCCCGAGAGCTATCACGTGCCGCTGGTGATGCGCTGGCCCGCCGGGCTGCGGACGTCAGCCGGGGGGAACGAGTCAACCTCGGGCAAGGTCGTCGATACGTTCACCGAGCACGTCGATGTGCTGCCCACCATCCTCGATGCCGTGGCCCTGGCGGATGGTTCGCCGACCGCGACGGGGTTGATGTCCAGCGAGTTGGACGGTCAGCTCGATGGGCATTCGCTGTTGGGCCACCTCACCGGCGAGCCGACGGCACCGTCGCGCAGCGCCGCGCATTGGGAGTGGGACTTTCGCGACCCCGTCAACCGCCTGCCCGAGGCGGCGCTCGGGCTACAACTTGACCAGTGCTCGTTGGTGGCCCGCCGCAGTGACGAGTGGCTGACGGTCACCTTCTCCGGGGCGCCGACGATGCCGCCGCTGGCCTTCGATCTGGCCTCCGATCCCACCTGCCACCTCGACCGCAGCAACGATCCCGACGCCGCGCCCGCGCTGCTGGAGGCCGCCCGGGACACGCTCGCATGGCGACTCCGGAACACCCGCGGGCCACTCGTCAACCACCTGGCCACCACCGCCCAACCCGCATCACCGACGGAGTGACGCTGCGCCAGACCCCATGTACTATCGCCTCTGTGCCCGACGACGTCGAAAGCCTGCTCAGGCAGCTCTACCAAAACCTGGAACAGGTGGAGTTGGAGCCAACCGACGTCAGGTACGTCCCGTTCGAAGATCACCTGGAGTCCTTTGGACCCGACGTCATTGCGGAACTCGGCCGCGACATCGCTTGGTCAACGCCGGGTTCGACGTACTTTCTCTCTGGGTTGCGCGGGTCGGGAAAGAGCACCCAGTTGCTCCGGCTTCAGGCAAATCTGCAATCACAGGGGTTTGCGGTGGTTCGTCTCAATGCCGAGGACTACCTCAACATCAGGTTGCCCATCAACGTCACCGAGTTTCTCTTCTTCCTGGTTGGCGGTATCGCCGATCAGGTCGAAACGAGCGGCTGGCTCCCCGATGCGGGTTCACGTATCTGGTCCCGGCTTCGCGACTGGGTGCAGGCGCTGCCGCGCCGGATCGAAATGCAACCGGAGGCCAAGCTTTCTACGGGTGCAGACTTGGGGTTCTTGCAAGGTGAGGTTGCGCTCAAAGCAAGCCTGCGCGCGGACGAGTCGTTTGTTGCGCAACTTCGCCGGTTTCTCGAGGGTCGACTCAGCGCCTTGGTCGCCGAAGCCAACGAGGTGGTCGACGAGCTGGTCGACGAGCTTCGCTCAGCTTGGCCAGACAAAGCCGGGAGCAACTGGAAAGGTCTCGTCGTACTCGTCGATTCGCTCGATCACATCCGCGGCGACGACTTCGACAAGGTACGAAGGGCGTTGGTCGACGTCGTGGATCACCAAGCGTCATCCATCCAGCTGCATTCGACACGCACGGCATACATCGTCCCGCCGTGGCTTCGCGTCGAAGGTGCCCCGAATCGCTCGTTGAGCAACATCAAGGTTCGAGATCGGGACAAACGGCGGTTCCAACCGGGATATGAGACGATGCGCACGATTCTTCAGCTGCGCTGTCCACCGGACACGACAACCACCGACTTCCTCACTGAGGATGTGTTGGATGGCTTGATTCACGACTCCGGCGGCCACCTTCGCGATTTCTTTCGCTTGATTCGAAGCGCAACAGTCGCCGCAACCGCCGACACGCTACCGCTTCCAGATGCGGCCATCGCCCGTGGTCGCCAAGAGTTACGCGAGGGTTTCATCCCACTCGCCGACGACGAAATCTCCTATCTCGGTCGGGTCGCCACCACCCACCAGGTTCACCTGGCGGAACAGCACGAGTGGGAGACGCTGGCGAACCTGTTGGACCGCCACCTCGTCTTGGGATTTCAGAACGGCGAGCTGTGGTACGACGTCCATCCGATCATCGCTGATCTCGTCACCGAATCGCAGCCCTCCTCAACATGACGCAGGTGTCGTCAGCCGACGGCGTTGAGGAGGCATGGCGGCAACTTCACACACACCTCGACCGGGCCCGATCGTTCTGGCTGGGGTTCATATTCGTCTCGGATCCGGCGGACGCCCGCCTGTTGGCCGAACGGGCTTCTTGGAACCGACGGTTCCGTGCCGAACCGTTTCTCGAGTTGCAACCATCGTCGCCTGAGGGCCTTGCCGCTTCGGTCTCAAAGATCGAAGCAGATGGTTACCCGCCTCGCGGCTGCACGTGGGTTGAGGCGGTGCACACCGGTGATGGCCCCGGCCAGTCACTCGGCTGGGATGCCGCATGGATCGACCTGCTCCAGAGCTTGAACCACCGGCGTGACACGCTGCGCAGCTCGCTTGGTGGGCTGATCATCGTCGCTCCGCCCTCCATCAAGGTGCATGCCATGCGCGTGAGCACCGATTTGTGGTCGGTGCGCGACTTTCTGGTCGAGGTGGCGCCGACCGTGGGTTTCACTGCGAACGTTGCTTCATCCGAGCCCACGGCTGGGCCGACAACGCTGTCCAGTGTTCCGCTGACGCTCCCTCCGACGACAACACCCGACTACGACGAAATTCAGACCGTGCTCGCCATGAGCGACAGCGCCCTTGGAGGTCGAGCATCAGAGCAGCTCAACCATCTGATCGAGCAGGCCAAGCAGGCAGGCGAGGGTGAACTGCTGACAGCGCTCTACGAACGGCGAGGACGAGTCCGCCTGGGAAACGATCCAGCCGGGGCCCGACATGACCTGCGCAAAGTCGCGGGTTCGATGCCAGATCAGCGCGGCCGGCTCATCGTGCTTGAGGGGCTCCGCGCCCTGGCCGCGTCCGCTGGGGACGCAGATGATGCACTGGCTCTGAGCACTGAGGCAGAGGATCTCGCCGAGCGGCTCGCCGAACAGCTCGGAACCCCCGAAGCACTCCGCGACCACTCGATCAGCCTGAGCAACCTCGGTGACGTGTACCGGGCACAAGGCGACTGGACCCAGGCCGAAGCCGCCTACCAAAGCTCCCTCAACATTGGTGAGCGGCTCGCCGAACAGCTCGGAACCCCCGAAGCACTCCGCGACCACTCGGTCAGCCTGAACAAGATCGGTGACGTGTACCGGGCACAAGGCGACTGGACCCAGGCCGAAGCCTCCTACCAAAGCTCCCTCAACATTCGTCAGCGGCTCGCCGAACAGCTCGGAACCCCCGAAGCACTCCGCGACCACTCGATCAGCCTGAGCAACCTCGGTGACGTGTACCGGGCACAAGGCGACTGGACCCAGGCCGAAGCCGCCTACCAAAGCTCCCTCAACATCGACGAGCGGCTCGCCGAACAGCTCGGAACCCCCGAAGCACTCCGCGACCACTCGATCAGCCTGAACAAGATCGGTGACGTGTACCGGGCACAAGGCGACTGGACCCAGGCCGAAGCCGCCTACCAAAGCTCCCTCAACATCGCCGAGCGGCTCGCCGAACAGCTCGGAACCCCCGAAGCACTCCGCGACCACTCGATCAGCCTCAACAAGCTCAGCGAACTCCAGGATCTGGTCGAGCCGGGTAGCTGACATGCTCAGGCCGATAAATTGGTGACGGTTGGTAACCGGGCCAGCCCGCCAGGGCTCCTAAGATCATCACCATGAAGGTACTGGCCTTGGCGTCGATGAAGGGTGGGGTGGGCAAGACCTCAACCGCCGTGAACCTGGCCGCTTTGGCGGCCGGAACCGGGCTGCGAACCCTGCTGTGGGACCTTGACCCGCAGGCCGCAGCCACCTGGTCGGTTGGCCTCGAGCCAGAGCCGGGAAACGCAACCCGGACCGTGGTGCGGGGTCGGCGAGAAGTCAGCCGCCTCGCCAGGAACACCAAGGTGCCTGGCCTGTCCGTCATCCCCGCCGACGAAACGCTGCGCAGCCTGGACATCGCCATGTCCGAGCGGCGGCACCCGGCCCGGGTGCTGTCCAAGGCGGTGGACCGGCTCTCCGACGCCTACGACCTGGTCGTGGTGGACACACCACCTGGGCCCACGCTGGTGTTGGAGAACCTGATCGCTTTGGCGGACCTGGCACTGGTTCCAGTGGAGCCCACCCCGTTGTCCATCCGCACGCTCGCCCAAATGCAGGACTTCATCGGTGAACGGACAACCAACCTGCCACTAGCGGCGTTCTTCTCGCTCCTGGACGAGACCAAGGTGGCCCAGCGCCACCTGTACGCCGAATACCGGGCCACCGACCCGGTGTTTCTCACGACGTCGATCCCCCACTCCACCGCCGTGGAACGCCTTGGTTTTGAACGGCGGCCCACGGTGATGACCTCGCCCGCGTCCCTGGCCTCACGCCGCTATCGGTCGCTCTGGGCCGAGGTCGCGGAGCGAATCGGGCTGGACTAGATCGGCTGGATTCAGGCGCCGCGCAACGCCTGTTGATTCGCACCGCACCACGTAGACTGCTGTGTCGGCCCATTCGTGTTGAGCCGAAATCGCAAAGGACCCCCGATGGCGGACCCATGTCCTCCCACCGAGAGCTGCGTCGACGCCTGCTGGCAGTCGGCCGTCGCCTGGTCGACCTGGTTGGGCCGACCAGCGATGCGGCGCGTCAAAGCCTGACCGCGCTGGGGTTCAATTCAACCTCCAGCTTCGTTGCGGGGCTGATACTCGCCTCGGCACTCAGCACCTTCCAGCGTTACCCCACGCTGCTCACCCTCGTCCCCGCCGCAATCGGGCTCCGGGGCAACGTCATGGGCGGCCTCGGTAACCGCCTGTCGACCGCCATCCACACGGGCACGTTCTCGGTGTCGATTCGAAACGGCACCCTGATGCGCCAGAACGTCAGTGCGTCGTTGGCGCTCTCATCGGTGCTCTCATTCGTCCTGGCGATCATCGCTTCGGTGGTGGCCAGTGCGTTCGGCATCGAGTCGAACCTCAACCTGGGCCAATTGGCCATGGTGTCGATCGTGGGTGGACTCTCGGCCAGCATTCTGGTGCTGATCGCCACGGTGGCGCTGACCGTGGTGGGGGTCCGCCGCAATTGGGACCTCGACAACCTGGTTGCACCATCGGTGTCCACGCTCGGCGATGTGATCACCGTGCCAACCCTGTTCCTCGCAAGCCTGGCGCTGGGCCTGCCTGCTGGTGCCATCACCACGGTGGGATGGGTGTTGGCCGCTGCGTCGGTGGCCTGGTTCGTCGTTGCACTGCGTTCTCGCCTGCCGGTTCTCTCCCAGGTTTGTAAAGAGTCAGCCCCGATCCTGGTGGTCGCAGCGGCCCTGTCCACCATGGCGGGCGTTGTGGTCACCAAGCAGCTCAGCGCCTTTGCCCTGCTGCCGGCCCTCTTCATTCTGCAGCCCGCCTTCGTCTCCAGCGCCGGCGCATTGGGGGGCATCCTCAGTTCCAGGCTGTCGACCAAACTGCATCTGGGCCTGATTGATCCCGACGTGGTGCCGGGCGCCGACGTGCGCCGCGACATTTTCACCATCAGCGCCATCGGCATCCCGGTGTTCCTGTACAACGCCGTTGGCGCCCAGGTGCTGGGGCGCCTCACCGGCCAGGCCAGTCCCGGACTCCTCCCGATGGTGGCCGGCACGCTGACCGCCGGGGTTGCAGCATTGGCAGTGGTTGCCGTGCTGGCTTACTACGGCACCATCGCAGCGTGGCGCCTCAAGGTTGACCCCGACACCTATGGAACCCCAACGGTGACCGCCTCAATGGACTTCGTTGGGGTGGTGGCACTGGTGGTGGCCTTCAGCACGTTCGGCTGGATCGCCAAGGTGTAGCCGACCCACCGGAATACCCCTATCGCCTTCCAACGATCATCGTTACTCTGATGAGGAAGGGGGGAGCCATATGACTCACCGGGATGGTCGCATGATCGTCGGACGCTTAGGCACGCAGCCTGCACGGCGGGCCCTGGCATCGCTGGCCCTCTTGGTTGGCACCTTGTCGGGCGTCATCACCTCGACGGTGACCCCGGCTGGGGCAGTGGCCGACGGGGTCAACCTCATCTGTTCCGGCACCTCGAACGACTCCGCCGCGCTCTTCCCTGATACCTCCACGGGTGGATTCGATTCGCAGTTCCTCGTCGGCTTCCTGATCGGACAGATCGGCCTGCCAGGACCAGACGAACCACAGATTTACCCCGGACCACAGCTGGGATTTGCAGCAACCGCAGAGTTGGACCACAACCTTCCGAATGCGATGTTGACCAGCGACGCTCCAGTTGCCGTAAGGGTCAACGGTTCAGTCCAGCTTTCGGACGGGTTCCTCACCTCAATGAGGCACCTCGGGATCACCATTCCTTTCGGCCTCAAAGCCAGCAACCACGTCGGTGTCTCCGGCCCGGGCGTCACCGGCGATTCCACCGAACAGTCCGTCGGTCCAGTGACCCAGGACCCCAACGCCTCGCCCACGCCCATCTCGGTCGACATCACCGTCACCGCGACACCTTCGCCACAGGGCGGGCCGGCGCAGTTGGACTACGACGTCGACCTGGAAATGGCCCTCAACCAACGGAGTTCGAACCCCGGCCAGTTGGACCTCGCCACCCTGTCCATGTCCTGCGAAACCGCAGGCGAACCTCAAACGACCTCGTTTCCAAGTGGACCGGACCCCGAGTGGGACGGCGCCGAAGTTCCCATCGCCGCCCCGCAGCCTCTGGCAGACGGCTTCGTCGCCAAGCCAGGAGGTATCAGAGCCAGGACCGACCGGCTGCTCTCCACCACCCCGACTGCACGCTTGGATGTCCTGGCCAACGACGAAGCGCTCGGTTCGGGCCGCTCCATCGACCCGAACTCCTTGTCGGTCTCCTCCACCGACGAACTGGTGGACATCGAGACCAATGGCGACCAACTGACGTTTACGGCAGGGCCGATCTCAAATGCGGGAGCCCCCTACCCCGACGGCTCCCAAAGCCCGGACCAGATGGAGCGCGAGAGATTCCCAATGCTCGCCGGGCTGCAGTTTGCGCCATTCGTGCGTGCACAGGCCACCTACCGGGTCTGCGACGATGGCGACCCGGCTGCATGTGCCGATGGTTTGGCCGAGGTGATCATGCCGCTCGCGCTCGGCGATCCCTGCGACGATCCGAATTTGCAGATCGACTGCGGCCCGTCCGTGCCAGAGCCCGGCGACACCTGCATCGATGACATGGGGGCCTGTGGCACACCGGAATGTGACGAGGCAAAAGAGTTGGGAAGCGACGCGTGTTCCTTCGCGGATCGCCTGTCAGCCCAGGCGAGCAGCGCCCAAGATCCATCCCCCGACAGCAACGGCGAACCGGCCGACGGCAACACCAACGCACCCAACCGCAACGCACCCGCAGGAAACGCACCCGCAGGAAACGCGCCCCGGAATGCTGCACAACCGTCCCCCGGTGTGCCGCTACGCCCCACATTCACGGGGTGACGAGGCATTACGAGACGGCTCCCCCCAACACCCAACGGCCCTCCCTACCCGATCGACGCTCGACTGCCCGGCCACAGTTCTTCCCATCAAAGCGCTGAGCGTCACCCGCGGTCCGTAGGGTCCGAAACGTGAGACCAAGACTGAGCAAGGGTCGCCAACCGATCTACCCAATCCGCCACCACCACCGCCTTGGTGCAGGCCGCAGCATGTTCCTGGTGATGGGCGCAGCGTCGCTCCCGGCAGCTGTCGTCGTTGCCCGCGAACGCCGCAAGCGTCGGGTTGCGAAACGCACCACCCTGGTCGCCACAGTCACCGCCGGCTTGGTCGCAGGCGCCACCATCGTTTGGTTGCGACGGCCGGCGGGGGGCAAACGTCTGCCCCTGCCATTCGCCGTCGTCGACACCGAAACCACCGGGCTGGACGCCACTGTCGACCGGGTGATCGAGATTGCCGTGGTGCACGCCGACGGTCTGGGCTCGTTGACCAACACCTTCACCTGGCGAATACGTCCCGACGATGGACGCCACGGCGCCGAGCACGTGCATCACATCAGTGAGGCCGACCTCGTCGATGCACCCACGTTTGGGGAGATCCTTGATGAGGTGACGGGGGCACTCCGTGGACGCACCCTGGTTGCGCACAACGCGCCATTCGACATTCGTTTTCTGACACGTGAGTACGAGCGGGCCGGGCGGCCCGCACCGGCAACGCTCGCTGGTCCGCTGTGCACGCTGGACCTCGCCCGGCGGCTGGGTATGGCGCCGCTGAGACTTGCCGAAGTGGCTCGGGCGCTCAAGTCGCCACTGCCTGCAACCGCACACAGGGCCACCGACGACGCCGTCGCCACCGCCAAACTGTTGAGACCGTTGCTGGACCGCGCCGGTGTCGCCTCGGCGCGCGATCTTCCGCTGATCGACTGAGCGATCGAGATCTGACGACGTGTCAGGTCTTGGTAGTCTTGGGGTTTGCGCCCGGGCACGGCGCGACCTGGAGGCGATCATGGATCTGGAGTTCACCAAGGAGGAACAGGAGTTCCGCGACCAGGCTCGCACCTGGCTTCGCGGCCACCTCCCAACCGAGCAACGGCCCGCCATGGGGCAGCCGATGCGCGAATTCGACCTGGCTTGGCAACGCACCCTGCACGAGGGGGGCTGGGCCGGCATCAACTGGCCAACCGAATTTGGCGGGCGTGGGCTGACCGACATCGAGCAGATGATCTGGTACTCCGAGTTCGCACGGGCCGATCCACCCTTCACCCTGAACAACAGCTGCACCTTCGTAGGCAACAACCACGGCGGCCCGACGATCATGGCCTCGGGCTCCGATCAGCAAAAGGCCGATTACCTGCCCCCGATCCTGCGAGGCGAGGTGGTGTGGTGCCAGGGATTTTCCGAGCCCAACTCCGGCTCTGACCTGGCCAGCCTTTCCACCAAGGGCGTCATCGATGGCGACGAACTGGTGGTGACCGGCCAGAAGATCTGGACCAGTTATGCCGACGTGGCCGACTACCAGGAACTGCTCGTCCGCACCGACCCGAGCGCCCCCAAGCACAAGGGCATCTCCTGGGTGATCTGCGACATGAAGACTCCCGGCATCGAGGTGCGAACCATCGACACGATGGCGCACCACACCGACTTCGCCGAGGTGTTCTACGACGAGGTTCGCATCCCGCTGGCCAACGTCGTGGGCGAGATCAACGATGGCTGGCGTGTGGCGATGAGCACGCTCAGCTTCGAGCGAGGCACCGCTTTCATGGCCGACCAGATCGAGCTGGCGGCCACCGTCGAAGCGCTGATCGGCGAAGCCCGCAACCGCACCGACGCCCGAGGCCGTGCCCGCATTGACGACGACGAGATCGCTCGACGTCTGGCCACAGCCCGCGCCGAGGTGGCGGCGTTGCGCTCGATGACCGTCGCCGGCATCAGCCGCACCCGCCGCACCGGCATGCCCGGCCCGGAGGGTTCAATGGTTCGAGCGTTCCACGGCGAACTACACCAGCGGGTGTACCAGCTGGGCATGGACATTCTGGGGACGGACGCTCTAGCCCTCACACCTATCGACGGCGACGGCAACTGGACCGGGCCATACCTCCAGAGTTTCGCCTACACGATTGGCGGCGGCACCACCGATATCCAACGCAATATCGTCGGCGAGCGGGTCCTGGGCCTGCCCCGGCCACCCCGCTGACGCCCATACCGCTGCTGACAACCCGCCGTCGGCCGACCTTTTCACTTTTCTTTCCGCCCCGCTTCCGATCTCTCCCAAAGGACCCGAACCCGTGGACCTGCTTCCCACCGACGAACAAGCCGAAATCGCGTCAACCGTGGCGAGCGCGTTGAAGGCGTCGTTCCCCATGAGCAACCGAGATCGCTACGACGTCATCGGTGCCCAGGCCACCACCCTGTCGTCGTCAGACGACCGCTCGCCCCTCATCGATGCGTCGACATGGACCGGCTTTGGTGACCTGGGATGGTTCAGCCTTGGGTTGGCCGAAGCGCACGGCGGCGTGGGCTATGGACTGGCCGAGGAGGTGCTGTTAGCCGAGGAGTTGGGGCGACAGGTGGCCCCGGGCCCGTTTGTCGCGCAGATCATCGCGGCCCGCCTGGCGGCGATGGCGGGGCTTGCGGACGCCGGATCACTGGCGAACGGAACCGTGCGTGCAGCCTGGGGGGAGCCCTCTGGTTTCTCCACCGACACCTCGGTCGCTGTTGGACACCCGACCACCGGCGAACTCCTGGTGCAGCACCCGGAAGGGGCCACCTGGGTCGTCACCATCTCGGGAACCGACGCCGTCTTGCTGGCTACATCCGACCTGACGTCGTCAGGCGACCTCGCACCGCTCGACCCCCCGACCCCGCTTCGACGTATGCGGGCAACCTCGGTGGTGCCCGGTGCGTCCGATTCAACCGGCGCAACGTCTCGGTGGGCCACCACGCTGATCGCCGCTCAGCTGGCCGGTATCGCCGAGGCAACCTGTGCCATGTCGGTTGACTATGCCAAAGAGCGTCAGCAGTTTGGTCAGCCGATCGGCTCGTTTCAGGCCGTGAAGCACCGATGTGCCGACATGGCGGCCCGGGCCGAAGCGGCGATCACCCAAACCCGCTGGGCGGCACTCACGGTCGACGACTCGGCCCAAAGCACCGGGTCGGCAGCGTTCGAGGTGGAGTCGGCGCGGGTCATGGCCACCCGTGCAGCCGTCGCCAATGCCGAGGTGAACATCCAAAACCACGGTGGCATCGGCTTCACCTGGGAGCATCCGGCGCACCGATTCGTGACCCGGGCCCGCCTGCTGGAGCTCAGTGGCGGCTCACTGGCCGACCATCAGGCTGCGCTGCTGGCCGCTCCGGTTTCCACCAGCTGATTTTGAGCCCCGGTTCCTCAGCCTGTCTGCCGGCTGAGGGAAGGCTTCAGCTGCGGGGAAGGTCCTTGAACGGAGCAGCCTTGTCGGGGCGAGCCTCCGGCGGTAGGCCCAACACCCGCTCGCCAATGATGTTGCGCTGCACCTGATCGGTGCCGCCGCCAATACGGGGCGCCCATTGCGCAAGGAAGATCCCCGTATAGACGCCCCCGTTCGGGTCGGCATCGCCCCAGAGCATGCCGTCGGCCCCCTGGAGGCTCATCAGAACATTGCCCACGTCTTCGTAGAAGCCCGAGACCGCGAGCTTCATGACCGAACTCTCGGGGCCAAGCGGTTCACCCCTGGTGATGGCGGTGCGCACCCGGTAACCAAGGAACCGAAGTATCTCAAGACGGCTCCAGAGGCGGGCCAGGTCTTGGCGGGCAGTCACAACGCCGGCATCGGCGCCGGATTTCGGGGCCCCGGTTCGATCCCTTCCAACCGCTGACACCACCACACCGTGGTCCCGCGCCAGGTTGACGATTTGGGGCCACTCGATCATGCCGCCTCCACCGATGGCCGAACGCTCGAAGTTCAACATGGTGAGCGCCACACCCCATCCGGCATTCAGGCCGCCCACCAACGCGCCGGCCCCAACCCGCACCTCGTCGAAGAACACCTCGCTGAAGTGCACGGCGCCATCGATTTGCCGGAGCGGCCGGACATCGATCCCCTGCGTTGACATATCAACCAGGAACGCAGAGATGCCCCGATGTTTGGGCACGTCCGGGTCGGTCCGCGCCAGCAGGATGCCGAACTCCGCAAGATGAGCAGCGGTGGTCCACACCTTCTGACCAGAGATCACGTACTCATCACCGTCGCGGACCGCACGAGTGGCCAGCCCTGCCAGGTCCGAGCCCGCTCCGGGCTCGGAGAACAGTTGGCACCACATCTCATCGCCACGCAACAGCGGCTGAAGGAAACGCTCCAGCTGTGGTGCCGAGCCGTGGGCCAACAGAGTGGGACCCACCATCTCGAGCCCAACCTGGAAGTAGCGGGCCCGGACGTCGTAGTCGCGCTCCTCCTCTGCGAAGATGGCAGCCAGGTGTGGGCCGAGCCCTCTGCCACCCTGCTCGACGGGCCAGGCAGGAGCACCCCAACCACCCGCCAGCTTGGTCTGCTGCCAGTCCGCTGCCTCGATCCGGTGTCGCCGGTCGGCCTCAATGGTGTTGGGACGGTGGGCAGCCAGGTGAGAGCTGTCATCCACGGGACGTCGAGCAGCGTGCGCGTCGAGAAACCTTCGGGCATCGAGACGGATCGCTGCCTCTTCCGGTGTGTCATCAAAATCCATCGGACCTTCTTTCAGCTGCTTCTTCTAGCGCAAGTCACGTTGACACGACAGGTTCCGCCGCCCAAGGGCACAATGACCACCAAACCCGGTGTTCTGGCTGAGTAGTGTGAGGTCTTGTGACTTCGCCGCGTCCACACTCTCACTCCAACGAGACGCCGCCAAGAACCGCCATTTCCGAATCGGATTTGGAGGTTGAGTACTTCCCTGCCGGCGAGCCGACTCCAGCGGAGGGAACCAGTGTGGTCGACCTGCAGGCCGTCGAGTTGCAGGCACAGGAGCCCGAGGCACCGCCGCCGAACGACGAGACCGCTGCCCTCCCTGTTCTGGACCTCAGCATGCTCCCGGAGCAGCAAACCGCCGGCGCCGCACCCCCCACCGACGACGCCACCCCAACCGGCCAAATCGACGCCATCACACCAACCTGGCCCGACCACCCCACACCCCCCACCGACGACGCCACCCCAACCGGCCAAATCGACGCCATCACACCAACCTGGCCCGACGGCCTCACGCCCCCCATCGAGCAGCTCGCTCGCCCCGAGCCTTCTACCGACGATCATGAAATCGTGGTGGGCGACAACGACCCGACGGGGATTTCGACGGTCATCGACGTCCCGCTCGCCCTGGACGAACTCGGCCCGCTGGATCCATCGGACGGAGCGCCCCCTCCCTTATCGGCCGAGACGGTCTCCGAGGTGCCAGAGAGCCTCACCTTGGGTCCATCTTCGGACGCGAGCGATGAGCCCAGCGACATCAGTGATGTCGCCGTGCCCGATCCGGATGAACGTTCACCAAGGCGCCGCCTGTTCGGTCGCCGGCGACGCCGAGGCGAGGAGCCGCCAACACCCACCATCGTCCCGGAGCCGGTCATGGGGTCCGATACGACCTTCGCCGCTACCGAGACGAGCGACCCGCAGGACGAGCGGGAGGCTCAAGACCAAGCGTCCAGCGATACACCGGAGCCCTTTCCTGGGGGCTCGTCCGATTTGCCTGGCGCTCCAAGGAGTCAGCGCAGACCTCGACGCAACGTCGTACTCCCAGGGCAGCAGGAATCGACGGAAGCCACCACCGACGATGGCGCACTCCAATCGATCGAAGCGGCAGTACCGGGCATGCCGAAAGAAGAGCCGCCGAGCCCGCCATTCCCCATCATCGACACCAACGACGTGCTGCCAAAAGGCTCACTCTTCACCGGCCCGACGGTGGAGCCTCTCGTCGTGGAGCCTCCGGAGGCCACCTCCATCGGGTGGACCGACGAAGCGCCGTTGGTCTCCCCGTCAGGGTCACGCACGGACGACCAAATCCTCGAGTTCTCAGGCGTTGAGCCCGAACGCCCAGCATCTGGTGAGTTGTTTGGGCACACTCATGATGCTGCTGCTGCGTCGCTATTTTCCGATGCGCCTGAAACTGCCGCCGTCGACATCCCCAGCATCGAAGCGGCGTCGGAACTCTTTGTTGCGCCGGTCCCGGATACCGACTGGCACCCCCTGGACGAAATTACAGCCGCTCGGCTGAGCGATGCGATCAACCCTGATGCCGAAGTCGGCGCTGCCACATCTGAGCTAGAGCTAGAGCTAGAGCTAGAGCCCGAGCCCGAGCCCGAGTCAACTGAAGAGCCCGAGCCCGAGCCCGAGCTGCTCTTTCCGAGCGAATACCCTCCGGTCACCGCCACCCACACTGAAGTCGACGCGATCTCCCCCGAAGACCAGGACGAGGACTGGCTCACCGTCAACCAAGCTGGGTTCAGCGAAGCGATCACCCCCGATACTGACATTGGCACTGTCGCATCCGAGCCGGAGCCGGAGCCAACTCACGAACCCGAACCCGAACCCGAACCTGAACCCGAACCCGAACCCGAGCCCGAGCCCGAGCCCGAGCTGCTCTTTCCGAGCGAATACCCTCCGGTCACCGCCACCCACACTGAAGTGGACGCGATCCCCCCCGAAGACCAGGACGAGGACTGGCTCACCGTCAACCAAGCTGGGTTCAGCGAAGCGATCACCCCCGATACTGACATTGGCACTGTCGCATCCGAGCCGGAGCCGGAGCCAACTCACGAACCCGAACCCGAACCCGAACCCGAACCCGAACCCGAGCCCGAGCCCGAGCCCGAGCCCGAGCTGCTCTTTCCGAGCGAATACCCTCTGGTCACCTCGGCCCACGCTGAAGTGGACGCCATCCCCCCCGAAGACCAGGACGAGGACTGGCTCTCCATTGATGCGGCGGCCTTCATGGTCGGCGGGGTCGCCAACCATGAAAAACCAGCCGAGGACGCTCTCGAACTTTTTGACGACTATGTGCCGTCCTGGGCGGATGGATCCGAACCCATCGTTCATCCGGCGGCCAACGGCCCGGCGGTTTCAGTCGTAACTGAGTTCTTCAGCTTGGACGGGATTCTGGCTGACCTTCTCATGCTTCGAGACAAGCAGCCCGAGCGAACCGATGCCGACGACCATGGCCTCCCGGAAACCGCAGCCCTTCAATTCGACATCCTCGATGACACTTCGCAGGCCGCAGACCAGAGCGAGGTACCCCCGGCAGTATCGACTGGGGTAGCCACTCCGGTCGTCGATCTGGCCGAACTCCCCGAAGAATCAGGCGACCGGCCAGAGGCGATGATCGCCATTCCGGCGATGATGCCCGCGGGTTTGAACAGCGTTGCTGTTGATCCCCACGGCGGGGCGTCAAGCACCCGCCAGCCAAACCACGACGTCTTCGCGGAACTTGCCGACCTCGACGGAACCGAGGGCATACGCGGAATTCTTGACGATGCTCCAGACACCGATGGTCACATTGACTCCCACGATTGGTGGGACTTCGAAGACACAACCCAACGCAACGACGACCGGGCCGGATTTCGTGCGGCCGCAAATGCCACCGAGGCCATCGACCTCACCGGCACCGAGCAGATCAGCCTCGTCGCGAGTGATCTTGCCGCTCCACCCACCGCCTCGAAACCGAGCGACCTGGATGCGCTCGATGGGCCAGATTCAGTCGCCTACGAGGCTGCAATGCACGCCTTCTTCGACGCCCACGACGACGACGGCAAGGACGGCCTCAACGATCCCGATGACGACGAGGCCGATGGACTCTTCACCTCGGTTGTCGACGACAGCGAGGCGATCTCCGAACGATACAACGAAGCCGAGCCAGGCTCAGCCCAGCTGGATTCCATTGACGACCGTGATGGTGTTGACCGCTGGGTGGAGGACACCGAGGACTCGCACGGCGACTGGCTTGAACGCACTCGCCGAACAACAGCCGCCAACGTGATAGGTGCCATCGCTGCACTGTTGGCGATCATCGGTCTGCTGATGGCCACCGTCTGGGTCGTACAGAACATCTGAGCCCACATGCCGGGCGTCGCCAACTCAGCGCTGCAAGGGCTCCGGCTAGTCTCAACCGACGGTCCCGAAGTTCGGGATGCGTCATGCCAAGGAGTTCCCATGCGACGAACTAAGACCATGCTCATCGGCGGTATCGCCGCATTGACCCTCGCCGTGGCAGGTTGCAGCGGATCGGTTTCCAAATCCGATTTCACTGCCGAGTTCACCAAGGCTGCAACCAGTGAGGACTCGCCGTTCACGAAGGAGCAGGCCACCTGCATGGGAGACAAGATCTACGACGAGGTCGGCGAGGACAAGATCACCGAGCTCAATGACGAACTCGCAGGCAGCGACGAGTTCCCCAAGGAACTGATTGCGCCCGTGGCCAAGGCCGGCCCGGAGTGCGTTCCTGCCGGAGACCTCCTGAAGGATGAGCTGACCGCGTCGGGCATCACCCCGGAGCAGGCCGACTGCATCGCTTCTGGAATCAACGACGACAAAGCCTTGAACCAGCAGGTGTGGGACGCCATCGCCGCCTCAGCCGCGGGCGATCAGTCGAAAGCAGACGATTTGCAAGGTGCCATTACGGACATGGCCACCAAATGCGTCGGCGGTTAAATGGGCTTGATTCGTCCTCACATCAGGTTTGAGGGCGAATCACCTCAGGCTTTGTGAGCCCCGCTGTGGCCATGTAGTCCTGGCCACAGCGGGCGGCTCACACTGCTCGTGAAAGAACGAGCGCGTTCCACAAGATCCAGCGAGTAGGCCATGATCGGTCGGCGGCCGACTCCAGTTCAGCCATCCTCAGGTAAAATTGGCGGCTGACCAGGTCATCACTACTCCTTCGGTCCGCCGCCGCCGCCATCGCGGTTGTCACCGCCACGGCACTTCTTGTTGGGTGCGGCGACGATCTCAGCGGAGCAGAGGCAACAGGGGGTTTGACGACCACCGGCAACTCAACCACCTCAACAGCGTCGCCGCAGGAGCAATCGGTCTCGCGAAGTAAATTCAAAGAAGAGTTCGCTGCTGCCGCCACCGGCGAAGGGTCGCCGTTCACAGAGGAGCAGGCGTCGTGCAGGGGCGACAAGATCTATGACGAGGTCGGCGCCGACAGGATTACCGAGCTCCACGACAAGCTCGTGGATAGTGGCAACATCCCCAGCCGACGTTGGCTTCGTGTGCGTCAAAGGCCGAACAGCGGGCGCTTCTTTTGCGCCGCCCAAGTGCGTGGGAACCGGGATTCCAGCGGCTCGTCCCGTGCGATCAGCACGGCATAGTGGCCTCCCGGCAGATCGACCAGAAGAGCCGGACCAAAGCCAAGTGGCGCCGCTGCCAGCGCATTCCACCTGTCCGTGACCTCGGGCGGCTCCGAAACCACCACCACACCCCCGCGTTGTACCAGACCAGCCGCACACTCAGCGGTTGGGGCGGGCCCAGCGAAGCTGCGTGCCACCACCACGTCGCAGGTGCCCCGCCACTCCGGATCCTGGCCTACCTCCTCGGCCGGACGATTCAGCACGGTCACCCGAGACTGAACCCCGAGTCGCCAGGCGGCCTCCGCCAGCCAGTCGGTGCGTTTGGATTTGCCGTCGATCAGCAGCAGATGAGCCTCGGTGACAACCGCCAACACCAACCCTGGAACTCCGCCCCCCGAACCCAGGTCGGCGATACGGGCGGGTGCCAACACCGGCCGGGCGTCACTCCACGCCTCCGCAAAACCCAGCGCATGATCGATGTGTCGCTCCACCGGCCCCTGACCCAGAAATCCGAGGCTTTGCGCGTCGCCGAGAACCTCGAGCATCGATTGGATCTGGTCGCCGTCCAACTCGAATCGATCGGTCATGTTGCCTCAACGCCATCGTTCAGCATCCGTCGATCCTCGACTTGGGGTTGACGCCCGGTACGAAGTGGCGACAATTCGGCATCGACCAGCAACGAACTGCGGCGCCCGCTGATCAGGCGCTCATGACGACCCCCCCAGCCTCGCAGCTCAGCATCTCCGGCCCGAGAGGATTCGAAATCGGCCCAAGTCTCCCAGGTGTCGAATCCCCAGAGCATCAGACACTCGCTGTCGTCGCCCATCGCTGTCGAGAGGGCAAGCGCCAACGAGAGCCCCTGGCGCCCGTAGTGCTCCACCAACTCGCGGAGCGCCTCGATCATTTCTGCGCTACGACCAACCGGACATCGCCACCACTCGTGAAGGTACCCGCCGGCCGACCACCCGTTCCGCAAATGGGCCTCAATCCCGGGCGACCATTCGGGTGCGACGGCGATGCGGTCGAATCCCCCGTGGCGAAACTTGGCAGCAGCCTCCCACCACCGGACCAGATTTGGGTCCTGATGACTCGGCCCCACCAGTTCGTGGCCGAAGTTGTGGGCCAGGTCGTCCCACCCCGCGTATTCCCACAGGTTCACCACGCTTGGCCACGTCCCGGTGGAGCCCACCACCGAGAAGACCCCGAAGCACAGCTGCCGCCGTGCCGGGCCGTTGTCGGGCCACCAGTTGGCGGTCATGTGATGTTGGTAGCGGGAGCGGTTGGCCCCGGAGATGGCCACCTCTTCGTGGATGTAGACGCGGCTCATGGGATGCAGTCTGGTCTCCGATAACGTGCCGCGCTGACTTTGAGAAGGGGAAACACCATGGCCGACGATCACGAACCGGCGGTGCTGACCGAACGGGTGGGCCACGTGCTGGTGGTCACCCTCAACCGTCCGGACCGCATGAACACCATTAATGGCGAGGTGCTGGTGCGCTTCTACGACGCCATGTTGGAGGCGGACAGCAACCCGGACATTCGGGTGGCGATCATCACCGGCGCAGGCAAGAACTTCTGCGCCGGTGCCGACCTGAAAGAAATGGCCGGTGGCCATCAGGGCGAGGACACCAGCGGTGTCGACGTGCAGGGCCGTCTGGCCGCCGACCCCGATTTACCGTGGAAGGCGCTCCTGCGCACCTGGCGGCCCAACGTTCCGCTGATCACCGCAGCCGAGGGGCAGGCGATCGCCGGCGGCACCGAACTGACCGGCGCCACCGAGATTCGCGTGGCGGGGGAGTCCGCAAAGTTCGGCATCTCCGAAGTGCGCTGGTCGCTCTATGCGATGGGCGGGTCGGTGGTGCGCATCCCACGCCAGATCCCGTACACCGTGGCCGCTGAATTGTTGCTGACCGGCGACCACATCGACGCTCAGCGAGCGCTGCAGTTGGGCCTTGTCGGTCACGTGGTGCCCGACGGCGAAGCACTGACCAAGGCGTTGGAGATCGCTGAGCGCATCGCCGCCAATGGTCCCCTTGCCGTGAAGGCGATCCTGCGCACCCTGCGGGAGACCAACGGTATGCAGGAGACCGAGGCACTCGACCACGAGTTCACCTACGGGTGGGATGTGTTCGCCTCTGAGGACGCACGGGAGGGTCCACGGGCCTTCAAGGAAAAACGCACCCCCAACTTCAAGGGGAAGTAGCCCCACCCGATCCGAATGGCTCAAGCCAAGTGAGCCACGCTCACCAGTGCGGGCATGAGAGCCGCAAGGCGCCCCAATCGGCCTCGCCCACCATGACTGGACCGTCCAGAGTCTTGACGTAGGCGGACCAAATCCGTGCGAAGCGTTTCGAAGGTGCGGTCTGGGTCGAGCCGCGCGGCGCGTCCGTGCTCCGTCACCCAAAGACCAGGACGTCAACACATCGAGCGCAGACAGTTCCACCTCGGTCTGCCGAAAAGACGTGAACCGCTCGAGGCAGACCTTCGCCCGCTCGGCTGCGATCAAAATGACCAGTAGCTCAGTTAGCGGCCTCGACCCATCCCCGCAGCCGCCTCGAACAGTTCATCGCGGAAATCAGGGTGGGCGATCTCAGCCAGCGCCGCCGCACGCTCGCGCACGGTCCGCCCTTGCATCTCGGCCGCTCCGTATTCCGTGCACACCACGTCCAGGTGATGCCGGGGCGTGGTGACCACCGAGCCGGCCATCAGCGTCGCCGTGATTCGACTCCGCAACTGACCGTCGATCGTGGCCGTCGACGGGAGACAGATCAGCGATCGGTCGGACAACTCAAGGCCCGACCCGGAGACGAACTCCTCGTGGCCTCCGATGCCGGAAAACTGTTTGCCGTCAATGGTGTCGGCCACCACCTGACCAAAGAGGTCAATCGACATCGCGCCGTTGATCGACACCATGTTGGCGTTGTTGGCGATCACCTCGGCCGAGTTCACCACGTGCACCGGCAGGAACCGCACATCATCACGGTCGTTCAGCCAGTCGTACAGGCCCTGGTTTCCGGCGGCGAAGGTGGTGATCGAGTAGCCCTGGAAAATGCCTTTGGCATTGTTGGTCACCTTGCCGGAATCGTGCAGCAGCTTGAGTCCGCTCGTGAACATCTCCGAGTGGATGCCATAGTCGCCACCGTCGCCCTCGACCAACAGCTTGGCAATGGTGGACGGAATCGACCCGATGCCCGTCTGAATCGTTGACCCATCAGAGATGTAGCCAGTGGCGAACCCGGCGATCGCCCGGTCGATCTCGGAGGGTTCAGGATCGGGCAGTGCTATCGGAGACCGGTCGGTCTCGACCACGAAGTCGCACTCGTCGACGTGCATGCGGTGCGAATAAGGGCCCAGGCCCAAGGTGCGGGGGAAGTGGGGGCTCACCTCGACGATCAATACCCGATCGGGATCGGCACCTGCCCGATGAAGTTCGTCGACGGTGGCGCCGGCATGAAGCGACAGGCTCATCCAACCGGCGGCGTCGGGAAGCGCAGCGGCCGTGGCCATCACCCGAGGCGCCTGTGCCTCGAGCACCGGAGCAAACCGACGAAAATCGGCCGGGACGAACTCGATATTGAAACCGGCATCCCGGTAGCCCCGTTCGATCGGCCCAAAAAAGCCGGACAAAAACCGCACGGTCGGTTTGGTGAACAGGTCGTACAGATCGGTGAGGAGCGCCCCCGCCACCGTGAGATCCTCCCAGTCGTCGCGTGCACCAAGCGCGTGGAGGAGGCCGATCGGGTGACCAGGCCCCAACGGCACGCCCAACTCGTCGACAGGGCGGATCGAGGCCACGGCCTCGTCCATTGAATCGGGTTGGAACGTGCTCACGATGCCTCCGGCGTCAGTTGTTGCTGTGACCCTAGCGACCTCCCTCAAGTGAGAGACTGCCATCCGGAGACCCACCAAGAGGTGGGCCATCACGAGGAGGCCGACGTGGGCGATCTGGATCTGGGGATGATGTGGGGTTACTGGGGCCAACTGCCGCCCCCCAACCTGGTGGAGCTCACCCAGGAGGCGGAGCGGCTTGGCTTCACTTCGGTGTGGACCGCCGAGTCGTGGGGTTCAGACGCGTTCAGCCCGCTGGCCTACCTGGCGGCGGTCACCGAGAAGATCCAGCTGGGTACCGCTGTGGCGCAACTGGCGGCCCGCACCCCGACCGCCACCGCCATGCATGCGCTCACCATCGACCATCTGTCGGGTGGACGGTTCAACCTCGGTCTCGGAGTTTCGGGTCCGCAGGTGGTGGAGGGCTGGTACGGCCAGCCATCCAACCGACCATTGGCCAGGACCCGTGAATACGTCGAGATCATTCGTCGCGTGATCGCCCGGGAGGAGAAGGTCGACTTCCAGGGTGAGCATTACCAGCATCCCTACACCGGGCCCGGCTCGGTCGGGCTGGGCAAAGCCCTTAAACCGATTACCCACCCGCTACGTCGCAAGATCCCGATCTTCATTGGCGCCGAGGGCCCCAAGAACGTCACCCAGACCGCCGAGATCGCCGATGGCTGGTTTCCCCTCTACTACTCCCCTTGGCGTCAGGACGTCTACGCCGATCAGCTCACCGGCGCATCGGACGATTTCCAGATCGCCGTGATCTGCCCGTTCGTCGTAACCGGCCCGACCGAGGCCGAGATTGCCGAGGGGCTCGCCGGTATCCGGATGATGTTGGCGTTCTACATCGGGGGCATGGGCGCCGAAGGTCAGAATTACCACACCAAACTGGCCTCACGCATGGGCCTGGGTGACGCCGCGCTGGAGATCCAACGGAAATTTCTCGCCGGTGACCAGGCGGGAGCGATCGACGCCGTGCCGGCGTCCTTTGCCGACGAGATCGCACTGGTCGGGCCACCCGAACGCATCAAAGAACGGCTCAGCGTCTGGAGGGACTCGCCCGTGACCACGCTGTTGATTCACGCCTCGGACAGCCACGGCCTCCGGACGGCCGCAGAGTTGGTCCTCGAAGGGTAGCTTTTCGAGTTATCAAGTTCATTTTTTTGTCGGGTCTGATAGGTTGGTTGTTGGGGAGGCAGATGTGGCCTCCATAACGGAAGGATCACTATGAACCTCAAACGCGTGGCTCTGCTCGTAGCGGCGCTGGCGACCATACCCGCCGCAGGCTGCGGCAAGCTGGCCGAGAAGGCCACCGAAAAGGCCACTGAAAAGGCCACTGAAAAGGTGATCGAACAGGCCTGCGAGGACGGCGGCGACTGCGAGGTCGACCTCTCCAAGGACGGCGCCACGGTGAAACGTGGCGATACCGAGATGTCGTTCGGAGAGAACGCCGACTACCCCGATGGTTACCCCGACTACCTCAAGTTGGACGGCTTCACCCCGACGCAGACCATACGGAGCGACGACGGGTCCGGGAGCGACGGTGCGGGCGGGTTTGTTGTCACGACGATGGTCAATCCGGACGCCGGAGACGCAGATTCGCTCGCTGCACTCAGCGGCCAGGCCGAGGAAGCCGGCTGCACCCCGGACGGGGATACGGATTCGTTGAACGCCAAACTCTCCGACATGGGTATGAGCACGGCGCGACTGACGTGCCCGGTAGGGCCGGTGGGGATCAGCTTGCGCGATCGCCAAGGGTCCGAGCAGCTACTCCTAGTCTCGATCCACGACAAGGAGTAGCCAACCGATGACCCGGCGCTCGCCGCTGCAAAGTCCCAGCGGCGAGCGCCGGCGGCGGGTATCGTCCCATTCAGCCGCAGTCGGTGTGGCGTACCAAAGGAGGTTCCCACCATGGGCATCAGAGGGCTAACGGTCGCGGTCGCAGCGATCACCATGATCACGCTGAGCGGCTGCGGAAAGATTGCCGAGAAGGCCAGCGAAACGGCCACCGAGAAGCTGAGCGAGCAGGCCTGCAAGGACAATAAGCCCGGGGAAGAGTGCGACGTCGACATCTCCAAGGACGGAGTCAAGGTCAAGACCGGCGACGGATCGTTCTCCGCCGGTGGTGACACCGATTATCCCGATGGGTACCCGGACTATCTGAAGGCCGATGGGTTCAAGCCCATCTCGGCCGTCAGCTCCGGTGACGGATCGGTCAACGTCACGCTCACCGGCAAGACCCCCGGGTCGGCATTGGTCAAGACACTCCAAGGACAGGCCGAGGCCGCCGGCTGCACCACCGACGACGCAACCGCCGCCACGGGCGGAGCCATCGTCACCCTCAACTGCAGCGAAGGCACCGTCACGTTGATGGGCATCGGTGACACCGGAGCCCAGCAGGGCGCCAACGTCACCATCACCCCCGCCTCCTAACCCGCCGGCATCGCCTCATGGTGATTGGGCGCGCGGCCGGTAGGGTGACGAACACCCGTTCTGCCTGCCACCCCCGGAGGTCATCCCCGTGTCCGATCAGGGCGAACTGTTTGCCGAGGCCCCCACGTTTGCGGCGCGTGTGCTGGACACACCCGTCGCCGATGAGATGTCGGAGTCGTTCCTGGCGTACTCGCTGTCGGTCATCACCGCACGCGCCATCCCCGACGTGCGAGACGGACTCAAGCCGGTGCAACGCCGCATTCTCTACGCCATGGACGACATGGGCCTTCGGCCCGACCGGCCCCATCGCAAGTGCGCCGGGGTGGTCGGCGACACCATGGGCAAATATCACCCACACGGCGACGGGGCCATCTACGACGCGCTGACCCGCATGGGGCAGGACTTCTCCCGGGTGGTCACCCTGATCGACCCGCACGGCAACTTCGGCAGCCTCGACGACCCACCGGCCGCGTACCGCTATACCGAGTGTCGGCTGACGCCCGCCGCCCAGGACATGCTGGCCGAGCTCGACGAGAACACCGTAGAGTTCCGGCCCACATTCGACGGCCAGCGAGACGAGCCGGTCGTGCTTCCGGGCCGCCTGCCCAACCTGCTGGTCAACGGCACGTCCGGTATTGCCGTTGGCATGGCCACCAACATGGCCAGCCACAACCTGCGCGAGGTGGCCGACCTGATCGAGCTGGTGATGACCCAGCGTCGGCCCAAACCCACCATCGAGCAGATCATGGCCGTGATCCCAGGCCCCGACTTTCCATCCGGCGGCATCGTGGTGGACGATGGCCTGGCGGAGGCGTACGCCACCGGCAGGGGCACGTTCCGCATCCGGGCCACCGCGGAGATCACCAGGGTCACCAAGAACCGGCAGGGCATCGTCGTCACCGAACTGCCCTACAACGTCGGTCCGGAGCGGGTGCTGACGCGGGCCCAGGACCTCATCCGCGACGGCAAGATCGCCGGCATCGCTGACGTCAAGAACCTGTCGGACCGCAGTTCCGGTCTGCGCCTGGTGTTCGAGTGCAAGGCCGGGGTCAACCCCAAGGCGGTGCTCACCGAGCTGTACCGCCAGACGCCTCTGGAGGAGAGCTTCGGCATCAACAACGTGGTGCTGGTCAACGGCGTGCCCACCACCATGGGTGTAGCGCAACTGGCTCAGCACTACATCGACCACCGACTGGAGGTAATCGTCCGTCGGACGGAGCACCGCCTGGCCCGTGCACAGGCCAAGCTGCACCTTTTGGAGGGTCGGCTGATCGCCCTGGACGCCATCGACCTGGTGGTATCGATCATCCGGTCGTCCCAGGACACCCCCGAGGCGCGAGATCGGCTGATGGCCGAGCTGTCGCTGTCGGAGATTCAAGCAAGCGACATCCTGGAGATGCCGCTGAGACGCCTGACCGCGCTCGCTCGCCTGGAACTCGAGACCGAGATCGCCGAACTGCGCGAGGCAATCGCCGACTTCGAGGTGATCCTCAACTCAGACCAGAGGCGCCGCACCCTGGTCCTCAAGGAGCTTCGGGAGATGGTGGACGCCTACGGACGGGACCGCCGAACCCGCATCGTGTCGCCCGATGCGCTGAGCGACGTGACCGCCACCGAGGCTGCCGTCGGGGATGAGCCCGCCACTGACGAGCCCTGCGTGGTGGCACTGTCATCCTCCGGCGTCATCGGGGTGGAACCGCCTGGCGGCCCCAAGGCGGCGACGTTCGGTCGCCATGACGTGCTGATTGATCGGGTGGCCTCGTCCACTCGATCGACCGTCTGGGGTATCACCACCCAGGGCCGGGCCGTATCGGCCACCGTCGCCGAACTGGATGCGGTGGCCGGTCGCTCCCGCGGCACGGCCGTGGGCGACGCCTTCGGGCTGGAACGAGGCGAGGAGGTACTCCGCCTCGTTGCGCTTCCAAGCGCCCTTGAAGGCACCGCGGCGCCGCATGGGAGCGAGACCAACTCCGGCGAGGAGGCCGCCGGCACACCGACCCTGCTGATGGTCAGCGCTCAGGGTCAGGCCAAGCGCATCACTCATGTCGAACTGGTGGGCACCCGTCCTGGTCAACCCGCCATGAAGTTGAAGGATGGCGACTCGCTGGTGGCCGCATTCGAGGCCTCGGACGGCACCGACGTGATCATGGTGTCCTCCGACGCCCAGGCGCTCCGCACGTCGGCCGGAAACATCTCGGTGCAGGGTCGAACCGCAGGCGGGGTTGCGGGCATGAAGCTGGCAAAGGGCGCAACGGTGGTGGGCGCTGGGCCCGTCGGCCCTCACGCGGTGGTACTCAGCGTGACCGACGGTCAGACCGCCAAAGCCACCGACGCCGCCGAGATTCCCGTCAAGGGTCGAGCCACCGGCGGGGTGCGGCTCACCAGGTTTCGAGACGAGAAACGGCTGGACTGGGCCTGGGTGGGGCCCGAGGACGGGCGCCTGGTGGTGGTCGGGCAGGAGGACAATCCCGCTCGGCCCGACCCAAGCCCCGAACCCCTCACGCTGGAGGTCACCGGCCGCGACCTGATCAGCCCGCCCACCACCAGGCGCTGGTTGGGGATCGGCACAGGCCGCTGGTGACCGCACAGGACGCCGGTGACCGCACGGGCCGCCAAGGTTGTCTCAGCACCGCTCCACGATGATGGTGACGCCACCGACGGTGGCGCCCTTGCCGTCGAGCACCGGAGGCTGGGCGATGGCATCCAGCGCCGGCGTGATCAGGTCGGCGTCGAGTTCGTCAGCCAGGAACTGTCGGACCGCCCAGACACCGGCGGGTGGCCAGGCACGGTTGGCGCCATCAAGCACCTTGAGCGCCAATCCCCAGCCGTCGGACGTGCCACAGGCCCAAAAACCCTCGGCTCCGGTCTTGGCCACCAGACCATCTCCTCGGGCCGTCAGCATCAGCTCGGTGTCCAACTGCCCTGGCCAACGCACCAACTCCGGGTGCGCCGCCATGGCGGCGCCGCAACGGCCCAGCGCCTCCCGTCCGCCTGCGTGACCAACGTGGCGGACGGCGTCTGGGCCATGGGCGACATCAGCGCCAACCTCGGTATCCCCCGCCGCCGCCCGGGCAAGGTGGGCGAACGCGCGAGCCGAATCGGCGAGCGTCGCTCGATACGCCACCATCCCGCAGCCGTCCGGCGCTGCTTCGGGCCTGAAACCCAGCCACCAGGTCACCCACCTGTTGATGGCCTCCTGCAGCGGATGGCCCGGGTCGAGGTAGGTGTCGAGCGGCCAGCCATTGGCGACGCACCAGGCCAACGCCAACGCATGATTGCCTGAGCATTGATGCTGTAGCGGTCCGCCCTGCCCGTCGTCACCGGGCGTCAAGGCATCGAGTGGCACCGCCGCCGCCTCGAGAATCTCAGCGGCCAGGGCCACGTGCAGGTCGCTTCCGTTGTGCGAGCCGCATGCCAGGGCCAGGTGCCGGTCGTCAAGACCGAATCGTTCCAGCGTGCCTGCTCGGACAGCGCCGACCGCCTGCGCCGGCTTGGCCGCCGAGCGCAGAAACGCCCGGTGGTTGGGATCACACGCAGGATGCTCCAACACCGAGCCGTCCGGACGGGTGAGCGCCACCGCCACACGGTTGACCCCGTCGGCGAAGTCCCCCCGGCTCCAGGTCAGCTTCAACATGCCCGGCACGCTACACACCACAACATCAACCAATTGCGCAACGCACAACATGCTGTGGGCAGGTGCGCCATAGAGTGCTGGAGTGACCAGCACGGCGCCACGTGGAGGGATCCACCCCACAGACCGCGAGCGCTCCCGGCGTATCTGGCAACTGCTGGAGCCGATACACGCGGTCTCCTATTTCTCCCCCGAGCCGCTTGCGGCCTACGACGAGGCGGGCGCCAAGGGCTTCTGGATGGGATACGTGGCAAGTCGAGCAGCACCGCTGGGTCCGGTGAAGGCCGCGCCGGTCATTGCGATGTTCGCCAACTTCCATCCACGACGGATTTTGCGGGCACTGCCTGAGGCTTGGGGTTTCACTTCGCCGGAAGCCATGTTGGAGGCCCGCCGATCAGGCTCGGCAACCGCCCTTCGCCGCATCTGGGCGGACCACGGCGTGGAGTCCCCAGCATCTGAGACCTCGCTGCAGCAGTTGACCGACGAGCTGACCAACATCGCCGAGGAGGCTCCACCCGACGGCCGGGGGCTCTTTGCCGCCAACCTCACCGTGGAGCGGGTGGACGACCCGGTGGCCGACCTCTGGCGGGCAGCCACCCTGCTGCGCGAACACCGGGGGGACGGGCACGTCGCCGCCTACCTCACCGAGGGGCTCACCGGAGTGCAGGCCAACCTGTTGCAGGTGGGCGTCGGGCGCATCCCGGGCGAGGCTCTGCGAAAGGCCCGGGCATGGGATACCGACGAATGGCAGGCCGAAGCAGAAGGCCTGGCCGATTGGGGGCTGCTGTTCGAGTCGGGGCAGGCCACGATGTCGGGCCACGACACCATGTTGCGGGTGGAGGCGGCAACCGACCGGGCGGCGTGGGGCGCCTTCGCCCGGCATGACCCGGCTGACCTCGACCGTCTCGAGGCGTCGCTCCGGCCACTCGCCGATGCCGTGAGGCGTTCAGGTGAGGTGCCATTTCCCAACCCGATGGGTCTCGAGCGCAACACCAACGAGTAATCTCGTCCACGAACACCCGTTCGTTAACGCCAACATTCTTGGTCCCTCGCCTCAGCTCCCAGGAGATCCCTGCCTCCCATGGCCGCCACCCAGCCCCCATCCGGCTACGACGCCTCTCATATCGAGGTCCTGGAAGGCCTCGATGCGGTTCGCAAGCGGCCAGGCATGTACATCGGAGGCACTGGTTCGTCGGGGCTGCATCACCTGGTGTGGGAACTGATCGACAATGCCGTCGACGAGGCGGCTGCGGGTCACGCCAACCTGATCGAGGTCACGATCCATCGTGACGGGTCGGTTGAGGTGACCGACAACGGACGAGGCATCCCCATCGGTGAGAAGCCCGACGGTCGCACTGCGCTTGAAGTGGTGTTCACCGAGCTTCACGCCGGCGGCAAATTCGGCTCCGGCGCCTACGGGTCGTCGGGCGGCCTGCACGGCGTGGGCGCCTCGGTGGTCAACGCTCTGGCCACCAAGCTGACCGCCGAAGTCGACCGGGACGGCGCCACGTGGCGGCTGGACTTTGCCGAGCGTCGGCCCGGTCACGTCGGTCCGAGGGGCGGTTTCACCCCATCGTCCAAGCTGGAGCGGGTCAGAAAGATCCCCGCCCGGCGTACCGGTACCCGGGTGCGGTTCTGGCCCGACCTGGACATCTTCGATCCCGAGGCTCGAATCGACTACGGCCGGGTGCGCGACCATGTGGCCGAGGTGTGTTTCCTGGTGCCCACCCTCAAGGTGCGGCTGGCCGACAAGCGCGGCACCAACCCCCCCGAACCCGAGGAGTTCTCGGCAAAGGGCGGCCTGGCCGACTTCGTCGACTACCTGACCATCGGCGAACCGCTGTGCGAGATCATCACCATCAAGGGTGAAGGCACGTTCACCGAGAAGGTGCCCGTCGACGGCAAGCTGACCGAGACCGAGCGCACCTGCGAGGTTGACCTGGCCCTGCGGTGGGTGAAGGGCTACGACAGCCGCATCGTCAGCTTCGTCAACACGATTCCCACCGCCGAGGGTGGCACGCACGTCGCCGGATTTGAGCGTGCGCTCACCAAGGCGGTCAACGACACCCTGCTGCCCGGCCTGCGCAAACTGGCTGCGTTGGAGAAGAAGGGCAAGGGTCGCGCCGAGAAGGGCGACGTGCAGGAGGGCCTGGTGGCCGCCCTCAAGGTGACGCTTCCCGAGCCGCAGTTTCGGGGCCAGACCAAGGGCGAGTTGGGCACGCCAGGCGTGCAGTCGATCGCCTATGAAATCACCAAGGACGGCATGGTGGCCTGGTTCGACGGCGGAGGCACCAAGAGCCATGTCTCGGCGGTGCGCGAGAAACTGGCCCAGGCGGTCATCAACCGGGTGGCCGCCCGGCAGACGCTGGACGCGCGCCGCAAGGCCGCCAAGCTGGGCGCCAATGGAATGCCCGACAAGCTGGCCGACTGTCGCACCCACGGCATCGACGCCGAGCTGTTGATCGTGGAGGGCGACTCGGCCGCCGGGCCCGCCAAGGCCGGCCGCAACTCAGAGAACATGGCCGTGCTGCCGCTGCGGGGCAAGGTGGTGAACGCGGGCAAGGCAAACATGAAACAGGTGGTGGAGAACGCCGAGGCCCAGGCGCTGTTCACGGCCATCGGTGCGGGGTTCGGTCGTGACTTCAACCTTGATGATGCCCGCTACGGGCGCATCATCATCCTGTGCGACGCCGACGTCGACGGCAGCCACATCCGCTGCCTGCTACTCACCCTGATCTACCACTACATGCGCCCGCTGCTCACCGAGGGCCGGGTGTTCGCCGCTCAGCCGCCGCTGTACTCGGTGAAGGTGGGCGACGAGGTGCGTTACACCTTCTCCGACGCCGAACGCGACGCGCTCACCGCCGAGCTGGCCGCCGCCGGACGCAACACCGAGAAGCTCAACTGGGTTCGGTTCAAAGGCCTGGGCGAGATGGATGTCCACGAGTTGGTGGAGACCTGCCTCGACCCCAACAACCGCATCCTGCGGCGCCTCACCATGGAGGACGCCATGGAGGCCACCCGCGCCGCCGACCGCTTCGAGGTGCTGATGGGCTCCGACGTCGCCCGGCGCAAGGCGTTCCTCCTGGAGAACTCCGAGCTGGTCGACCCGGCGGCGCTCGACGTCTGAGCGAAGAACCGGAAGGTGTTAGTGAAGCGACAAGACGTGTTTGAGAACATCGTCGATCGCGTGCTGTTGCTCGGTTCGCAATCGACCAAGGCGCCGGATGAGCCGCCTGGTCGAGACCGACCGCACCTGCTCGATCTGGAACGACGTCGGGACGTCCAATCCGGTCCCCGCATTCGGATGGGCAAGAACATGCATCGGCAGGCCTCGGACCTTCGATGTTCCTGGCACTATGACGACCATGTTGAGTTTGGGGTGATGCAACGAATTATCGCTGACGATGAGAGCCGGGCGTACGAACGCCTGCTCCGGATCGGCCGGGTCGATTCCAAGGTCGGTCAGCCACACGTCACCTCGGCGACAGGTGGGCTCAGTCCCCACGCAGACCGTCTGACGCAGTCCCATCGAGCTGATCGGTCTCGGCTCGGTATTCGGCAAGCTCTTCGGGGTTCATTGCGTCAAGCGCCTCGTGCACACCGCTCCACCACTGATCTCGTTGCATGCGCCGCACCGCATCGGTCACCACCTCGAGCAAGGTCGAGTCGCGTTGCGCGGCGAGCCTGGCGATTTCATCCCGGAGCACCACCGGGAGACGTAAAGTTGTCGTCCGTGTAGGCGCCACATCAGTAGCCTACCCCCGGTCGGCTCATGCTGCATCCGGTGGCGGGTGATCGCGCGT
This sequence comes from Candidatus Microthrix parvicella Bio17-1, assembly GCF_000299415.1. Classification (NCBI taxonomy): domain Bacteria; kingdom Bacillati; phylum Actinomycetota; class Acidimicrobiia; order Acidimicrobiales; family Microthrixaceae; genus Candidatus Neomicrothrix; species Candidatus Neomicrothrix parvicella. The sequence continues at coordinate 1,440,589 of NZ_AMPG01000001.1, forward strand.
CTGGCGCTCAGTCGACGGGTGCCGCCGAGGCGAAGGCCCTTGCCCGGTCCAGCATCGCCTCGCGGTCGCCGGCTTCGGCCGAGCCGACCAGGCGGTAATCGTCGGCGAACTCGGAGAGCAGTTCACCGGATTCATCGACCAGCCACGGCAGGGCCAGGCGGCGTGGCACCCGGACGGTGTCGGGCCGCTCCAGCGTGCCGAACACCCGATCCCACCACATGACGCTCACCCCGTGGTTGGCCATCGGATGGCCGAAGTGGTGGTGGAAGTGGTGGCGGCGCAGCCAGGTGCTGTAGGTGCCGGTGGGCGGAACCAGGTGGGCCCGGGCATGGAAGAACTCGTAGAAGAAGTAGCCGATGGCCCAACCCGCTGCGATCGACGCGGCGACCGGCCATGAGGCTCCGGCCAGTCGAGCGAGCGGTATCCAGGCGGCGCACCCGACCACGAAGATGCCCAGCCATGCGAGCAGGATGACGGGATCGAACGTCCACGACGACGTCACGTGATGCTCAAGGTGCTCACGGCTCATGATGCCCTTGCCCCCCAAGGCGTGCATGGCAAAGCGGTGCAGCAGGTATTCGGCGAGCGTCCAGGCAACCCACCCCCCAACAAAGGCGACGAGCATCCACAGCAATTGGGTCATCGGATCTTCCAATCATCGGCCAGAGCGACCGCTTCGGTGAGTCGTTCGGGGTTGGCACCCCAGCCCCGCAGCAGGTCGCCGCTGAGCAGCCGCCCCATGGTGTGGCCATCGGCGGGCACCCCAACGGGCAGCGAATCGGTTGCCAGTACGCCGTTGAGCGCAGCCAGCCAGCGGACGGCCCGAACCATCGACGAATCGCCGCTGTCGGCCGAGGCGCCGGCGCCGGCGTCTCCGAGCGCCCCTGCCCTGACCGCCTGATCGATCAGTTGGACGGGGACGGTCAGCGCCCCAAGAGCGGCCGGCAACACCCCGGCGGCATCATCGAGGTCTTGGAGGCCGGGGTTTGCCATCAGCCGTTGTTGGAGCCCGAACTCCCTCGGGTACTTCGCGGGGCCGCTCATGGTGAGATCGGAGAAGGCCACCAGGCGAGCCAGCGCCACCGCCTGCGGCTCTGCATCAGCGGGCGCCTGCCACGAGCCCACCGCCTCCCGGGCCACCTGGGCCAGCACCTCCAACGCCTCCCGCTGCAACGCCGCAACGATGGCCGACTTTGAGGGGAAGTAGGTGTACAGCGACGGCGCGGTGAGGTCGGCCCGTTCGCCGATGGCGGCCAGGGTCAGCGCTTCGGGGCCGCCTTCGTCCCAGAGGTCGGCCGCAATGTCGAGCAGTTCGCGACGCCGGGCGATGCGTTTACGGGTTCGACGATCAGTTTCCGTAGCCACGTAGGAAACCTAACGTCATTAGATTTCGGAGTCAAGGGGTACGATCAGGCTGTGAGGGACACCATGCAACAGACCGGCGACGACACCTACGAGGCCACCCTGCGCCGCACCACCGGAGGTGTCGCTCACATCGAGGGCAAGACCTGGGGCGACGTTGGCTTTGGTCAAGGCCTGGCATGCGCTCAGGACAACCTGGCGATCATCGCCGACCAGCTGGTGAAAGTGCGCAGCTCGCTGGCCGCCCACCACGGGCCCGGCGCCGCCGACGCCAACGTAGCCAGCGATCTGGGCTACCTGGCACTCGACGTGCTGGGGCGAGGCCGGGCGATGCGCGAGGCACAACCATCCCATGTGCGGGAGATCATCACGGGCTACGTGGCCGGATACAACCAGGTGGCGGCCGAGGCCCAACACAGCGGTGGCGCGGCCGCGTGGGCCTGCAACTGCGACGGCTCCCCCGCCCGGTGGATCGAGCCGGTGGGCGAAGAGGTGTTTTACGCCTACTTCGCCGACGTGGCCATGATGGCCAGCGGCCGCAACCTGGTGAGCCTCATCGGGCGGGCGGAGGCACCCGGCCCCGAGGGCCCTGTCCCGGCGTCGCCCGACTCGGCCCTGGGACAGACGGCACCCGGCGCCTCCAACGGCTGGGCCGTCGGCGGCGATGTCACCGCCTCCGGCCACGGCATGGTGCTGGGCAACCCGCACTTCCCCTGGTATGGCGAGGCCCGGTTCTGGGAGTGCCACCTCACCCTGCCCGGCGAACTCGACGTGTACGGCGTGTCGTTGCTGGGCCTACCCGGCGTGCAGATCGGCTTCAACCGCACCCTCGCCTGGACCCACACCTTCTCGGGCGGCAGCCGATTCACCCTCAGCAGGCTGGAGCTGCATCCCGGCGAGCCCACCCGCTATCGCTTCGGCGACGAGGTCCGCGACATGACGTCGGCCTGGTACAGCGTCGACGTGCTTGCCCCCGACGGCTCGATCGAGCCGGTGGAACGAACACTGTGGCGCACTCACCACGGCCCGATGGTCAACCTGCCGCTGCTGGGGTGGGGCAACGAGGTCGGCTTCGCCTACCGCGACGCCAACGACACCAACACCGCCGTCCTCGAGCAGTTCGTGGCGGCCAACCGTTGTGCCGACGTGGCCGAGTTGCGCGCCACCTACACCCGGCTGGACGCCATGCCTTGGGCCAACACCCTGGCAGCAGACACATCCGGGGCAGCCTGGTACGCCGACGCGTCGGCCACCCCACACCTGAGCAGCGCAGCTCAGGCCCGATTCACCGGCCGCCTGTCCGAGGACCTGGTGGCCGCCCTGCTGTACGAGAACCGGGTGGCGTTGACCGATGGCAGCGACCCGGACGACGACTGGCTCGACCATCCCGAAGCCGCCCGGCCCGGGTTGGAGCCCTTCGATCGGCACCCCCAGCTGCTGCGCCGCGACATCCTCGTCAACGCCAACGACAGCCATTGGCTGAGCCACCCCGATGACCCTTTGGAGGGATACTCGGTGCTGTGCGGGTTGGAACGCACGCCCCTCAGCCTGCGCACCCGCCAGAACCTGCGTCTGGCCCAGGCGCTGACCCAACGAGGCGGCGTGGACGTCACCGACCTGATCGCGGCCGTGCTCGACGGAGCCTCGCTCAGCGCCGAGTTGCTGAAGGACGAGGTGGTCACCGTCTGTCGAGCCGAGGGTCGCGCCGAAGTCGCCGACGTGTTGACGGCGTGGGGCGACACCGCCGGGCTGAACGACCCCGGCACCGCCCTGTGGCGCGAGATCATGGCCACCATCGGTGCCGCCGACCTCCGCAACGCCGGGACGCTGTTCAAGGTGCCCTTCGACCCCGCCGCGCCGCTGGAGACACCGTCCGGCCTGGCCACCGACCACGGCGCGTTGTTGCGGGCCGTCGACGCCGCCGTCGTTGCGCTGGGGTGTGCGGGCGTTGTCCTCAACACTGCGCTGAGTGAATGCCAGTGGGCCGACCGCAACGGCAAACGGGTGCCGGTGCCGGGCGGAAGCGAAGGGGAAGGGGTGCTGAACGTGCTGGGCCCGTCCGGGGCGCTCAGCCTGGCCACCCGCCAGCCGTTACCCACCGTGAAGGACCCGATCGCCGAACGGGCGGCCACCTCCGGACTCGCTCAAGGCGGCTACCAGGTGACCTACGGTGCGACATTCCTTTTCGCAGTGGAGCTGACCACGAACGGTCCGATTGGGTGGGGCGTGCTGGCGTCGGGGCAAAGCGGCGATCCGAAATCGGCCCACCACGCCGACGGCGCCAGGGCATTCGCCGCCGGAGATCTCCGACCCTTGCTGTTCACCGACACCGACATCGGCTGCGATCCCAATCTGACCAGCCAGGTGGTCGCAGGGACACGGCCCACCTGACAGAGATCACCTGCCGGCGTGAAACGCCCAGGTTTCGACCGGAAGGCGTGCCGGGTCGAACCGGGCGATCAGCTGAGCCATTGCCGGTTCCTCCCCCGGCTTGGCCAGCCCCAAGCTTCGAGCCAGGGCCGCTCGAACCTCGGCCGGCGTCTCCCCCAACGCCTTCCGATCGGCCAGCGTGACGGCACCATCGCGCTTGGCCAGACGCTCGCCGCCAGGACCGAGCACCAGCGGTACGTGAGCAAAGTTGGGAATGGGCAGGCCGAGCAGCCGACCCAGCAGTACCTGTCGCGGGGTGGAGGTCCACAGGTCATCGCCGCGCACCACCTGCTCGACCCCCTCGGCCGCGTCGTCCACCACGACGGCCAGGTTGTAGGCGGCCACACCGTCGCCTCGGCGCAGCACGAAATCATCGACCGTACTGGTGAGTGGGCCCTTCAGCGCATCGGTCACCTGGACCTCGGCGGCGCCGGCATCGAGCCGGAGGGCCGGCGGGCGGCTTTCGGCGCGACGCTCCCGCTCGACCGACCCCAAAGTTCGGCAGCTCCCCGGGTAGGCACCCAGACCAACTTCGCCGTGAGGCGCTGCCGCGGCCTCACGGATCTCACGGCGCGAACAGAAACACGGGTAGGTGCGGCCCTCGTCCTCCAATTGCGTCAGGGCCGACCGGTAGCGGTCGGCGTGCTCGGACTGACGCGTGATCGGCCCATCCCAAGTGAGACCGATCTCCGCGAGGTCACCGAGTTGCTCCGCCTCGGCGACCGGCGCCGCGCCGGTGGTCAGGTCTTCCATGCGCATGGCGAATCGGCCATTGGAGCTGCGGGCGAACAGCCAGGCCAGCATGGCGGTTCGAAGGTTGCCCAGGTGCAGCGGGCCCGAAGGGCTGGGAGCGAACCGACCGTTGGCCATGGCCACCAGTGTCCCATCAAGTGCGGCGCGCGGCCGGCGCAGGCAGACTGGCACGGTGGTCAACAGCACCGAACCGATCGATGCCGACGTGGTTGTGGTGGGGGGCGGCATCGTGGGCCTGGCGGTGGCCTGGGCCGCGCGCCAGAGGCACCCGAACCGCCGCATCGTGGTGCTGGAGCAGGAGCACGAACCGGCCCATCACCAGAGCGGCCGCAACTCGGGCGTGCTGCACAGCGGGCTGTACTACCGGCCCGGCTCGTCGAAGGCCGAGCTGGCGGTGCGGGGTCGGGCGGCGCTGGTGGAATTCGCCGTCGAGCACCGGATTCCGCACCGCATTGGGGGGAAGGTGGTGGTGGCCACCCGCCTCGACCAGCGGGCCAGGCTGGACGAGTTGGCCCGGCGCGGCGCGGCCAACGGTGTCCAGGCCGATCGACTGGGCCCGAACGGGATCGCCGACCACGAGCCCCACGCCGTTGGGATAGCCGGGCTGTTCGTGCCGGAGACCGGAGTGATCGACTACCGGGCTGTCGTGCGTCGCCTCGCCGAGCTGGGACCCGATGACCTACGCCTGGGTTGGAAGGTGATCGAACTGGTCGACGAGCGCTCAGGCGTCAGCATCCACACCGACCACGGCACCGTGCGCGCCGGACAGGTGGTGGCCTGCGCCGGGCTGTGGGCCGACAAGCTGGCAACCGGCGCCGTGGCGCCCATGCCCGGGCCAGATCGACCAGGCGGGCCGCAACCACCGAATCCCCCGGATACCCGGCCCGGCCGTAACTGGTTGCGCATCGTGGCGTTTCGAGGCGAGTACCACCGGCTGGGAGAACGTGCGGGCGACCTGGTGCGGGAACTGATCTACCCCGTCCCCGACCCGGACCTGCCGTTTCTGGGGGTACACCTCAGCCGAGGTGTCGACGGCGAGGTTCACGCGGGACCCAACGCCGTGCTGGCCCTGGCCCGGGACGGTTACACGTGGGGCCGTGTCGATCCGGCCGAGGTGGCGGGCCTGGCAATCAACCCTGCGCTGTGGCGTCTGGCAGGTCGATATTGGCGGGTCGGCATCGACGAGGTCATTCGGTCATGGTCGAGGCGGCGTTTCGCCGACTCGGTATCGGAGCTGGTTCCAGAGATCACGGCCGACGACCTGACGCCCTCACCGGCAGGGGTCCGTGCCCAGGCGCTGCGACGCGACGGCAGCCTGGTGGACGACTTCGTGCTTGCGCGGACCGGCCGGATCACCCACGTGCTGAACGCGCCGTCACCGGCCGCAACCGCAAGCCTGGCCATCGGGGAGCGCGTCGCCGAGGAGTTGCGCTGACCGGACCCGGGGCGGTGGAGCGGTGGAGCTGTGGAGCTGTGGAGCTGTGGAGCTGTGGAGCTGTGGAGCTGTGGAGCTGTGGAGTACCTGAGGAAAAAGACGACCGGCCCCCACTGAGGGGGGCCGGTCAGCGTTCGCACGTCACGTAAGGGGGGAGAACGGAGTGCGAACGGAAGATGGAGATTCGGGGACCCGAGGGGGGGGAGGGTGGGTCCCCGATCTCCAGAACTTCGGGTCATCGCCGTCGGGGGGACAGCGGCGGAGACCCGATGGGCGGCGTGTTGCCGCCCGGCCGATCAGGCGGCCGACTTCTTGGCGGCACGCACTGGCTTGGGCTTGCGGTCCAGCCACTTGTTGGTGACCGGAGCGGCGGCCTTGGCCACGGCGAGGGCGACGTCCTTCGACGTGTCGAGCAGCTTGCCGGCGAAGTCGAAGTGGGCGTTCAGCACCTCTTCGGGGGTCGGCAGCTTCTCGGCCATGGGCACGGGGCGCAATGCGACCTCGACCCGCTCCTGGACGAACTTGGTGGCGGTCTCGGTGGCGTTCACGGCCGGGCTCTTGGCCTTGCCGAGACCGTCGACAACCTGGTCCTGAACTTCAACTACTCGATCAAGGATGGTGGTGCTCATATTGGTGCCTCCTGGCGGGGCCCGATCTGGAGTGCCGAGCCGCTTGCTCTTCGTTGGAACACTGCTAACTGTAGCTAGCGATGCAACTGGAGTCAACTCAGTGCTAGCAAAAGTAAGCATGACGTTTGTCACCGAATTGCGACACGTCTCCACCGGGAGCCTCGCCTCAGTCGCTGATCGACCCAATTCCCGACAAACCTTGTCGGGATTAGGAACCTCCGAGATACCCGACTACTTTAGTCGGGTATTGAGGCGGTCACGCCGTACCGGCGTGACCGCCATCATCGACCCAGACCTCCCGACGAGGGATGGGATCAGAACACACCCCCAGCAACGAACCACAAGGAGTCAGACCATGGCCGTACGCCTCGGAGACGAAGCACCCGATTTCACCGCCGACACCACCGACGGAGAACTCAGGTTTCACGAATGGAAAGGTGACAGCTGGGCGGTTCTGTTCAGTCACCCGAAGGACTTCACCCCCGTCTGCACCACCGAGTTGGGCACCGTCGCCAAGCTGAAGGACGAGTTCGAGAAGCGCAACACCAAGGTGATCGGGCTCTCCGTCGACCCCATCGAGGACCATCACGAATGGGCAAAGGACATCGAGGAGACCCAGGGCGCCGCCTTGAACTTCCCCATGATCGCCGATCCCGATCGCGTCGTCGCCGACCTCTACGACATGATCCACCCCAATGCCAGCAACACCTTGACCGTCCGGTCGGTGTTCGTCATCGGTCCGGACAACACGGTGAAGCTGACACTCACCTACCCGGCGTCAACGGGGCGCAACTTTCAGGAACTGTTGCGGGTCATCGATTCGCTGCAGTTGACCTCGGAGCGCAAGGTGGCAACCCCGGCCGATTGGACCGACGGGGATCGGGCAATCATCGTTCCGGCGCTCTCCAATGAAGACGCCAAGGAACTGTTCCCCCAGGGCTGGGAGGAGCAGAAGCCCTACCTGCGCCTGGTCGACCTCAACGGTTAAGGCAACACCCGACGCCAGAGCCGACGCCACCCCTTGGGTTTGACCGCCAGATCCTCCCAGGCAACCTCGGCCGAGCGCACCCAGTCCTCGGCCCGATCGTCACCCACCGAGGTGGCGATTTGGGCCGAGCCCAGGGCCACAATCGCACCGGCCAATCGGTCGCCGGTGGCCCCAACCTGAGCACGAGCGCCCTCGATCGCCACGATCGCGTCGGTTGGCCGATCGGTGCGGGCTGCGGCCACAGCGACCGACAACAGCGCCAACGCCCGGTCATGGTAGGTGGCACGTTGGGATGCCAAGACCAGGCGTTCCAACACCTCGGACCGCTCGGGCTGATCGCCGACCGCCTCTGCCAGCGCGGCAACGGCCCCGAGCGCCGGGTAACGCGAGGCGGCAGCAGCAAGCTCCGGCAACACCCCACCGGTCTCTGACGATTCGCCCGGGCCATCGGTCGGATCGGACGCCGCCTCGACATCACCCGCTCCACCGCCGGCCCCCTCGCAGACACCCGCGTCCTCGCCGGAGCGAGCCCCGGGGTCAGCGCTGTCATCGGGGCCGACATCGTCGGGGTACGCCGGACCCGCCACCGCCAGCAGTGGCTCGTCCGGGGGGAAGGGGGTGCCAGGCTCGACAGCCGCGTCGGCCGTGGCCGGGTCGGCACCGGTCGTCGGCGAAAGATTGCTGAGGTGGAGCGACCAACTGGGTGGGCGTTCCATCTGTGCAGAGACCCGCCTGACGTCATCCCACGTATCGGCACCCTCACCGCCGTCGAGTCGCTCGGTGGGATCCACCTCCAACATCAGACCCCGGTCGCCACCACCATCCCAGGCGGCCTCACCCCGGGCCATGCGACGACGGTGTTGCCCACTGCGCAACAGGTCCAGGTCGCGGCGCCAAGGTGCCAGACCACGGTCGCCACCCAACGCCGCCCCCGCATCGGTCCCTGACTCGGCCACCGAAAACACCAACAGTTCCGAACGCGCCTCCTCGTCGGCCCCATCACAAATCAATGCCAGTGCCGCCGCTGTCACCACCTCCAACGAGCCAATATTGCGAACGGCGGGAGGATCACCCAGGAGTTGTCTGGCGGCACCCGCCGAGAGGTCTCCGATCAACGAGTCGACCACTGCTTTGGTGACGAACTGGTTGGTCAGCTTGTCCCCGTTCTCTCTCGTGGCGCGATCGAGTTCGGCAAGGCCCGCCTGCACCCGACCTGCCATCACCAACGCACGACCCAGCAGCATGCGGGCCTGCGTGAGGCCGAACGGATCACCCAACGGCCCAAGCAGTTCCACCGCCCGCTCGGCACCCGTCAACGCCACGTCGGTGGCGCCCCGCCACAGATCGACCTGAGCGAGGACCGACACCATCATCCCCTCGGCCCAGGCGTTGTCGCTGAGCCGGGCCTCCTCCAACACCACCTCGGCCACCTCGGCAGCCGCCTCGGCGAACCCGTTATGGAACAGCAGGTTGGCCTCCAGCCCCAATGACCACATCATGCCGGTGCGATCCCCGACCGCCTCGAACATCCGGACGGAGGCCTCGATGCGGCGCTCGCCCTCCTCGATACGCCCCAACATGAAGGCTATCCAGGCCAGGTGTTGGGTGGCCCAGGCCTCGCCCTGGGGATTCCCAAGCCGGTGGTAAAGATCAAGCGCCTGAGTCGCCGGTTGTTCTGCATCTGCCACCGCCCCGCTGAACAGACGGATCATCGCCTGCATGCGGTAGGCCTCCGCCAGTTCGGCGGTGGCGCCGACACCGACCAGCGCCTCCAACGCCTCCCCGGCCAGCCGGCCGGCCCGTTCGAAGCGACCCCGACGGCGCTCCAAATCGGATCGAAGCAGGTCAACCCTGGCCTGAGCGACCGGGCGGCCGCCGGTCAACGAGTCGGCCTCGTCGAGGTCGGCACCGGCCTCGTTGATGGCCCAGCGCTGCAGCCGGGCACCGGCCCGACCCAGCAGGTAGGCCAGCCGTCGCTCATCGTCGGAGTCGTCCAACACCTCGAGCGCCCGCCCGAAAAGCCGATCGGCGAGCAGCCAGTTGGCGGCGGCTTCGGCCCTGGCGGCAGCGTCCTCGGTCCACGCCAACGCGGCGTCGTCAAGCTGCGGACCGACCTGATCGGATTCGAGGAGTCCCCGCTGCAACAGCGCCGCCTCGGTGAAGTGCCGTGCCACCGCCTCCACCAGGCCGTCGTCGGCATCCCGCCCTTCGGCCAGACCGCCGAGGTACGTGGCCACATCACTGTGCCGACGCAGTCGTTCTGTCTTGGTCAGTCGACCGTAGGCCACTTCTCGCAGCACATCATTGCGAAAGCACCAGTCGACCCCGTCGAGCACCAACACCTCTTTTTCGGCGAGACGCCGAACCGTGGTGGACACCAGGCCGGCATCAACACCTCTGGCCCGGCCCATTTCCTCGAGGACCAGGAGCGAACCGGTGGGGCCCCACACAGCGGCATCCTCCACCACCTCCACTTCGGGCCCGGTGAGTGCATCCATCCGCGCCGACAAGAGGCCCCGCAACGTGTCGGGCAGTTCGGGTATGGACCGCAGGCCCTCGAGCCGCTCGCCTGAGCCGTCAGCGGCGCTTTCACGGCCGTCGTCCTGACGGCGAACAAACCTGACGAGTTCTTCGAGAAACAACGGATTACCGCCGCTGCGCTCCAAAAACTCGGCGGCCACGTCTTCGGTCAACTCCCGGTCACGGGTCAGCCGACGCAGCAGCAGTTGGGCGTCGTCAGCCCCGAGCGGGTCGAGGTTCATCATCAGCAGGTCATGACGCCCGGCGCGGGGAGACCAGCGGCGGGCCAACGACCGGCGGGCGGTCGCCAACACCACCAGCGGATGGGCGGCCAGCCGCTCCACCATCTCGTCGATCAGCGCCAGTACCGAATCGTCGCCCCAGTGCAGGTCGGTCAACCGCACCACGATGGGGCCACGACGGATCGAGGCCGACATGTAGCTGACCAGGGCCCTGGTGGCCTCCACCCGCGCCCGGCCCGGGTCGGTGCCGCGCAGCGGGCTGTCGTGACCGAGCAGGTGCAACAGGCCGTTGACCACGCCGTCGAGGTCGTTGCCGTCCACCACCGGGTCGAGCAGGTCGTTCACCGACGCGACCGTCGCTTGTCGGGTCTCGTCCTCGTCAGCATCCTCGGAAAGGGACAATCCCTGCCGCAGCACCTCGGCGATCGCCGAGAACTGATTGGCCTCGCCATACGGGATAAACCGACCGGTGAAGACCCGCGCCCCGTTCAGCCCGGCGGCCCGATGGGCCAGTTCGTCGGCCAGGCGGCTCTTGCCCACCCCGGCGTCCCCGCTGAGCAGCATCACCAGCGCCCGGCTTCGGTCGATCGAGCCGGTCAGGGCATCGCCCAGCAGTGAAATCTCGGAGTGTCGACCCACAAGGGGCACCCGGGGAGACCACGGGCGCTCGCCTGGCCGGGCGATGGGTTCCAGCGCACGGTGCGCCTCAACCGGTTGATCCCGGCCACGAACCACCAACCTCCCCCGGGATTCGTAGGCAATCGTGTCCTCGGTGACCAGACGGGTGGGTTCGCCCACCAGCACCGAACCGGGGTCGGCCGAGGTCTGGAGCCGAGACGCCAGGTTCACCACGTCGCCCATGGCCGTGTAGTCGCCACCCGCGCGTAATGCCCCCACCAGCACCTCGCCGGTGTTGACGCCCACCCTCATGCGCACCTCCACCCCGGTCTCGGCTGCGAAGTCGGCGAGGCTCTCCTGCATACGCAGGGCCGCCCGCACTGCCCGCTCCGCATCGTCCTCGTGTGCCAGGGGCGCACCAAAGAGCGCCACGATGGCGTCGCCGACGATTTTGTCGACCCTTCCACCGAAGCTGACCACGTCCTGCACCAACCGCTCGAAGGCACCGTCCACCAGGTGCTTCACCTGCTCCGGGTCGAGCCGTTCGGACAGGCCCGTAAACCCCACCAGGTCGGCGAACAGCACGCTGACCACGCGTCGCTCCTCGGTCGGGACGCCCAGGGGCATCCCGCAGGTCCCACAGAACCGCGAGCCGGGTGGAACCTCGGCTCCACAGGACGGACACTTCACCCTTGAGAGACTACGTGCGCCCAGGCCGGATCACTGCCCCCCGACGTGAGCGAAGCCGCTCAGCCGGTAGCGTGGGGAGATGAGTGAATTTCCTGTACCTCCGACCGGATCAACCCCCTATTCGTCCTCGGTGCCCGGTGGTTCAGGCGTGGCGACTGATGCACCGGCGGCCCACTCGGTCGGCGCCACGAAGGCCTACGGAGCGGGCGACACCCAGGTGCTGGCACTCAACGACGTGACCGTCGCATTTCCGTCGGCCCGCTTCACCGCCATCATGGGGCCCTCCGGTTCGGGCAAATCCACCCTGATGCACTGCATGGCCGGGCTCGACACCCTGACGGCCGGCCAGGTGTTCATCGGCGACACCGATCTGTCGACACTGTCCGACAAGGAACGCACCCTGCTGCGGCGCGAGCAGGTGGGGTTCGTGTTTCAGGCATTCAACCTGATCCCCACGTTGACCGCGTCGGAGAACATCACCCTGCCACTCGACCTGGGCGGCACCAAGCCGGATCAGGGCTGGCTGGACACCGTCATCGGCACCGTTGGATTGACCGACCGGCTGTCGCACCGTCCCAGCGAACTGTCAGGCGGCCAGCAACAGCGGGTGGCGGTGGCCCGGGCGATGGCCACCCGTCCCCAGATCATCTTTGCCGACGAGCCCACCGGCAACCTCGACTCCACCTCTGGTGCCGAGGTACTCAGCTTCATGCGTTCGGCCGTCGACGACTACGGCCAGACGGTTGTGATGGTCACCCATGACCCGGTGGCGGCCAGCTATGCCCACCAGGTGATCTTCCTGGTCGACGGCCGCGTGGTCGGTGACCTGCAACAGCCCACCGCCGAATCGGTACTCGACCGTATGAAGGGCTTGGGCAACTGAGCAGGACGGACGTCGGCAGCCCCACCCCATGATCCGCATTGCGCTGACCGGGCTGCGGGGCCACCGAACCAGGCTGGCGCTGTCCGCGCTGGCAGTCGTGCTCGGTGTCGCCTTTCTGTCCGGCATCCAACTGCTGGGCAACACCCTGACCGAGACGGCGACCGGCCTGATCTCCTCGACCCTCGAGGGCACCGATGCAGTGGTGCGCTCCACGTCGGTGCAGACCTCCGCTTTTGCCGAGGTGCGCCAAACGGTGCCCGCCGACCTGGTCGATGACGTTGACGACGTCGACGGGGTGGCCGGGGTCGCAGGGGTGGTGCAGGGGTTCGGTCGGGTGATCGGCCCCGGCGGCGAACCAATCGACTCGGGATTGGTCCCCACGCTCGTCACCAACTGGATTGCCGACCCCCAACTGGCCCAGGGCGCGTTGGTGGTGGGTCGCCCCCCCAAGAAGCCCACCGAGATCGTGTTGGACCCGCGGACCGCCGCCGACGAACACATTCGGGTTGGGGACACCATGTCGCTCCAGGGTGCCGTCGGCCTGCGCAGCTACCAGGTGGTGGGCATCGGCGGGCTGGGCCCGACCGGCGAGGACAACATCGGCGCCCGGGTGGTGTTTCTCTCCTCCGAGCAGGCAATGGAGTTCACCGGTGCCGACGGCCAGTTCGCGTTCGTGACCCTGCGGGCCGCCCCCGGCGTCGGCCAGCAGGGGTTGGCCGACCGCGTGAACGATTCACTGCCACCCGGATACGAGGCGGTCACCGGCGAGCGTTACGTGGCCGATACCCAAAAACAGGCCGGCGGCGCGTTGGGACTGCTGACCCAATTGGTGTCGGTTTTTGGCTACGTGGGGCTGTTCGTCGGGGGCATCATCATCGCGAACACCTTCTCGATCCTGATCACCCAGCGCACGAGGGAGTTGGCGTTGATGCGTGCCTGCGGTGCGAGCCGCGCCCAGGTGCTCGGCTCGATCATGATCGAGGCGACGCTCGTGGGTGTGCTCGGATCGATCGTCGGACTGGGCATTGGCGTGGTGGGGGTCATCGGCCTGTTACAACTGGTGGGGAACCTGATCACGTTGCCCACCACGGTGCCAACGCTGACGCCCTTGGTGGTATTCGGCAGCCTGATCGTGGGCGTGGCGACCACAGTGGCGGCTTCGATGGTGCCGGGCTGGCGGGCCACCCGCATCTCCCCGGTGGCTGCACTCGGCGAGGTGGCGGAGGACCGGGGACGCGGTTCTGTTACCCGTCGGTTGCTGGGCATGGTGATGGCGCTGGGGGGCCTGGCCGCCGGGTCGCTGGCGCTGTTCGCCATCGACGCCAACGCCAGGCTGACCCTCGTTGCGGGCGATCCAGCGGCGGGCACCGCTGCCACAGCGGTCAACCTGCGCACCGTGGTGTTCTCAGTCAGCGCTGCGATCACCCTGCTGTCGTTCCTCGTAGTGGGGCCGGTGGTGGTCGGGCCGGTCGGTCGGATCATCGGCTGGCCCCTTCGGTTGGGCGGGGGTCCGGTGGGACACATCGCCGGCGAAAACGCACGCCGCAATCCCAGCCGTACCACCGCCACGGCGGCGGCGCTGACCATCGGCGTGGCCATCGCCACCACACTGGCGGTGTTCGTCGCCTCGCTGGTCGGCAGCGTCAAGGCCGGCTTCTCAGATCAGTTGCGCGGCCAGATCGTGGTGTCATCCGGCCTGGGCGGCGCCACCTCCGGCGGGCTCCCCGAGGGCGTGATGGGTGACGTGGCCGCCACCAGCGGCGTGGACACCCTGGCCCGAGTGCGATTCATTCCTGCCACGGTCACCGGAGTCGACGGCAACCCCACCGGGGGCGGATCGGTCTCGGGCGTCGACCCCAAGCCGTTCTTCTCGCTGGTCAAGGTGCCGCTCATCGGCGGGACCGCGGCTTCGCTGACGCCGGGCACGGTCGCCGTTGACGCGGACACCGCTCGTGCCAACGCATGGGCGGTCGGCGACAGCATCAGCGTGTTCTACCCCCAGGTTGGGGCGGTTGAGTACCCCATCTCCCTGTTGTTCGAGGGCCCCATCGGCACAGCGAGCTTCCTGATGCCCATGGAGAACCTCGATGACGTGACCGCCGTGGCCTTCCGCCAGGACGCGCTCTACTACATCTCGGTCACGCCGGGCTCCGACCCGACCGTGGTCGCCGACCGGATCGACGGCGAGCTGAGACGGGTTGCACCCGCCGCCAAGGCGCAACTGGTCCCGCAGTGGCTCGACGACACGGTGGCCACGTTCAACCTGGCTCTCAACCTGGTGTACGTGATGCTGGGGTTCACCGTGCTGCTGTCGTTGTTCGGCATCGTCAACACGCTGTACCTCTCGATTTACGAGCGCACCCGCGAGCTGGGACTGCTGCGATCTGTGGGGGCCACGCGCGTCCAGGTCCGTCGCCTGGTGTTGGCCGAGTCGGTGATCATGGCCTCCATCGGCACGTCGGTGGGTATCACCCTGGGCGTGTGGTTTGGTGCGGGTCTGTTCACCGTGCTGTCGGGCAACATCGCGGCAGCCACCATCCACGTGCCGTGGGTGCAGTTGGTGGTGCTGGGTCTGGGTGGGGCCATCGCCGGCATGGCGGCCGGCTGGTGGCCAGCCGGGCGGGCCGCCCGTCGGCCCATCCTCTCGGCAATCGGATACGAGTAGCCACCGCGGGCGCGAGCCACCCCGACCCCGCCGGTGGGCGCAGCCTGGTAGACCGCTGGGCATGATCGACCCCAAGAACGTTCCAGCCGAGGTACTCGGGTTTCTCGTTGAGCGTCACCTGGCCACGCTCACCACGCTGCTTCCCGACGGATCGCTCCATTCGGTTGCGGTCGGCTTCACCTGGGACGACGCTGCGGGACTGGCTCGCGTCATCACGTTCGCCCCCTCACGCAAGGCCCGCAACCTGGTCGACGGCGGCCGAGCGTCGGTGTGTCAGGTGGACGGCGGTCGGTTCCTGTCGCTGGAGGGCCCCGCTGTGGTGACCTCGGAGCCCGACCGGGTGGCCGAAGGGGTCAATCGCTACGCAGAGCGTTATCGCCAACCCAAGGAACGGGACGACCGGGTGGTCATCGAGATCGCGGTCGAGAACATCAGGGGCCGGGCCTGACCGTGGTGGGTCCGAGCAACCCCCACCACCCCTGAACTTGGGGCGTGATGGAACGGCGGTGATTACGCGATCGCGACGCCGATCCTGGCCAGCGTCGCCACGGTCCGCTCGCCGTCGGACTCCACGACAGGGGCGCTGGCGGCGCGCACCAGGGTGGTGGTGAAGCCCAGCGAGTGGGCATCGAGCGCGGTGGCTTTCACGCACACGTCCAGCGCCAGTCCAACGACGACCACCCGCTCGATGTGTCGCTCCTCCAGCAGATCGGCCAGACCGGTCGATGAGGTCTCGCCCGACTCGGGGTCGGCCATCGTAAACGCCGAGTAACCGTCCTCGCCGCCGGTGCCCTTGCGAACCGTCGGACCGTCAACCACCAGGTCGGCGTGGTACTCCGCCCCCCAGGTGTCGCGAACACAGTGCACCGGCCATTGCCCACCGCCGGTCACGAAGTGTGGGGTGGCCGGCGGGTGCCAATCCTGGGAGTACACGACGAACGCACCGGCTGCAGTCGCCTCGGCGATTTCGACGTTGGTCGCCTTCACCACCTCGGGCCCACCCGAAACGAACAGCGAGCCACCCGGGTCTGCGAAATCATTCTGCACGTCGACGATTACCAATGCGGTGTGCTCGTCGTAGCGGGGCCGTAGATCATCCTCGGGCTCGGGCTCCAGCGGCGGTGCGCCCTGATCGGCGAACAGGCCACCGAGGTCGTCATCCGGGTTGGTCATGTTGAAGATTTGGCCCATTGCCCGAAGGTACCCGGTCGTACCGCAACGGGGACACGCGGCCGTAGGTTGCGGGGATGAGCGTTCCGCACACCGGCACCGGCGACAGGCTCCTCGGAGGCATCCTGTCGACCGACTTCTACCAACTGACCATGGCGCAGCTGTACTTCCGGGCTGGACTGGCCGACCGCCCGGCCCGTTTTGAGCACTTCTTCCGCAGCTACCCGGACTACGGACGGCACCAGGCCGGGTACTGCGTGGCCGCCGGGATGGCGCCGTTCGCCAAGTGGATGACCGACGCGCACCCCACCGACGCCGACCTGGAGGCGTTGCGGGGGCACCGCAGCTCCACGGGTCAGGCGTTGTTCGGCGACGACTTCCTGGGCTGGTTCGCCGACCTCGACTTCTCGGCGCTCACGCTGCACGCGGTGCCCGAGGGTCGTGTGGTTCACCCCAACACGCCGATCACCGTGGTGGAGGGCCCGCTGGCCGCCGCCCAACTGCTGGAGACCCCGCTGTTGAACCGGCTGAACTTTCCCACGCTGATCGCCACCAAAGCCGCCCGCGTCAGCGAATCGGCACTGGGCCGTCCCGTGCTGGAGTTCGGCATGCGTCGCGCCGCCGAGGCGGGCGCCGACGCGGCCACCCGGGCGGCATTGGTGGGCGGTGCCACCTCCACGTCCAACACCGCCGCCGGATACACCTGGGGGGTGGACCCGTCTGGAACCCACGCCCACTCGATGATCCAGGCCTACCTGGCGCTGGGCGAGGGCGAGCGGGCGGCGTTTCAGGCCTACGCCGACACCTACCCGGACGATTGCCTGCTACTCGTCGACACCGTCGACACGCTCGGCAGCGGCGTTCCCAACGCCATCGCCGTCTTTGAAGGTCTCCGCCGCCGGGGTCACCGACCGGTGGGGATTCGCCTGGATTCCGGCGACCTCGCCTACCTCGCCATCCAAGCCGCCCGGGCAGCTGAACCAGGCGGGCTTCGACGAGGCGACCATTGTCTTGTCCAGCCAACTGGACGAGCTCACGATCTGGCAGATCACCCATCAGATTCAGGAGGAGGCGTCCCATGCCGGGCTCGATGCCCAGGCGGTGATCAACCGCCTGGTGTTCGGCGTTGGTTCGCGCTTGGCCACCAGCGACGGGTCACCCAGCCTCGATGGCGTCTACAAGCTGGTGGCGCTGAAACGAGATGGTGCGTGGCAGCCCGCCATCAAACGATCTGACACGCCCGAGAAGGTGCTCAACCCGGGGACGAAACGTCTCTGGCGCGTCACCGATCAGCAGGGCATGGCTACCGCCGACGTGTTGTCCACCGCCGACGAAGCGCTCCTTCCCGGTGCCGCCATGGCGCTGCACCACCATTCGCGTGCAGATGTCTCCCGGGTGATTCGAGCCGAGGAGTGGGCCGGCGCTGACGAACTGCTTCAGCGGGTGATCGCTGACGGCGAGGTGGTGAGCGACGGCGGCATGGAAGCGCTGAACGACCTTGGGGTGATCTCTGAACGCCGGCGGGCCGACGTGGCCGCCCTCGGGCCCGGCGTTCGACGGTTGGTCAATCCGCACACGTACCACGTGTCCATCACCGAGTCGCTGTGGGATCTGAAACAGGAACTGCTGGCCAAGCTGGGGTAGGCGGAGCCCATTTCCCGGTGGCGTGGCGGTTGATCCTCGCGTCATCCCACACGAAGTCCACCCGTCCCCACTGGAACTTCCGCTGGCTGGGCGGCGGCTGAAACGACGTGCCCTCAAGGATCTCAGGGAACAGGAACTCCATGTCGCCGGCGGTCCCCGGCTGCTCGAAGCGCTGGTCGACCACGGCACGCAGCACCACCAACCAGGCCCAACACCGGCCCCTTGCCACTCGGCGACACTCCATCGCAGGGGAGATGCCGAACTTCCGCAACTGGGTTCGAGTGAGCAGCCCGTGCCGACACAACGCCGCCTGGTGGACAGGAGCCTCGTCGATCATCCCCCGAGCATGCGGCCCCGACCGCCGGGGTCAGCTCCAGCCGGTGCTGATGCCCAGCAGGTCCTCGACCGCGGCGATGTCACCGGCGAGGTCCACTCGCAGCCTCGAACGCAGGTCGTCATCCATCGGGTCGGACGGAGCATCGTTGCGGGGCGAGGTGTCCAACACCCGATGGCGGGGCAGGCCCAGTCGATCGGTGACCCGGTCGATGAAGGCCTGCGGGTCGTCGTAGAACACCTCGGCGGTCACCACCATCACCTGCTCGCGGCCATACGCGTCAAACCAACGCTGGAGCATCGGCGCATAGCGACCCTGATCGACGTAGCTCTGGTGACGATGTGCAAACGAGGTGACCGTCGGGTCGGCCAGGATGCGGGCCGCCTCCCCCTTTGTTCGGTCGGCCTCCGCCTCGATGGCGGCGGGAAAGCCGAGCGCCTCGCTATGGCGCCTGCGCTCCTTCCAGTGTGAGTAGGCCCGATCGATCGGGTTGCGGAGCACAGCCACCACGAGCGCGTCGGGCGCCACCTGCGCAGCTCGGACGGGGGCGAGCGGGTGATACAGGTCATACGGTGACGACTCACCGGTCGCCGGCGCGTACCCAAGCCGACCCTCGGCCCGGCGACGCGTTCGAGTAGATGCAAAGTGCGACAACCACCAGCGCTCGCCCCGGTGCCACTCCTCGGAAAAAAAGTAGGTGCCCTTGGAGTTGGGGGTGGGGAACTGGGTCAGCATGCCCGGATGCTCGGCCAAGTACTGCCAGAGCGAGGTGGTGCCACCCCGCTTGGAACCCACGATCAACAATTCGGGCGGGGGGCGCCGAGCGGCGGTGGCCCTTCCGTATCGACTGAGAACGGCCTTGGCCGCTGAGGCCAGGTGCGGACCCATGGGGTGCTGACGTACACGTTCTCGAGCCGCTCGCAAGGCTGACGGTGTCTCGACTTCCTGAGTGGGATCGGTACTCATATCGACCTCAGTCGGCTCCCGCCAGGATGGATTGAGGGTGACGGGCAAGGATCGGAGCCGGTTCCGCCGCCGGTGCCTCCTTGGCACGACGGCGGCCGGCGGCCCGCTCCCAGCGATCGCGTTGCACCAGCCCGGCCGCCACGCCCACGATTGGGAGCTGCGGCAGCAGCCCGTAGAACCCGAACTGCAGCAGGAAGATCACCAACACGACCGCTGACCAAACCTCCACGTCGCGGCGGGTGCGCAGCGCCGCCCAGGTGGTGCGCACCATCCAGTAGACGAACAGCGCAAGCGCAACAAAACCGTGGTTGTACATGATCCACCACACCAGGCCGTGGGTGCCGATCGGCGGGGTGCCCTCCTGTGGGGTCGGGGCACCCCACCCAATCAGCGGAGACTCCAGGGCACCACCCCAGGCATCCACGTACAGCGTGGCCCGCGACTCGTTTGAATCCGTCGCAGTCTCAATTTTGGTGAACACGAGGTCACCCAATGGCGAAAAGGCCAACAGCAGCGCCACCACCACCGCCAGGCCAACCGCCACCTTCGCACCGGTCCAATCGCCGCTCATCGCCCGGCGGGCCGCCCAGTAGACGAACAGCACTGCGATGGACATCCACAGACCACGATTGAACGAGAACGCCGTCGGCACGGTCGACAGCGCCAGCATCACCTGGCCGAAGCGACGCCGCCGTGCCAGTGGTGAACGCACGAATGCCCCGAAAAAGAACGGGAGGGTCAGGCCCATGGTGGAACCCCAGCCGTTGGCGAAGGCCATCGGCGCCGAGGGGCGGGCCAGGGTGTAACCCAAATAGTTGGTGACCTCCGCCAAGCGCAGGCTGCTGACGGAATCGATGAACCCGCTGGTGGCGACACCCTCGGGCAGGATCAGCTGCAGGCCACTCGGTGCGGTGAACGTGCCCGCAACCAACGCCAGATAACCGAACCCGACACAGCCGACGAAGATCAACCCCAGCCAGTACTGCACCACCTGGGTCGGCAGGCGTTGGCGGGGAACGTTTGCGAACCACACGAGGCAGGCCCAGAGCGAGGCCATGATCACCCAGCGGTAACCGAACAGCATCAGCCCCTGGGCCTCTTCGATATGGACTCCCGAGAGCCCCACGATGACGAGGAACCCGCTCAGAGCGACAGCGCCGGTGGGCACTCGGAAGCGGGACGGTCGAGCCAGGATCACCGGCCCGAACGCAACTGCCGGCAGCACCCACACGAACGGGTACAGGCCAAGCAGCCACAACACCGGCATGCCGAGCGACCATAAGGCCACGGGCCACCCGATGGACAGATACCTCCGGGCACTGAACGAACGGTCCGAGCACTCATCGGTGCTGCGCCTTCGCTGGGGCGCCAATGACCATGTGGTGTTCCCAGGCGGTCGCGGTTGCGAACGGGCGGCATGCTCGAAGCACTCGACCCGGACCGGCACAGGTTCCGCGCCTGACCGGCGCCGCTCAGCCACGATGGGCGACCGTGTCATGCGGCACCGGCGACACCAGCGCCTCCAAGGCGGCAGAGATGCGAATCCCCCCTGGCGTTGGGGCCGAGCTCAGGGGTGTCACCGAACACCAACCAGGTTGGACCATCACACGGTCAAGTTGGGCTCGCAGTTCGGATTCGGTATTGGCACCAAGCGTCACGCCCCGCTCTACGAGAACCTTGGCAAACGCCACCTGGTGCCCATCGACGTGCTCACCCATCTCGTCGTTGCGCGGCACGACCAGCGGCTTCACCCCGGCACGCAACGCATCCATCACGGTGCCCGGCCCCGCAGCACACACCACCGCATCCGCACGGGACATCAGATCCAACAGTTCGTCAAAGTCCAAGGCCTCCGGGCAGTACGCGACCCCACCTGGATGCGGGGCGGTGCCTCGCTGAATCACCACCTGGGCATCGTCGGCATGATCGTCGGCCCAGCGGCCGGCCCATGTCACCAGCCGACCGAACCGGTGGCTGTCGGTGCCCACCGTGACCACAACCAATGCCGGGTGTGAACCGGCGCGGCGCATTGCGACGTCGTCCTCAGCCCCGTTTGGACCGCGTGGGTTGACGGCGACGATCGGCGCATCGGGCCAGATCGTGCCCATCACCTGAGCGTTCGGATAGAGCGAACCCTGCTCCGGCCACTGCACCAACACCGCGTCGCTGACCCGACGCACGAGGCGGCCGGTCATCGTCGTCGAGTCGATGCGGTCATACACCTCCAGGTAGGCGGTCTTGATCCCCATCAACCGACCCAGCCAGAAGAAGGGCACCGCCACACCCGCACCGGTGGACACGATCAGGTCGGGCCGCCGGCGCCGCAGTTCCCGCCAGGCCATCACCAGGTTGCGAGCCAGGTTGGGCAGATTGCGCGCGGTCGGGTGATGCGCCCACACGACCTCCTCGCCCCGCAACCGCGACACGACATCAGGCAAGTCGAAGCTGACCCACACCCGCCGGTGCCGTTGCCAGAACCCACTCAGCTCCAGCAGGTGGGAGAGGTGCCCACCGGAGGACGTCACCAACATCACCAACGCCTCGGTGCCGTCCGGACGCTTTCGGCCGCGACGAATCGCCACCGTCAGACCCTCGGCGCGCAGGCGTGGCGGCTCGGCATCGAACCCGAGGTTGCGCATCGTGCGGTCACAGTGCCACCACACCGGAGAGGTGCGCGTTGATGGAACGGAGGCTCTCGACGGTGGCAGTCAGTTCCTTGCGGTCGGCCGACTCCGATTCGACGGTCACCAGCACGCCGTCCACCTGCGGTGCCAAAGCAAGAGCGTCGGCGTAATCGGTGGGCGAAGGCGCGATCAGAACAACCTGATCGAAGGCGACCCCATTGGGGTCGGTCAACGCGTCCTTGAGGCCCGAGAAGCGGAACAGTTGATCGCGTGCCTCCGCGCGTGACCCCACCGGCAACAGATAGAGGCCCTGACAACCGGGGATTTCCAGCACGGCGTCCTCCAGCCTGGCCGTGTTGGCCAACACCTCACCGAGCCCGGGCCCTCGGGGGACCGAGAAGTAGGCACCCAACGTGTCCTGGCGCAGGTTCGACCAGATCAACAGCACCCGGCTGCCCTCGCGGCCGAGGGTGACGGCCAGGTTCGCTGCGACCTCCTCAGCGGGGGCAGAACCCGCTGACGTCACCAGGAGGAACCTGGGCCCCGGGCCCTCCCAGCCTCCCAGTCGGAGGGCCAGGCGACGGTAGCTCTCGGCCTCGGCACCGTTGCCGTTGCCGGCCACCTCCACCCCGGGGGCATGGCGGCTGGCGGCGCGTCCGTACCACTCACCAAACCACTCCTTGTTGTCATCGTCGGCATCATCGTCGGTGGTGATCACGTTGACCGGGGTGGCCCCGACCAGCTCCTGGATGTCCTGGCTGCTGTGGACCCTCGGGTCGGTGCGGTCACGAATGAGCGCCACGAGGAACCCGACAACCAAGGCTGCGGCGACAACCCCGACGAGTACCACAGGTGCCCCCAGGCTGGTGCTGTCCACCGGCAGGGTTGCGGGACTGACCACGTTGCCCGTGGTGCTGTCCATGGACTGCCACCCCGATCTCTCCACCCTCAGGTTGCTCTGTTCGCTCAACTGGGAGTTGAGCTGTGCGGAGAGCACGGTCGCCTTGGTGGGGTTCTTCTCGGGGTCGACATCCTCCAGTCGGCGCGAGGTGGCGAGCACCAGGTCGTCAAGCAGTTTCACCTGCTGGTCCAGCCCATTGATCACGCGGGATCGTCGGGATTCCTCCTGCTTTTGGCGAAGTGTCAGGTAGCTGTCGACCAGCGCCTGCGCTCCAGCCTGTGCCGCCGCCGGATCGTCGGCCAGATAGCTGACGTCCAACGCCAGGCTGTCGGGAAGTACCGTGACCGAGGAGTGGTCCCGGAGTTGGTCGGCCGACACGTCGTCGCCCAACAGTTCAGCGGCGCGCTGTGCCACCTCGTCGGAGCGCAGGATGCTCTTCTGAGTGGCGGTGAGCGTGGCGACCGGGCTGATCCCGCCGGTGCCGGAGCTTCCTGGCGCGGTCGGTGCCTGTTCCAACACAATTCGAGCAGTGGATTGGTAGCCGGGCTCGGCCTTGGCCAGGTAGGCCAGACCAAACAGCGCTCCAAGCACGCCGGCCATCGCGATGATGACAAACCGTCGACGGGCCAGGCCGAGATAGTCGGCCAGGGTTGGGGTGTCTTCACCGTCCACGACGGCCTCCCTTGATGGTCGGGGGTTGGCAGCAAGAGTCGACGGCCGCGCCGGGGCGACCCGCTCGCTGGTTGAGCGTGCCGTGAGCGGACGCGTGGCCGCCTCGGAACGAAGTCGGGCCGGCAGCCGACCGTGTCGAGACTGCGCCCGACCGGGGAGCAACCGGTCCAATCCGGTCTCACTTCGGAACCGCCACACACACCCGACGAAGGTGACCGTGCCACCCACAACGGCCACGATGAGGCCGAGCCAGGTTGCACCAAACGACACCCGACAGAGCAACGTGACGACGCCAACGGAGGCGGTGGCAAGACCGGCGCTCCACGCTGCGGGGCGGCTGATCATGTTCAAACCCATCCGCTGGTGGGCCTGCCAGGCCGGCAACACCACCAGCAGCACCAGGGTGAGCGCCCAGATGACCCCGGCCCCGGTGATGCCAAGCCGGGGGATGAGCACCAGGTTTCCGACCAGGTTGAAGACGACGGCGATACCGGCATTTCCCATGGCCTGGGAACTCTTGCCCCCCATGAGAATGACCGATCCCGCCGGACCGAACAGGGAGAACACCATCAGGCCGAGCGAGAGTGCGATCAGGGCTCCCTGGGCTGCCAACACCTCCGGGCCGAACACCCCCAACAACACCGGGGCGAACCCGATCGTCACCAGGTAGATCGGCCAGGTGAGCGCCGTCTGCCAACCCGCAGCGGTACGAACCAGGTGCGAGGTGGCACGGCCACGATGCCTGGCCATCAGGCTCGAAACCCTGGGGCCAACCACCTGCATGATCGCCTCGGAGATGAAGGCGCCAATCACCACGTACCGGGTGCCCGAAGCGTAGACACCGGCCGCCTGGGTGGACACCAGGGCACTCACCAGCAGCGTGTCAATCCAGGCGATCGACACCTCGAAGGTCTGCCCGGCGGCACGCGGAGCGCTGAATGCCCAAAATGCCTTGGCGATGGCCGGCCACGACGTTCGGTCAAAGCTCGGGCCACCATGGGGCGAGTCCGCTCCCGAGGCGACGCTGGCCATACGGGGTTCGTCGGGCGTCAAACGGGCCGCTTGAAGCAGGCGCCGCGACACGACGACCGCCGGAATCAGAGCCACCAGGTTGGTCAAAGCCCAGACGCGAGCCACAGCGACCACATCGCCACCCAGCCTGGTGGTGAGAAGGACAACGACCGGCAGCAACAACGCCCGTCCAATCTTCTCAATCACGGCCTGGGGCCACATCACCTCGTAGCCGCGGGTGGAACTCACCAACACCGTCTCGATCACGGCCAGTGGAAGCAGCGGCGCCAACGCCAAGAACACCCGGGCCAGCTGGGGCACGCCCGTACCGTTGGCGAATAGGTCGGCCAACCACGTCGACTGTGCCCCCATCAGCCAGGCGAACAGCAGGCTGATGCCCACCACCGGCACCAGGCTGACGGCCATCATCTTGGGGATGACGTCCACCGCGTGCACGGCGCGCAGGCGGGAGATCCAACGGATCAACCCCGTTGCCGACCCCAGCTCGGCGACACGAGCCAGGATGTTGAACGCGGCGATGGCCACCAGCGCCACACCGGCGGTCTCCGTACCAAGTTCATGGTTGAGCACCCACAGGAGCGCAAAGTTGGCAGCGCCGTACACCACGGCGGCCACCAGGTTGAGCGCGCCGCCGCGTGCCACCCCGCCGAGGGAGCCCGCCTCCCGATCTGGGAGATGACCGCGACCGCCGCCTTGGTCCAGATCCGACTGCACCTCGACATGGATCTCGCCGAATACGGCCTGCACGCCTGGCGCGGGCTGCGGACCCGAGTGGCCAGGTTCGTGCCTCATCACCGGCGGCGGGAGCAATGCCGAATTGGGACCGGCGCCGAGCGCCATGTCCATCTCAAGTTCACGAGACGGCGGCCACCTCACCGCTCCCCTCCCCCAGCTGCGGCCTTGGCGCAGTTCACCAGCTCATCGCACAACACAGGCAGGTCACCGAGCGCCTCGAGGTGGCCGGGCGCCCCTGCACGGGCGGCATCGATCAACCTCGCAGCCAGTTCCAAGACGTGAGCACAAGCCACCACCTGCCCCGTATCGGCACCCACCCCCAGGGAATCGAGGCTTTGAGCCCCAAGAATCCTCGACCGTTGGAGCGCCCTCGCCACGTCGACCGACCCGGTGACGTGCAGCTGCTGGTAATGCCAGTGATAGGCGTCGAGGCCAACCGGCCGGTCAGCCCCCGAGTACTCCCAGTCCCACACCCACAGCGAGGCGCCCGACCACGCCAGATTCCATGGCACCCAGTCGCCGTGCCATCGGCCCAGTGGCACCGGGAGGTCAGCGATCAGCTCGGCGGCACGTTTCCATGCATCGGCGAACCGGTCCCAAGCGTCGCGCCTCGCCGAATCCAGGCCTGCGGGCCGTGCCGCGACCAGTGCGTCAGCCCAGGTGGCTCCACCCGACGACGCGAACGCCTGGAGCCGCGGTGGCCCATCCAGGCCGGCGACCTCGAGAAGCGCTTCGGGTCGAAGCCCGTCGTCAACCGACATGCGCACCACGTCGGCGGGCATCGGCGCGGTGACCGAGACCACCGTGTCGCCCCACTCGAAGCGTTCCAGCAGCGTTGGACTGGCGAACTGGCTGCGCTTTCGTCGTACCAGTTGATGCAGCACGGCCGCCTCAGTCTCGACCTGGGCACGCGTGAGCTCGGTCCAGCCCACCTTGGCGTAAGCCACCGGCGTTCCGTCCAAGGCGAAGAGCTGCAGCGTTGGCGTCCAGAACGGGTCCACGTTGCGGGGCGAGGTGGCGAAGCTCAGATCGTCACGTCCAAGCCGTCGAGCCAGTTCATGCAGCAGGGGAACCAACTGCTCGTCGGCGCCCGCAAAACGTCCGGTGGGCGGCCCGCTGGTCATCGCAGTGCCCTGAACCCTTTGGAGCACACCGCTGCCCAGGCCCCAACCAACCACCGCCCTTCGGCGGGCAACCGCCGGGGGCCGAAGGCGGTTGTAGGCCAGACAACTGGCTGCGGCCGCTCGGCGGGTCTCGGTCGGTACGTAAAACCTCGGGTTCGCGGCGGTGGGAAACGCCCGATGCGTTTCGTCGTCGCTTGCGACGGCGACGGGTCGAAGCCCCAGGAGATCACCCAATACCGCGACCGAATCGTCGCTGAACACCTGCGTGCGGGCTCCCCGCTCCGTGACCGGTCCACGCTGGTCAAGCGACTCAGCCGATCGTGTGCCACCGCCGTGCCTGCTCATAGTCCCCGACCACGACGATTCAACGCGGCGACCACCCGCCCCGGCGGCACCAGTCGGGCCCACACCCCGATGGCCAACCAGGCCCGCGGCTGGCGCAGGTCGGCGGCGAGCGCGGCGCGGATCAGCCGCCTGGCCTCGACGCGGTTGCCCGCCGAAGCCGCAGCGAATGCTCGCTGGCCCAGCACGCGGGCATGCCCCCTCGGATGGTCAACGAACTCCGGGAACCGCTCCAGCAGGTACCCCAGGGCGGTGTCGATCGTCCGCCAGCGTTCCGCAAACAGCGACCCTCCCCCCCACCCCTTGCACACCAACGGGGACCGGGTGGTGGGCAGCGGATGGCGCTGCGCGGCGCGCAGCACAAACTCGTAGTCCTCGGCGTAGCCGCCGGGGATCTCCTCGTCGGCGCCGCCGAGACGGTCGGGGTCGAGGAACGCATCACGGCGCACCATGGTGGTGACGAATTCCACCTCCATCATGCGATCGTCCAGCAGGTCGCCCATCGTGACCGCTTCGGTGAGGAGCGGCCGTTCGGTGATCGTGCCGAGGTGGTCCACCAGCAGACCGCACACCACAGCGTCGACCTCGGGGCGACGCTCCAGCAACGCCACCTGGGTCTCGGTCTTGTCTGGCAACCAGGTGTCGTCGTCGTCGCAAAAGCCCAGAAACTCCCCGGTCGCCACCTCCGCCCCACAGTTCCGGCCCGCCGGGAGCCCCCGGCGATGGGTGTTTCTCAGCACGGTCACCGGGCGACGAGCGTCGTTGACGTTGAGCGAGGTATCGGGTGCGGTGCCGTCGTACACGACGAGGGTTTCGATCACACCGTCGTACCGTTGAGCAACGATGGACGCGATCGCCTCACGTAGGAGTTTCGGACGATCAACGGTGCAGATCACCACCGAGGCTCGGGGCCGACCCAAAGCCGCGCCGACCTCGGACACCTGCTGCGACGACGCTGCGGCTGTGCCCGCAACCGTCGCCGCCAATGGGTGATTTCCTACCGCAGCTTGCTTGACGCGCTCACTGCCGGCGCTCGCCTGATCCCGCATGCCCATCCCGATTGTCGTGGTCCCGCCAGGGACGTTGCGAGGGTATCGCCGGCCGGCAGCGATCCGACCCTGTCCGACGAGACACTGAGCAGAAGGGCTAAATGGACCCCTCTGCCATGCGCACAGCCACCTGAGCGGCGGCCTCGGCGGTGCGGGCGATG
Organism: Candidatus Microthrix parvicella Bio17-1; assembly: GCF_000299415.1. Lineage (NCBI taxonomy): Bacteria > Bacillati > Actinomycetota > Acidimicrobiia > Acidimicrobiales > Microthrixaceae > Candidatus Neomicrothrix > Candidatus Neomicrothrix parvicella. The sequence goes on from NZ_AMPG01000001.1 coordinate 1,468,558, forward strand.
TCCTCGGGGCGGTGGGCAAGGGACGGGAACATCACCTCGTATGGCCCGGGAGCCAGAGCGATGCCTGCATCCAACATGCCATGGAAGAACTGTGGGTACAGGCCCAGCGACACCGAGGCGCGTGCAGACTCGAAGTCGACGGGCAGATCGGAGCCAAAGAACACCCCAACCAACGGGCCCACCCTTGGCACCCTCGCCTCGATCCCGGCGTCCGAAAATGCTCGATGCAGGCCGTCGGCCAGCGCCTCGGCGGTGTCCTCCAGCTGCGAGTATGCATCTGGGGTGAGCAACTCCAAGACAGCGAGCCCGGCTGCGGTGGCCAGCGGGTTCCCTGACAGCGTGCCCGCCTGATACACCGGGCCGAGGGGCGAGATATGACTCATCAGCTCGGTCGACGCGCCGTAGGCACCGACGGGCAGGCCTCCACCGATCACCTTGCCGAAGCACCAGATGTCGGGGGTGACCGACAGGAACTCGGTGGCGCCACCGAAGGCCAGCCGGAAACCGCAGATGACCTCGTCGAACATCAACAGTGCGCCCACTCGGTTGCACTCGTCGCGCAGCCCCTCGAGGAAGCCATCTCGAGGGGCGATCAAGCCCATGTTGGCCGCCACCGGCTCCACCACCACGACGGCCACCGTCTCGTCCAGCGTGGGCACCACGTTGTAGGGAGCCACCACGGTGTCGGCGATCGACCCCGGCGTCACCCCGGCCGAGTCCGGCGTGGAGGTCTCGCCCAGGTCGAACCCCTCGATGACGCCCGAGCCCGACGAGGCCAACAGCGCGTCGGAATGGCCGTGGTAGTTGCCGACGAACTTCACGATCTTGTTGCGGCCGGTTGCGCCTCGGGCCAGACGGATGGCCGACATGGTGGCCTCGGTGCCCGACGACACCAGCCGCAGCTGCTCAAGGCCATCGATTCGGCCCACCATGGTCTCCGCCAACCGCACCTCGCCCTCGGTGGGTGCACCGAACGTGGTGCCACGTTTGGCAGCCGCCTCGATGGTGGCGATCACCTTCGGGTGCGCGTGGCCCACGATTGAGGCGCCGTAGCTCTGCACGTAGTCGAGGAACACCGCTCCTTCCACGTCGGTGACGTAGGCACCGTGGCCCTCAGCGATGAAGTTTGGGGTGCCTCCGACCGAACGGAACGCCCGCACCGGCGAGTTGACCCCGCCGGGCATCACTCTGAGCCCGCGCTGATACAGATCGTGATTGGAGGTCATCGGGGCTCCTTGTTGGCTGGAACTGACGGGGCGGAAAGAGAGCGAAAGGTAGTTCAGGCCTGGGCAAACAGTTCGGCCATCGTTCGGGCAAAATAGGTCAGGATGAAGTCTGCGCCCGCTCGACGGATGGCCAGCAACTGCTCGAGCGCTGCGGCCTCCAGGTCGAGCCAGCCCCGTTGAGCGGCTGCATGCAGGGCGGCATATTCGCCCGACACCTGGTAGGCGGCCAAGGGTACGTTCACCAGGTCACGAGCCCGGGTGATCACATCCAGATAGGTGAGGGCGGGCTTCACCATGACCATGTCGGCGCCCTCGGCGACGTCCATGCGCAGTTCCTCAGCGGCTTCGCGGGCATTGGCCGGGTCCTGCTGATAGCCGCGACGATCGCCGCCGTCGGCGATGGTGACGTCGACCGCGTCGCGGAAGGGCCCGTAGAAGGCCGACGCGTACTTGGCGGAATACGCCAGGATGGCCACGTCGGTGGCGGCATCGCCATCGAGTGCACGCCGGATTGCGGCCACTTGACCGTCCATCATGCCCGAGGGCGCCACCACGTCCACACCGGCGGCCGCTTGGGCGTTGGCCACCCGGCCATACAGTTCGAGCGTGGCATCGTTGTCCACCCGGCCCGCTCCGTCGACGACGCCGCAATGGCCATGATCGGTGTACTCGTCAAGGCACAGATCGGCCATGACCACCATCGAGTCGCCCACCTCGGCCTTCACATCGGCGATGGCAAGTTGCACGATCCCGTCGGGGTCCCATGCTCCTGAGCCGACGTCGTCTTTTCGTTCGGGTACGCCAAAGAGGATGAGCGCAGGCACACCCAACTCGGCCAATGCCGTCACCTCGGCCCGCAGCGAGTCCCGGCTGTGCTGCGAGACCCCCGGAAGGCTGTCGATCGGCTGGGGCCTGGTGATGCCCTCACGCACGAACAGTGGGGCAACCAGATCGTCCACCCCCAAGCGGGTCTCGGCCACCAGCCGGCGCATCGCCGGGCTCGAGCGCATTCGTCGGGGTCGGCGGGCGGGGAAGCCGGACGAGTCGAGATCCATGCCGTCATGGTACCGGTGGGGCCATGGCCCCTCGGAGGCAGGCAGGGGGATGGGAAGTCCGGAGCCTGTCGCTCGCAGATCGCGAACCTCGCGTCGGTCTGCTCCTTGACGAACGGTGCTCGTCTCAGCCGGCGGGTTCGTAGCCCGCTCGGTCGAGTGCCCAGGTGAGGTATCGATCGGGCAGTTGGGCCAGGCCCGCGGCGGTCGGCGAGTCGAATCCGGCCAAAAGGTCTGATGCCCTGCCGTTCCAGTCCCTGGCCGCGTCCAGCGCCTGGCGAACCCCGTCGGATCCACGAACCAGTTCAGTGGCCTCAGCTGCCGCCGCCTCCTCGGTCCGGTTGGCAAGAAGCTCGGTCAGCCGATCGCCCTCCGCACCCTCGAGCGCGTAAATCACCGGCAGTGTGAACACGCCCTCGCCGATGTCGTTGCCCGCAGGCTTGCCCAGCTTCTCGCTGGTGGCCACGACGTCAAGCACGTCATCAATGATTTGGAACGCCATGCCGAAGCCCTCGCCGAACGCCGCCAGCGCGTCGACTTCAGCGGGGCCCATCCCCGCCGCCTGCGCCCCGACCTTTGCCGAACAACGCATCAAGGCGGCGGTCTTCCCCAGAATCGAGGCCTCGTACTCGGCCACGCTGCGCTTCGGATCACCCTGGCGGGTCACCTCGCGGCCCTGCCCGGCGGCGAGGTCGGCGATCGTGCGGGCCAGGCTGTGGGCCACGTCGGCAGAAACCGACGCCGCCTGAATGCCGGCGACCGCCAAGAGGTAGTCCCCAACCAGGATGGCCCAGTTGAGCCCCTCGCGAGCGTTGACCGTCTCGACGCCTCGCCGAGTTTTTGCGTGGTCCATCAGGTCGTCGTGGACGAGTGACCCAACCTGCACCAACTCGACCGCAACGCCTGCTGCGGTCACGTGATCGTTGGCGGGCGCGCCGCCCACCGCCGCCGCCGCAATCGTCAAGGTCGGCCGCAGGCGCTTGCCACCTCCGGTCACCACCCTGATGCCGGGCTCGACCAAGGCATCGAGCGTGTCAGCCTCCCGCAGCACGTCCACCATGGCCGCCTCGAGTGCGTCCAGGTCGGAGACCAGCGACGGTAGGGCCAACAGCTCGGACAGCTCGTGAAGGTCCATGGGTGGGAAGCCTACGGGCGCACCATCAGCGCACCCACAACCAACCCGGCAGCCCTCACAGAACCCAACCGAATGGCCTTTCCGGTCGGGGCCCGGGGCTCACACCGGTGGTGGGTCTCAGGTTGCGCTCATCCGGTAACCGCCGCGCCCATGCGTCGACGACGGGACTGATACTCGGCCACCGCCGAGTACAGGTGCCAGGCCCGAAAGTCCGGCCACAGCGTCTCGGTGAACACAAACTCGGCGTAGCTCGCCTGCCAGAGCAGGAAGTTGGAGAGCCGATGCTCGGCCGAGGTTCGAACCACCAGGTCGACGTCGGGCATCTCGGGCAGATAGAGACGGGCCTCCAAGTCGGCCTCGGTGACCGTTTCGGGCTCCACCCCATCGGCCAGCAGCGAGCGCACCGCATCGATGATCTCCGCTCGACCGCCGTAGTTGAACGCGATCACCAACTGCAGCCGGGTGTTGTGGGCGGTCCGGGCGGAGATGTCGTTGAGGTACGCCCGCGACCTGTCGGGGATGCGCTCGTCGTCGAGCCGTCCGACGAACCGAATGCGAACACCCAGCTCGCGCAGTTCCTCCACCCGTTCCTCGTGCAGCAACCACTCGGAGAAGTCCATGAGGAACGCGATTTCAGAGTCGTTACGACGCCAGTTCTCCGTGGAGAACGCATACAGCGACAGCCATTCGACGCCAAGGTTGAGCGCGCCCCGCACGCTGGAGTACACCGCCTCCTCGGCGGCGCGATGGCCCTCGGTGCGTTCGGTTTCACGCATCAGGGCCCACCGGCCGTTACCGTCCATGATGGCGCCGATGTGACGGGGTATCTCGCCCGCCTGAACCCGAGGCAGTTCGGGTTGTTCGATGATGCGCATGGTCCGGACGCTACCGGTCGGCCGTTGCGGGATTCACATACGGGCTGGCACACGGGGGCTCCACTGAGGAACTCGGCCGCAGCGACGGCAGCCAACGCCAACTCCCGAGCTGATGGGCTGAATTCAAACCAGTTGAGTCCACCCCCGCCGATCGGCGGAATCACCCCGCACTTGAATGTTGCCCCCAAGTCCGCCGGACGACGCGCCGGACCGACCGGGTCAGCCGACGTCGGCGGGTGCCACCAGCAGGCCGATCAGAGCGGAGACCAGCCCATCAAGGGAGTGAGGCCGGGCCACAGCATCGACGGTGAAGCCCGCCCGCCGTGCGGTGTCCGCAGCAATGGGTCCGATACAGACGACGAGCCGAGGCACGGCCTTGCCGCCAAACCGGGACAGAAACCCCGTCACCGTCGACGACGAGGTGAAGGTGATCGCATCGGCCCGGCCCACCCGACCTGCAAGCTCGGGGTTTGGCGGCGGGGTCACCGTGCGGTACGCAGGCACCACGTCAACCTCCCAACCTCGCTCGATCATCCCTTGAGGAAGCACGTTGCGGGCCACCTCGGCACGGACGATCAACACCTTCGCACCGGCGAACTGTGGGTCCCCCAATTCTGCCAGCAATCCCTCGCCGACGTGGTCCTCGGGCACCAGGTCGACCACGATGTCGGCCTCGCACAGAACTTCCGCCGTACCCGGCCCCACCGCCGCAAACGTGCATGCGTCAAGATCGGACCTATCCACCTCCACGGACTTGCACGCTGCCACCAGCGCCCGGGCCCCGTTGGGTGACGTGAGCACCACCGACGCATAGTCACCCAGCCGCCCGACGACGGCACGCAGGGCGGCCCCACCGTCGGCTGGGGGCTCGGTGGCGATACACGGTGCCGCGAGGGAGCACGCTCCGAGCGATTCGAGCCGCTCGATCAGAGGCCCGGATTGAGCCTCGGCGCGTGTGACCACAACCGTGCGACCATCCAGCGGCCGCTTCGGTTGCGTCATGGGTTGGTGGCTCGGCCCGGCGGGCTCACCAGCACGACCGCCTCGGCAATCATCGGCTGCGCGCGGCCAACAGCTTTCGAGCGAGTTCAACCCCGAGGGCGGGGGGCGAGTCGCCTGAAGCCACACCGGTCAGGGTGGCCCGAGCGGGCCGTGCCGCCCCCACGTCCAGGACGCCCGCGATTCGAAGCCGTGGCCCGTCGAGCACTGCATGGGCGCCGGCGGGCAGCGTGCAGTCGCCACCAAGCTCTCGCAGAAACGCCCGCTCGGCCTCCACACAGGTACGGGTGGGAGCATGGTCCACCGCGCGCAGCGCTGCGAGTGTGGCGCCGTCGTCGGCACGGCATTCCACCGCCACGGCGCCTTGTCCCACCTGCGGGCAGAACATGGCCGGTGCCAAGACCTCGTCGGCGCGATCGTCGAGCCCAAGACGCTGAAGCGCGGCGAACGCCACCACGATGGCGTCCAACTCGCCCACCCGGGCAAGGCGGGTGGCAATGTTGCCCCGCAAACCAACCACATCCAGATCTGGTCGCAGGTCGAGCAGTTGGGTTTTGCGTCGCGCCGACCCTGTGCCCACCCGGGCGCCCGTGGGCAGGTCGATCATGCGGGCGCCGGCCATTGCATCGCGCGGGTCACCCCGGGGCAGGAAGGCCGCCAGCACCAGGCCCTCGGGGCCGATCGCCGGTAGGTCTTTGGCCGAGTGCACGGCCACGTCGGCCCGACCATCCAACAGCGCCGCCTGCACCTCCTTCACGAACACGCCCTTGCCGCCGATGACCTCCAGCGGCACGTCCAACCGGCGGTCGCCCTCGGTGGACACCTCCACCAGTTCGGCGTCGAGGTTGTCGTTGGCGGCCCGCAGGGCCTCCGCGGTGGCCTCGGCCTGCCATCGGGCGAGGGGGCTGGCGCGTGTGGCCAGCCGAACAGCCAACTCGCGCTGCGAGTGTGGCGAGCCGCTCAAGGAAGATCGAACAGGTCTCGGAGTGCCTCGGCCAGGCGGTCACCGCGCAGCGTGCCCGCCTGTTCGCGCAACCTCACCGATGGCTGATGCAGCAACTTGGCCAGCATGGCCTTCGTCACCTGATCCACCAGCGCCTGCGTTTCGGGGTCGAGGGCCTCCAGCTTGGAGGCGTGCCGCTCGAGTTCCAGCAACCGCAGCTGCTCGGCGCGGGTGCGCACCGATGCGATGATGGGCCCCGCAGCTCGGGCGGTGGTGGCATTGTGATAGCGCAGCACCTCGTCCTCGACGATGAGCCGGGCCGAGTCCACCTCGTTGCGACGCAGGTCGAGCCCGGCCTCGGTCAGGCGGGTCACATCGTCCATGTCGAAGAGGTCGATGCCGTCCAGGTCACCGGCCGTCGGGTCGACGTCGCGCGGCATGGCGATATCGACCACCACCAGGTCGGAGGCGCCCGCCAGCTGATCCGCGCCCAGCACCGTCGCCGTGGACGAAGTGCCACACAGCACGGCCTGGGCGGCGCCAAGCTCGGCCGACAGGTCGTCCAGGGCCACCGCCCGACCGTCAACCTCGGCGGCCAGTTCGGCACCCCGGGAGGCGGAGCGGTTGGCCACCACCACTCGGGATCCGGCCTGGCTCAGTGATCTGGCCATCGACGTGGCCATCTTTCCGGCCCCGACCACCACCACGATCGAGCCTTGCAGCGAATCGTCGCCGCCCAGCGCGTCGCGAGCTATCTCCACCGCCGCCTGAGACACCGACGCGGTGTGGGTGGCGATCGAGGTCTCGGTGCGCACCCGTTTACCGGCACCCAGGGCATGTCGAAAGGCCAGCTCGAGGGTGGGGCCGAGCGTGCCCTCATCGGCGGCGACGCGCTGCGCCGTCCGCACCTGTCCTTGCACCTCCACCTCGCCCAGCACGGCCGAGTCCAGTCCGGCCGCCACCGAAAACAGGTGCTCGATCGCCTCATCGTCCCACAACACCGTGAGGTGGGGGAGGAACCGGTCCGGGGTCACATCGGACAGCTCGACGAGCAGGTCCCTGAGGTCTTCGAACGCTCCGTGGAAACGCTCGGCCTTCACGTAGATCTCGGTGCGATTGCAGGTGGCCAGCACCACCGCCTCGGACACGTGATCGCGTGCGGTCAGGGTGGCGAGAAGCTTCGGGGTGTCCTCAGCGGTCACCGCGAAGCGTTCGAAGACCTCCAGGGGCAGGTCTCGATGTGTGACGCCAATGAGCAACACTGACACGCGGAGGACTCCTCACACCCCGGCGAGGGCTCACCGGCTACCCCACAGCTTGGTCGTCTGAGAAGCCGCGCGCCAAGCGCGGGCCACATCTCGTCGGTCACTCCGACGTGTCCGCCCTGTGTGACCGGGTTACGCGGACTCGGGGTCTTCGCGCGTTCGCCCCTGATAAAACGAGAGCACCTGCAATTCGAGGGCCAGGTCCACGTTTCGCAGCAGGACGCCGTCGGGCACCGTCAGCACCACCGGGGCGAAGTTGAGAATCGAGCCGACCCCGGCCGACACCAGTCGATCGGCCACGCTCTGGGCCACCGCCGGGGGGGTGGTGATGATGCCGATTGCGATGTCGTATGAGGGGACCAGCCGGGGCAGGTCGTCATCGGCGTGCACCTCCACCGAGCCGATATGGCTACCCCACTTGGTCGGATCGGCGTCGACGATGGCCACCACCGAGAAACCCCGTTCATCACCGGACAGATAGTTGGCGAGCGCGGCGCCGAGATTGCCGGCACCGACGATGACGCACGGCCAGTTTTGGTACATACCCAGCTGATGCCCCATCTCGGCCATCAGGCGGTCCACGTCGTAACCCACCCCGCGGATGCCGTAGGTGCCCAGAAAGGAGAGGTCTTTGCGCACTTTGGCGGCGTTGACGCCCGCCAGTTCGGCCAGCCGATCGGAGGAGATCGTGATTGTGCCCGCCTGCCGCTCGGCGACGACGGCACGGAAATACACCGGCAGCCGCGCCACCGTGGCCTCGGGGATGACCGGATTCAGGGACGAAACCGGATCCGCAGCGATGGCGGGGGTCGCATCCTCCTCGGTGCGGGAACGGCCCGCTCGCTCGGTCATATCCCTGACCGTACCGGCCTCGTGCGGCGATTCACAAAGTCACCCCGAACGCAGATCGCGTGTCGCGAGATGCCCTCAGTTGGGCTCCCACGAGGTCTTTTGCGCCGACGGGCGGGCGGGCAACATTCGCCGTAACACCTTGCCTCCAAGGTCCTGAGGCACCTCATCGGTGAACCAAATCTTCTTGGGGCACTTGTATCGGGCCAGTCGTGTCTGGCAGTGGCGGATGACGCCTTCCTCCTCCAACATCGCCTTGTCGGCGGGCACGACGTAGGCCACCACCGACTCGCCGGTGCCCGGATGGGGCACCCCCACCACCACGCAGTCCTCCACCAGCGGATGCGAGCGGATGGCCGTCTCGACCTCGGCCGGGTACACGTTGAAGCCCGAGACGATGATCAGGTCTTTACTGCGGTCGACGAGGAACACGTAGCCGTGCTCGTCGACGACGGCGATGTCGCCGGTGTGCAGCCAACCGTCGCCATCCAGCGCATCGGCTGTGGCCTCGGGTTCGTTGAGATACCCGGAGAAGATGTTGGGGCCGCGAACCAGCAGCTCGCCCGGATCGCCGATCAACACGTCGTCGCCCTCGCGGTCCACCAGGCGGACCTCCAGTCCGGGGGCGGGAAAGCCCACCGAGCCGTGGGGAGCGTCGGTGCCATAGGACGAACACACCATCGGCGATGCCTCGGTGAGGCCATAGCCCTCCCACAGGCGCAACCCGAATCGCCGCTCGAAGGCCTCCGACACCTCCACCGGCAGCCGGGCGGCGCCCGAGGCCGCGATGCGGACCGACGAGAACACGTCGGAGGGTAGATCCGGCAGGTTCAACCAGGCCGCCCACATGGTCGGGGGGCCGACCACCACCGTGACGCCGTGTTTCTGCATCGATTCCAGCGCCAACACCGGATCGAACCGTTCGATCAGCACCACCGACGCGCCGACCGAGAGCGATGTGGCCAACACCAGGTTGAACCCCATGATGTGGCTCAACGGCGCCACCGCCAATGACACGTCGTCGGCGCACTGGCGGTCCTCGGCCGAGGACAGCTGCTGTTGGACGTTGACCATCAGGTTGGCGTGGCTGAGCACTGCAGGTTTGGGCAGCCCGGCCGTACCCGAGGTGAAGGCCAGGACCGCCGGCGTGTCCTCGTCAAGTTCCACCCAATCGGCCGACTCGGATTCGATCAGCGTCTCGAATTGGGTTCCGCCGTCCGGCTCAAATCCGCACCCGATGACGAACTCGATGCTGTCGAGCGCGCCCTCGGTGTTGCCGGTCACCAGGGCCCGAGCGGACGGACCGGCGATCAACGCCCGCGCCTTCACGGCCTCCAGTTCCTCTTTCACCGCCAAAGCAGGAGTGGTGGGGTTGAGCGGCACCGCCACCAGGCCCGCTCCAAGCGTCGCCAGGTAGCTGACGACGAAGTAGCGGTTGTTGGACGCCATGATGGCGACGGAATCACCGGTGGTGAGGCCCAGATCGGTCAATCCCCGTCGCAAACCAGCAACCTGACGCCGCAACTCGCCATAGGTGGTGGGACGACCGCGGCTGATCACAGCCACCCGGTCGTCGTCGTGTCCGTCGATGATGCTGGCCAGATTCACGCGTATCCTCCCCGACACACGATAGAGGATCTCCTCCAACGAGGGGGGCTGGAACGAGCCGACCGACCGGCGTCGCCACCGGTTCGGAGCGTCAGCCCTTGCCCGCCGCCAGCCAGAATTGGACCCCGGCCGCGGCCAGAATCACCAACAACAGGATGGCGACGACGACGGTGGTTCCTGCTCTCATGGGTTGTGCTCCTCGGGTTGATGCTGCACCGGATCATGCACCGGGCCGTCGTCCACTCCACGAGCGGCCCCCAAGGTTACCGACGTGGTGACGCCCTCCTCGTCCGCCCCGGCCTCGGACACACTCACCTCGTCGCCAGGCAGGACCCCCAGGTCCTCGGCCGCCGACGCCCGGTCGGCCACCACCGCCACCATGCCCATCGAGTCGGTCCACCATCCCAATCCCCGCCCCGCATCCACCCGCCGATCCACCAGGGCGGCCGTCCGGGTGTTCTCCCCCACCCTGAGCGACAAGCGCTCCCCAAACGCCGCCAGCTCCTCGGCCTGCACGTTCAGTTGTACATCGCCAAAGCGGTCGACGCTCAACACCTCGCAACCGAGCGAGCCGTCCGCCCCGTCCCTCGGTAATGGCAACAGTCCGGGGCGAAGGCTCATCGGATCCACGGGGGTGCCCAACTGCTCCAGCGGGGTGCCGCCGACCAGCGCTGCCGCCACCGGCACCAGCACGTCGCGGGCCGGGTGCACCCGACCCGGACTCTCCAGGTGGTACTCGTCGGCATCGAGAACGACCGCACGTTCGGCGCCACCCACCATGGCCATGGCGGGGGCCAACAGCCCGTTATCGGGCCCAAGAAAATAGGCCTGTCCGCCGGTGAGCTCAATGGCAACCAGCCGACCGTCTGCAGCCGTCTCGGGCGCCACCAGCGCCACCACCACGCCCGGCGCCACCCACTGCACGCTTCGGGCCAGGCGCAACGCTCCGCCGCTCACATCACGAGGTTCGATGTCGTGGGTGAGGTCGATCACCCGGGCCTGCGGTGCCATCTGGGCCAACACCGAGTGCATCACCCCCACCAGTTCGTCGCCATGGCCGACATCGGTCATCAGGGTGACGACGGGCGGCACCAACGTGTCATCGGACTGGTTGGAGGTGCCTTGATCCGGGTCGGGTGGCACCTGAGGATCGGGGTGCTGAGGGGCGGAGGTCATGGCCGCACGGTACCCAGCTCGCGTGACCGGGCGGTGGCCGCGGCCACCGCCTCTCCAAGCGCGGCCCGCACCGCCCATGCCTCCAGCGCACGCAGCCCTGCGGCGGTCGTACCCCCGGGCGAGGTCACCGCCGCCCGCAGCTCGGCGGCGCCCTGCCCCGATTCGGCCAGCATGATCCCGGCACCCCGCAAGGTGCCGACGGCCAGGCGTTCGGCAATCGGCCGGGGAAGACCCTCGGCCACGCCCGCATCGATCAACGCCTCGGCCACGAGGAACACATACGCAGGACCGGAGCCCGAGAGCCCGGTCACCGCATCCAATTGCGGCTCACTCACCCGCACCACGTCTCCGACGGCGCCGAGGATCCCTTCGGCCCAGGCCATCGTGTCATCACCGGCTTCAGAGCCCGGGGCGATCGCCGCCACGCCCGCACCGACCAACGCCGGCGTGTTGGGCATGGCCCGCACCACAGCCACGCCCCCACCTGCCGCCGACTCCAGCGCCGACAGGGTGACACCGGCCGCAACGGACAACACCCGGGTGGCCCCCGCACCGACCGCCGCCCCCACCGCCGCCCGGACGTCCTGAGGCTTGACGGCCACCACCGTTGGCGCCGAAACCGGCGCATCACTCACCTCCAGCCCAGGATGGGCCGTGCGCAGTTCGTCACGTCGGACCGCCAGCGGCTCGACCACCACGATCGTCTCGGCCTGCTCCGCCCCCGAGGCGATCAACCCGGCGAACAGTGCCTCGCCCATGCGCCCACCGCCCATGAACTGCAGACAAACGGTGCCTGCCGGGTCACGTCCTGACCGATGGGTGGACGCGCCGTCGAGATGGTTGGTCATGGATGGACGCTACTTGGCGAAACTCAGTCGGACGGCGGTGGCGAAGGCGTCCTCCACCGCCGTATAGAAGGCACCCAGGGCCCGGTCGAGTTCGTCGGGTACCACCCGTTCCAGCGCCAGACGGGACCGCAGGAAGATCGCATCCTCCTCGCCGATACAAAACGCCACATCGTCGGTGGAGCGGTTCCGCCGCAACAGATGCTCGTAGAAACGCGCGGCGTTTCGCTCTGGAGCGGGCGTGAAATAGGCCTCGAGATGGAGCGACCGTTGATGCACGCTGACCCACAACGACCACACCGACTTGGCGTCACCGGTCAACCGCAGAAACCAACGTTCGCCAGGCCCGTCCGGTGTGGTTTCGTCACGCACCACCGCGTCCACCATGGGGTACCCGGCCGCCTCATCCAGCCAGGCGTGCAACGCTTCGAGCGAAGCCTTCGTGACGGCTTCGGTTGGTGGAGAACGGTCAACCATCAAACCAGTGTGCCACCGTGACCAGCACCGCGAAACCGTGACGGCCGCACCCAGGTGAGCTCATTGCGTTCGGGTGGCGGCCTGCTCCAACGCCCCCAGCAGGGCAGCAGCCGTAGCCGACCAGCGATAGGTCGAGCCGAGCGCCGCACCGGCCGTTCCGAACCTTGCGGCCCGTTCGGGGTCACCGAGCACCTTGTCGATGGCCGCCGCCCAACGACGAGGGTCGCGTCCCCGAACCCGGAGGCCGGTCTCGCCGTGGATCACCAGCCCACGGAGCCCGCCCACATCGGCGGCCAACACGCTCCGGCCACACGATGCCGCCTCCAACGCGACCAGGCCAAAGCTCTCGGTGCGGCTGGGCACCACGACCACGTCGGCGGCCCGGTAGTAGGTGGACAGGATGTGGTGGGGCTGCGGATCGATCAGGCTCACCTGGTCGCCCAATCGGGCTGCGGCGATCAGGTTGTTGACGCGGGTCAGCTCCGCTGCTCCGCGTGGCCCGGAGGGGCCCCCGATCGCCAGCAGGCGCACGTCGCTCCGCCCCAACTCGGCCAATGCCCCCACCGCCAGATCAAGACCCTTGAGCGGCTGGATACGCCCGACAAAGAGCAGGTGAGGATCCTCGCCAAGGCCGAGTGCCCAGCGGGCACCGGCACGTGAGCCCGGTGAGAAGAACGCATGCTGCACTCCGGGCGGCACGAGAACGATTCGGGACGGGTCGGCGGCGTAGTGCCGTTCAAGGTCGGCGGCGTCACTTTGCGATGCGGCGCACAGCACATCCGCTGTGTCCACCACGCGCTGTTCCGCCAACGTGCGAGCCGCCGGTTCGGCGTCACCATGGGCCGACTTCACCCGCCCCAGGGTGTGAAAGCTGACCGCCAACGGCACCTCCAAACGCCGGGCCAACGTTCGTCCCGCCACCGCCGACAGCCAGTAATTGGCATGAACGGCATCGGTACCACCCGTTGCCAACACATCGGCCTCAACGCCTGCGACGAACTCGTCGACCACCGACCCAAGACGCTCCTTGGGCAGGTCGGGGTCTCCGGCCCGAACCGACACGACAACCAGGTTGGGTTCCACCGCAACCGGCCCGGGGGGAGCGTCACGCCCGCTTCGGGTGTACACCCGGACGACGACCCCCGCCTGGGCAAGCGACGTCGCCAGCTCTCTGACGTACACGTTCATGCCACCGGCGTCGGCCGAGCCGGGCTGGGCCAACGGTGAGGTGTGCATCGACAACACACACAGCCGGCGGACGCGACGTCCACTGGTCGAGGCAACCGTCATGATGCGATGCCCTTCACTCCGAGGTGGGCCACCATGACCTGATCAGCGCTGCACTAGTCGTCGTTTGCGGATGACCGGCCCATGCCGCCGACAGGTGCCTCGCCTGGGGGAGGGTTTCCATTTTCCCGGCGAAAGGAGTCGTAGATTCTCACCAGCGTTTTCTTCTGCTCTTCGCTGAGGTGTGGATCACGGCGGATCTCGGCCACCAGGTCGAACACCCCGGTGGGTTCATCGAGGATGCCGGCCCGGACGTACAACGTTTCGGCTGAAATCTGCAGTGCTCGGGCAATCTGTTGCAGGATCTCTGCCGATGGGCGCCGAAGCCCACGTTCGATCTGGCTCAGGTACGGGTTGGAGATGCCCGCCATCTCGGACAGGCGCCGCAGCGACAGTTCACCGAGGTTGCGCTGCTCGCGGATGAACTGGCCGACGTCATCCCAGCGGCGATCGATCTCGTCCTTCACCCTGGCCACGCTATGCGCGCGATCGCGAGCACCCAACCCACCGCCGCGAGCAGCCATCAGCGACGGGCAGCGCAAGTGCGCATTCGGGCACCCATCGACGCCGGTCTGCTACATCAGTGGGCGGTTGCCACCGATCGCCAGGAAGAGCGCCAGCATCAACGGGCCGGCCACCAGATAGGTGTCGAGGCGTCGCAACGCCGGGGCGCGGGCATCGGGGCGGGGCAGCATGAACGATCCAACGATCTGCCCCAAGGGACATGCGAGGGCTGCCAAACCGCCCAGCAGCCAGGTGGTCTTTTCAGTCAATGGCGGCGCCTCGAACCCTGCAGCACCGAACACCACAGCGGCGGCACCCATGAGTCCCGCCAGCGGGCCCACCCAGATGCGTCGAGACCCGGTCCCCACCAGGAAGTTGCCTGCGTCATAGATCGACACGATCCCGAAAAGGATCATGAAGACCCATGCGTCGATGCGATGCAGGTACAGGATCGCCGCCATGGCAATGCCCAGTGGAAGCGACGCCCGAAGCGTCAACCCGGCGACGTGCAGGGTCATGTTTCGGTCGACGGTCTGTGAGGCAACCACGAATGCCACGGCCACCGCCACCAGAATCACTACGCCCACCACCCGGGCATTAAAGATCGCCGACGTGCCGACGGCAGCAGTGATCACGGCGGCGGTCACGCGGCTGTTGGTGTCCTCCTCGATCATCAGGTGCGCGGCCACCTGAAGTGACGCGACGGTGGCCGCCGTGACAAACACCGCGCCGACGCCAAGCGTGCCCAGCGCAAAGCCGGCCCATGCCAACAGGAACCACAGCACACCAAGCCGCACCTTGGGTCCGCTCACGTCGTAGACGGCCTCCACCCGGCTGCCCCGGTACGACAGCTTGGCCGCACGACGGGCAAGCCGCTCCTCCAGCGGCGTCAGCGGAGGACCTTCCACCTCCGGCATCGGCTCGACCGCAGGCTCGGGTTCGACGGATTGATACGTCGCTTCGACCGGCACCACATCGGGGTACGCCAGATCCGCTTGAGCCACACCGGTGTAGGCCACGTCGGTGTAGGCCACGTCTGCGTATGACTCGTCGCGATATCCAGAATCGACGTGCTCCTCATCGACGTGCTCCTCATCGACGTAGACCGGATCGTCATACCCGCCGTCGTCGATGTGTCCGCCGTCAGCCTGCGTGTCGGCATTGAGGGAGGAGTACCCCAAATCCAAGGTCTCGTCAGGCACTTCGTCGAGCGCCCCATCGAGATAGTCCCCGACGGGGGCCTCACCAAAATGCTCGAACTCGTCCAAATCCGCAATGCCGGCATCGGCGATGCCCACGTCGCCATCGAGGTGGACCTCCGGTTCTGGCTGGAGCCGAGGGTCGACCTCGGCCGAAGGGGCTTCGACAAACCACTGTCCCTGCGCCTCGGGAAGTGAGCCCTCATCCCCGTGCCTGTTGGGCCTCGGGGCCGTTCCATTCCGAGGCGCGGGTTCCGAAGGCGCCTCGCCATCATGCTCGGAGCCGGGGTCTCCCCAGGGAATGGCCACGTCCCGGCGGCGCCGAGCATGCGTGGGAAGGTCGGCGTCAGCGTCGGCGCTCACCCGCATCCTCCGGAGATCGGGGGCAGAACCGCAACCTCGTCGTCGGCCCCCACGCCAACAGCGACGTCGGTCGGCTCCCCGTTGAGCCAGACCTTCGAGTTTTCAACCACCTGGTCGAAGTTTGACCCGAACAGCGCCGACGCAGCTGCAAGAACGTCGCCCACCGAGGCGCCATCCAGCTCAACCGACGAAGTACCAGCGGCCTCTCGTGCCTGAGCGAAGAGGCGCAAAACAGCCATGTCGGCCAGGGTACTTGGCCTGGGAGGCCACCGACCGCACCTGATGGCAAGAGACGGGCCCTCCACCCTGAAGCGGAAGATGCCATCTCCGCCGAGGGTGACTGTTCTACAGTCCCGGCAATGCCTCTGAACGTCCTGCTCATACGACACGGACAATCCGAATGGAACGCCACTGGACGGTGGCAGGGCCAGGCCGATCCGCCGCTGACCGACGAAGGACGAAACGACGCCCGTCGTGCCGCTGAGGCACTCGGTGCGTTCGATGCGGTCGTCGCCTCAACCCTCCAACGAGCCATCGAAACGGCGGAGGCGCTGGCCGACGGCATCGGCGTGGGTCCGGTGCTCACCGACCCGCGCTGGATGGAACGCACCGCCGGGCCGTGGGAGGGCCTGACACGGCCCGAGATCGAAGCGGGGTGGCCCGGCCACCTGGCCGAAGGAGGCCGTCCGGCGGGGTGGGAGGCCGATGAGGTGTTGGTGACCCGCGCGCTCGCGGCGTTGGCCGGGCTGTGGGTCCAGACGTCGGACGGACAAGTGGCGGTCGTGACCCATTCGGGCCTGATCATGGCGGTCGAGCGACACCTGGGCGAACCGGCCGGACGCCTTCCCAACCTGGGCGGCCGTTGGGTGGTGGGTCATGCCGCAGACCGCTGGGAGCTCGGACCCCGTGTGCAGCTCATCGACGCCGCCACCAGCCCCGGGGTGATCGAGTAGCACACGCCGCCAGCGTTTACCGGCGGTCGTCGCCGAGTTCAGGCACCTGGCTCGGCGGGAACCCGGGGCTCGGCGGGAAAGCGATCGGCGCTGACCACGGCCCGAATGTGGTCGGCGGCATCTCTGCCGCCCCGCCCCCTGCTCTCGGCGTGCAATTCCTCCAGGGTGGCGAGCGCGCGGTCCACGTCGGCGATGTCCTGTTCCAGAGCTTCAAGACGTTCGGTCACCTGGCCGATCGTAGGCGGACTCGGCCCGATCGCTGCGCACGGTTAGCGTTTACTCCGTGACGAGCTTGGCAACGGTCATCGGCACCGGAAGCGACCTGCTGGCCCAACTCGACCCGGACAATCCCCCCGAGGGACTCGGCCGGTTGGTGATCATGTTCCTGCTGGCGCTCGTCATCGTCGCCCCGTTCGCATTCTGGACCATCCGCAAGGTTCAGGCCGGCACCTGGGGACTCCGCCGCACCGGCAGCGGCGACCCCGGGCCGATCGAGGAGAGCGACGAGGGCCGCCTGGAGGATCTCATCGATGCCATCCGCGCGCTGGAGCGCGACCACGCCGGACGAGCACAGGTGCTGGTGCGCCGACACCTGACGTCTCAAGGCCGAGACCTGCCCGAGGCGATGGCCGAAACCTTGGTGCGCGATGCGCTTCGTCGGTCGGGTTGGAGGGTGGATGTGGTGATGCCCGACGAGTTGGGCTCGGTTCTGGAGTGCGAACCGCTCACCACCGGCGGATAGCCGATTGCCTGTGTCGCCGACCACCCGTGCAACCGATCGTCGGGGAGTCGGGCTCGCCCGGTACGCTGTCGAGCGGGCCGCTAGCTCATCGGGTTAGAGCAGGGGACTTTTAATCCCAAGGTGCCGAGTTCGAGTCTCGGGCGGCCCACCAATCGCCAACAACCGCCTTCGGCAGGCTCACGGAAATTGCTTGGCGGAACAGCAACCGGGTGGGCGATGCTCGCGTGATGAAGCGGCTCCCCGAACGAACCGAGACCACACGGCTGCTGCTTCGGCAACTGACCCCCGCGGACGAACCGGCGATGGGCGCCAGCCTGCGCGACAGCGCCGACCACATCAGCCCGTGGCTCCCGTGGATGGCAAACGAGCCGATCAGCCGGGCAGATCGACGTGAGCTCATGTCCACCTGGGAGCAGGAGTGGCGTGACGGCGGCGACGCCATCTTCGGCATCTTCCTGGAGGACGAACACATCGGCAACGTCGGACTGCACAGACGTGGCCCCACCGATTCACTTGAGATCGGCTACTGGCTGCACGCCGGGCACACCGGCCGGGGCTACATGACCGAGGCAGGTTCAGCAATGACCACGCTCGCCTTCACCCAGCCCGGGATCGAACGCGTGGCCATTCACCACGATCGGGCCAACGCCGCCAGCGGGGCGGTGCCTCGGCGCTTGGGTTTCATCCTGGCCCGCGAGGTGACCAAGCCCATCGATGCGCCCGGGGAAGAAGGCGTCGAGTACCAGTGGGAGGTCTCCCGGGATGCCTGGGCGGCGCGAGCCGCCGCCACCTGAAGCCGGAGGAGACCGGCACGATCCTGCCGGATCCAAGGGGGGCAATGACGCGACGCTTCATCGCGCCGATGCTGGCGCTGAGCGTGATCGCTGCGGCGTGCACCGACACCGGCGGCCAGCGGCGTGGCGACGCCGCACCCTCGGCCGGGCAACGAAATGTGGCGGCCGCACCGAAGAACGGGTCGTGCGACGATCTCGACCCAAGCGCCTGCCTGCTGCCCTGGCCCAACGACCGACTTACCCGTACCGACGCCCGCGCGCCCACGGGACTGCGTGTGGACCTGCCCACCGACGGCGTGCCGGCCAACGTCGACGGCACCCGCATCGACGTCTCCGACCAGAACCGAGGTGACGGGTTCAGCCCATCGTCGATTGCCATGGTGGTGATCCCGGGGCTGGACGTGGAGCGCTCGAAACTGCCGCCGTCAACGGACTTCGGCGCGTCGCTTGGCAATGCCTCGCCGCTGGTGGTCTTGGACATCGATGCCAACGAGCGGGTACCGGCCTGGGCCGAGCTCGATGCGGCCGGCAACGACCCCGATGCGACCCCGTTGATGATCGTGCCCGCAGCCGCGTTGGTGGAGGGCCACACGCACGTGGTCGCACTCCGCAACCTGGTGGGCCCCAACGGCCAACCGATGCCCCCGAACGAGGCCTACATCGCCCGGCTGAACTCACCAGACGCCCACACCAACACGGTCGTCGAAGGCCTGCAGGCGGCCAAGCTGGACACCACTGACATGCAGTTGGCTTGGAACTTCGACAAGTTCGCACCGGCGATGAACGCGGCCTACCCCGACCCGCTCGACCAGGCACTCGGACGCGAGTTGATCCAAATGCTGTGGGATCGCGGCGAGAACGCAGGCTGGGCCCAGCACCTCACCGCCGACACCTACGACGGAGCACCGAACAGAAATGTGCTGTTGCTGGAGGCGTTCGGTGATCACCAGTTGGCCAACGTCTCCACCGAAAAGCTGGCCCGAACCCTGGGGGTGCCCCGACGGGCGCCGACGCCGGCAAACGGGCGGTCCAACGATCTCGAGGCGCTCTTCGGCATCCCGGCGATCGATGCGCTGCCAACGGGTGGGTCCGGCCTGGTGGTGTGGGACTTCGGCACACCGGCGCCGCCCACCATCAACGTGCCCCCCAGGGCGGGCGACGACCCTCATGCCAAGTTGGCCACCGAGCCCGAGGCGCTTGCCATGGTCGCTGCCTTCATCGACCGGAACCAGGCCAATTGAGGTCTCAGTCGGTCTTGATGGCCGACACGTCAAAGTTGAGGGTGACCTTCTCGCCCACCAGGACGCCACCCGTGTCGAGGGCGGCGTTGAAGTTGAGGCCCCAGTCCTTTCGGTTGACCACCACTGATCCCTCCAGCCCCATTCGGTGGTTGCCAAAGGGATCGATCGCGGTGCCGGCGAACTCAAACTCCACGACGACCGGCTTGGTCACGCCTCTCAGGCTGAGGTCGCCGGTGACCCGGTAGGTGTCGTGTCCGGCCGCCTCGATGCTGGTGGACGCAAACGTGATCCGGGGGTGGTTCTCCATGTCGAAAAAGTCGTTGCCCCGCAGGTGGCCATCGCGATCGGCGTTGCCCGTGTCGATGCTGTCGGCCAGGATGTCCAACTTCAGGTGGGAGTTGGACGGGTTCTCCTGATCGAAGTAGCCGGTGCCCTCGAAGGTTCGGAAGGCGCCGCGCACCTTGGTGATCATGGCGTGGCGGGCCACGAACCCAACCTCGCTGTGGGACGGGTCGATCATGTAGGTGCCGGTGGCGATCGCCGGTGTGGTCGTTGCTGTGTCGGTGCTCATGGTGTACTCCAAGGGGGGTTAGTTGATACATCAACTATATCCCAGAAAGATGACGTGTCAACAACTTCACCTCGGATACACTGGCGCCCATGGCCGAGCCCAGGTGGTTGACCGATGAAGAGGCCCAGGCGTGGAGGCGTTTCACCACCATGAGGTTTCAGCTGGACGCTCGGCTGGATCGCCAACTCGGCAACACCATCTCGATTCAGGACTACGGCGTCCTCGCCAGCCTCAGCGAGGAACCCAACAAATCGATGCGCATCTCCGAGCTGGGCGAGCGCCTGGGGTGGGAGACCAGCCGCGTCTCACACCAGCTCACCCGCATGGCCAAACGAGGCCTGGTTGAACGGCGCCGGTGCCCCAACGATGGCCGGGGCTCGCTGGCGGTCGTCACCGATGCCGGGCAGGCCGCCATCGAGGCCGCCGCGCCCGACCACGTGGCCAGTGTCCGCCACCTTTTCATCGATCTGCTCACCCCGGAAGAACTCAGGATGATCTCCGCCGTGTCGCAGAAGGTCCTTGGCCGCCTCCACGATCCGGCCGACCCCACGGGGTCCTGAGGGAGCGACACCCACACACCGGTCCAACGGTCGGCGAGGCCGATACCGTGACGCCATGACATCGGCACACCACACCCGACGGCGCCCCAGCAGTGCCTCAAGGGCGGCCGCCGCCATCGCGCTATTGGCCGTCGACCCACAAGCGCTCCGGTGCCCAGCTGTTCTTCGTCCACGGCAGGTCCGACGGCCTGGTGAACTCCCGCATGGCCTCGGAGCCGGTCCGTCGATACGGGTCGGGTTCGGCGGCCTGGTGCAGCTCGGGCAACCATCTCGATGCGCAGATCGTGAAGGATGCCGGCACGCTGATCGCCTCCTTGGGCTGATCGGGCCCTGATCTTCGGACGGAGGCCGATAGAATGCGTATTCACCCCTGATCCAGGAGCACCTGTCATCACCGTTGCAGCGTCCGTCACCGCCCGTTCTGTTCGCAAGCGAGTGGGGGCCGCAGCCGCTGGCATCCTCATGGTTGTCGGTCTGGGCGCCTGTCGCCCCGAGGGCAACGTGAAGATGCTGCCCACGGTCGACGAGACGGCGAGATCGTTCCGCGAGATGGCTCTCACGGGGCCCTCGTGCGTCGCCAAGAGCAGTTACGAGCTGAGCTGCACCAGCAGGGAGACGGGTCGCATGTCGAGCTTCGGCAAGGTCGCCAAGGGGTCGACCACCGGCTACTACGACTTCAAGGACGATCGAGGCCACTCCATCCGTGTCCGGGCCGAGCGCCGGGGCCGCGACCACATCACGTGGAGCAAGAAGACGAGCTCCTGGAACGGGACGTCGAGCACGTACTCGGGCGGCTTCTGGCGGTAGTGCCCGAATGAGGCCGAGGCCCTGCTCGTAGTAGCCGGTGGATTCACCCGGGTGGAAGGGCGATGACCCACGGGCGAAGATCACGTTGGACGACCTGTTGCCCATGAGCAGCGGGTTGGAATGGGAAGAGAGCTATTCCGACGCCGGCGCCGACGTGATCAAGTCGCTGGGCAGCGACCTCGACCGGGCCCACTACGCCGCGAACAAACCGCTGGTCCACGAGCCCGGCACGTTCTGGGCCTACTCCACCGGCACCGCCAACGCTCGATCCCAACGGCCTGGTCAGCGGCGGTTCGTGGATGAACATGACACCCCGGGACTTTGCCCGGTTCGGGCTGCTGTACGCCCGGGACGGCGCGTGGGATGGCAAGCGCATCCTGCCCGCGGGATGGGTGGACTACTCACGCTTGCCCACACCCACCATGGACGAGGGCCGATACGGCGCTCAGTGGTGGCTCGACCCCGAACGACCCGACCTGTTCTACGCCAACGGGTTTGATGGACAGAGCATCAGCGTGGCACCCGACAAGGACCTGGTGATCGTGGTGCTGTCCAAGGCACCGAATGGCCGGAACGAACAGGTGTGCAACGACCTGTACGACGCCTTCGGCGTCTCAACCAGGGGTCAGCCCCGTCCGTCCGCCCCAGGCACCGGGCGAAGGTCCGCCGAGGAACCGATGATCCACATGCCGTGATCGGCGATGTCGACCAAGACGGATTCCAGCGGAAAGCCGCTGTGTCGTGCGGCCGACACTTCCCGACCGGAGTACTCCAGAATTCGAGCGTCGTTGCCTGTCCACTCGGTGATCAACCAGCTCAGCCCGAGCAATTGCTCGTCCCACCGTTCATAGGTGGCGTCGGTTGCCGGTGTCTCATCTTCAAACCCGTCACCCGGCTGCACCACAAACACGTCGATGTCGCTCTTGGTGGTCATGGTCCCCCGTGCGGCGGAACCAAACAGGGCGAGTCCAAGCGGCGACGGGTCCCACTGTTCGACCTCCTCAGCGATCGCATCGGCAAGGCGAGTGCGAAGTTGGGTCAAGCCGAGCACGTGCTCGGCAGCGAGATGCTGCCGGTTCAGAACGTACGAATTGGTGCGGCCAGTGGTTGTGACATGCACGATCCCCTGCACCACCAACCGTTGGAGCGTGCGCCGAACGCCGGACTCGGATCGACCGCCCACGAACCTGTGAACCTGCGGTGCGGTAAAGGAAGCGTTCGCACCCGCGAGCACTTGGAGGACATCCGCGTCGAGCGTCGGGGTGATGACGGAGAGAGGTCGTGCCAAGTCCACCTGCAGAATAGTACAGGTATCGGTACTATTCTGTAGGCCAGGGGGGCGGTCAGCGCTTCTTACCGGCGAGGAAGAGCGCTACCGCCTTGTCGATTCGCCGCTGTCGGGTCTCGTCGGACTTCGCGCCGGCCACCTGCTCGCAGTGATACCGCTGCAGGCTGTTGGACAATCCGGCAAAGAACGCCTCCGCCTCAGGATGCGCCTGAAGTGCTGCGGTGAGCTGCGGCGGGACCTCGACCTCTCAAGGCGCGTCGTTCAGCGTGAGCGTGACGCCGATCGGGTCCCAACTGGTCAGGCCGGTCGCCTTGCGGATCACTGCGCTCACGCTGATCATTGACTGGCCACCCATCACCCCAACGGTGTTTCGGTACTCGTAACCGTTGAGGTTGACGTCGACGGGCGGGCGTTTGCCGCCGCCCAGCGTCTGGATCGCCTCGGGCGGAACGACAATGCCGGTCTTGTGACCGAAGGCCGCCAACTCGGTGTCGAACGACGCCGTCGCCTGATTCTTGGTTGTCAGGGATTTAGTCTTCCTGGGTGTCGAACACCCCGACCAACCAGGCTACAAAGCGGATGATTAACAATCCGCCGCCTGATTCCGTCATGCGGTGGGTATGATCGTTGCATGACAAGTCAACTCGCAATCAGGCTCGATGACGACGACCTTGCGGCGTTGGACGAACTCGCTCGCCGTGACGGACTCACCCGATCCGAGGCGGTTCGTCGAGCCATTCGACTTCAGACCGAGAACACCATCGCAGCGCAAAACCGCGCCGAACTCGACCGGGTAGGCGCGCTGCTCGGGGTCGAGCCGGGGTCACGATGGCTCACCGGCGCCGATGTGATCACAACCCTTCCCGACGACGAGTTCGCTGCCGATATCGCCGCTGCACTTGGAGCTGACTCAACCGACGACATGGTGGACCCATGGGCCACCTAGCCGTTCCACTTCCTGCCGTCTTCGACACCTCCATCTTCGTTGGCCAGGAACGACGCGGGCTCGGCGTTCTTGCCGAGTGGGCGCCCGTCGTCTCGGTGATCACGGTGGCCGAATTGTCATTCGGAGTAGCGGCTGCCGGCTCCGAGGAGATCCGCGACCGGAGGGCCGCGACACTGACCGATGCCCGCAGTGCACCAGTGGTTGGCCTTGACGATAACGGTCCGGTGGACGTGGTGACTGCTTGGGTACGCCTCAGGAGCGGCCTCGCCGGCAGGATGCCGGCCAATGACTCCTGGATCGCCGCAACCGCCTTGGCACTGAGAATCCCAGTACTCACTCAAGATGACGATTTCGATGCCGCATCGAAGATGATCCAGGTTGTGCGGGTCCCCTCACCTGCGACCACCGGGTAGGCCGGTTGTCAATTGGTTGACGTGGCTCAACCCTTGACGGTGATCGGGTCGGAGAGGGCCTGATCGGCGATCACCGTGGGGTCGAGCGAGACGTCCTTCCACTGCTTCTTGGCGAACATCTCGGTCTGTTCGGTGAACAGCGGAGAGGTCTGGTCATCGGTCTGTCCATAGGTGAGGATCGTGCGGATCTGGGGGCCGCCCTTGGCGAAGTCCACCGACATGATGAAGCTGGAGCCGTTGGTGACCGGGTAGCCATCGGTGGTGAGGTCCGTGTCGTCGGTGACCCAGTCGGGCAGCTCCCGCACCGGCTCGCTGGTGCCGCCCAGCCCCCCGCGTCCGACCACGTTGGTGATGCCCTCCGAACCAAAGCCACCAGGTATGGAGGCCCCATCGTCGACACGACCATCCCGCTGGAGTTCGCCGAGCTTCACGTTGACCTTCAGCTGCTGGGAGTCCATCAGTTGCACCGCTTTGGCCAGGCTGGTGAGCACCGGGTCGCCGTCGGGCCCCGCCTTGACCAGGCCGTTGGGGGTCTCCAGCGGCTTGGCCGGATCGAACTCGTTGGCCCAGATCGACACATCGCCGAATGCTGCGAGAAACTCGCGCCACACGACGGCACCGACCGAGTCGGGGTCGAAGTGACCGTCCCACTCATCCAGCACCCTGCAGGCATCCGCGAGATCGATGTCGCCGGCAGGGGCGATCCCATCGCCGGGCTTGTCGTCCTCTCCGGCGGGGCCCAACAGCGCGTCAACCTTGACCGGGCCGCCAACGGCCTCGCACCGGCCGACCACGTCCTGGCGCAGTTGGGCCGCCGTATAGGCCTGGTCGTCCAGCGCGGCGGCCTGCAGCTCATCCAAACTGAACTTGTTGTCGTCCCCGGCGAGGCGCTTGGTATCGGCCCCGTCGAGCACCGCAAGATTCTGCAGGGTTCGGGCGGACCGCTCGGTGTCCTGGCGGCCGTGCAGCGGGGAGTAGTCACCTTCGATCAGCTTGTTGCGGTTGGCCAGCCAAAAGCTGTCGTTGGCGTTGAATACATAGTCGTCGCGCTCCAACATGGGCATCTCCGAGTACGGCTCGAGCCCCGGATCCCGGGCGCCGTCGACGTCTTCCCAGCGGTTGTAGCCCTTCGACCCGTCCAGCAGCACCGCACCCGAATCGGCCGCTGCCGACGTGATGAAGTCGCCGTCGAGCGCCTGCTGGTAGGCGGCGAGCGCCTCCTCGGACAAACGCGGGGTGGCCGAGGTGTCCGCGTACCAGGCCCGGCCGTCCTTGCTGACGGCGACCGTATTGAACAACGGCACGCCCTGATACTTCTTGTGGGCCTCGACAAACTCATCGAAGCTGCCCGCCGTGTCCATCGCCCGGTACTGCTCGAGGAACTCGTCGTTGTCGATGTTGGCGTCCCGGTAGGTGATGGCGGTGTCCCCGGTCCAGCCAACCCCTGGGAAGTCGATGACCGGACCAAACTCGGTGCTCCACATGGTGCGTTTCTGGTCGGTGACCTTGCCCGAATCGTCGGCCACCTTCACCGTGATGTCCTTGGACGTCATCTTCTCGGTCTGGCCGTCGATCACATACGAGGTGGGGTCGCCCGGGGCGAGGGCGAGTTTGTAGGCGGTGAAACGGTTGCCGGCCGACACGGTGTGGGTCCACGCGAACTCGTCGGTGGTGCCGATGCCCACGCCTGGAAGACCAAGCAACTGGGCGCCGTAGATATCGGAGGGTTGATCGCCGGTGACCGTGAGGTGGTTCTCCCAAAAGCGCAGCTCTCCCTGCCAGGGGAAGTGCGGGTTGGCCAACAGCATGCCGCCGCCACCCTCCGAGTTCTTCGATCCGATCGCCCAGCCGTTGGAGCCCTGCTCCTCCGGGGCGACCACGCTGGTGGTCGTCCCGCCCTCCTCGACCGAGGTGGACGAAGCATCGATCGGGGCTGCGTTTGGCGGTTGCGCTGTGGCGATGAAACCGGTGAGACGGGCGCCGGAGGCATTCAGCGCCACCGCCCGGGCGTAGGCGTACGCATCCTTGGGGTCAAGTGGTACCACCCACGGCTCACCGGCACACCAGCCGGTGACGCCGTCGGCACCCACCTCCTTCAGTTGGGCGTTCCAACCCGCCACGAAGGACGCCATCAGGTCCTTCACATCATCGGAGGCCTTCTCGAAATCGGCATCGGCGATATCGCCGATGCCGATCGAGCGCCAGGCAAAATCGGAGTTGATGTTCTCGTCCGCTTCCCCGGGCCCCATGAATTCAGCCTTGCGACCCCGAACCTTCAACACCTGATCGGCCAGGCTGCACGCGTGATCCTGACCAGAGGCGTAGCCCTGCCCGAAGGTGACGTCATCCAACGTCTCCCCGGAGATGTGGGGGACACCACCCTGAGTACGGGTGATCGTGGCCGAGTAGGCGTCGCCAGTGCCGATCACCGTTGCTTTGGCGGTGTCGCCATCGTTGGTGTCGCCATCGTTGGTGCAGCCGGTGATGGCCATCGCCGCCGCCAGGCCTGCTGCAAGCAGGGTTCGGCCTCGGACCAGCCCCTCACTCAGTCGACGGCTTCGAGGAGATTCGGGACGATCCGAGCGTTGCGTGTGGTTTGCCATGGCAGCCCTGACACTAATGCGTTCAACGGCCTTTGACGCCCCCAGACCGGCGAGCCCAGGTCGCGCACACCGGGGACCGCAACTCCGCACCAACATCGAACGCCTGTACGTTCATCGGATAACATCACCGCCATGGTGGCTCCGCTCCCAGCCCCGGTTCTCCCCGCTGCGATGCTTCCTCCCGCGGCCGAGGTCACATTCTGTCCGGCAGACCCGCCGCGCCGCTCGTTGGTCGCCTGCCATCTGCCCCAATCGGACCAACAGCAGGACGACCTGTTCACCGCGGCGGTCACACCTCCCAAGCTGCCCGGCGAGCCGACGCTGTTCACCCACGTTGCGCCCGCACGCCCCGGGGTCAAGCCGACGGCGCTCGACATCATGGCCAATTTGGTGCCCTTCATCGATCTGGTGCCGCAGCTGCTCGCAGCGACGGCAACGGCAACCCCATCTCAGCGCGCCATGGGTGAGGTCGTGCGCACCGGGCTGGCGTTGGTCGCCGCCGGACGCCTGCTGCCGTGCGTCACCCCCACGGGCTGGGACGCCTGGGCCGTCGCACCGCTGGGCAGCGACGACCAGGCCGCATTGAGCGCGCTGGCCGCGTCGCTCCCGCCAGAGGTGCACGCCACCCCACTGCCGGGCACCCGCAGCGGCACTCGGCTGTCAGGGGCCGAGGCCACGGTGCTGGCCGTGTGGGATGCGTTGGCCGACTCGCTGCCGAGGGGCGAGGCCTCCGAATCGCTTGCCGGAAGCCACCTGTATGCGGCCTCGTCCCCCACCCGGGTGCCACACCTGCGCACGTGGGCGGCCAAGGCCATCTCGGAGAAGTGCCGGGGCGCCGCGTTGGAGCTGTGCCTGGCCCCACCGACCTCGATGGAGGGCGGCGAGCCGTGGAAGCTCAACCTGCGGCTGCGCAGTCGCGCCCACCCCAGCGTGGCCGTGTTCGCCGCCATCCTGGCAGCGAGCGAGGAGCGGCACAGGCTGGGACCAACCCCCTGGGAGGACCTGCGCAACGAACTGTCACGCGCCGGCGCCCACTGGCTGGTGCCCCCGGAGCTGGCGGCGGTGGATCACCCCACCGACACCGAGTTGACCGACGAACAACTCGACGCGCTGATCGAGGCCGCCAACGAGTTGAAGCGGGCGGGCATCAAGCTGTTCTGGCCCGAGGACGCAGACCTCACCACCGTGCAGGTACGCGTCGAACTGCGCCCGCCATCGTCTGGCGCCTTCGGCATGGAGGAACTGTGCGACACGCGGTGGCGGGCCCACGTGGACGGGCGGCAGCTGAGCACAGACGAACTCAACCAACTCCTGTCCACTCGGCGGCCGTTGATCCGCACGCCCGACGGCTGGGTGCGTGTGCCCGAAGAGATCACATCCAAGCTGAGGCAGCGGGGGCCGGAGATCACCGTCGGTGCGGCGATGGCCGACATCATGTCCCGGCTGGGGAACGAGCTGGGCGAACCCGAGGGTGCCGGGCTGGGTCGACTGGCGCTCGAGGACCTGCATGCAGCCGAACCCGACGTGGTTGCGGCCCCGGAACTGGTTGCTCGGGCCCGCCGACTGGCCGACCTTGCCAACGAGCAGCCCACAACCGGGCTGGACATCGCCGGCCTTCAGGCCGACCTGCGCCACTACCAGACCAGCGGCGTGGCGTGGATGGCCGGTCTGGCCGAGCTGGGCATGGGAGGCGTGCTGGCCGACGACATGGGCCTGGGCAAGACCCTGCAGACGATCGCCCTTCACCAGCTGCTCCACGGCCCGGACGCCCCCAGCGTCCCGCCGCTCGGCACCGGCAAACCCGGCACTGTCTCAAACGTCGAGACCGACGAGGCCCTCCCATCTCCGCTCGGCCCCACGCTGGTGGTGGCCCCCACGTCGCTCTTGGGCACCTGGGAACGGGAATGTCAGAAGTTTGCTCCCACAACACCGGTACACCGGTACCACGGCACCCGCCGCGACCTGGGCGAGCTGGCCGACAACGCCATGGTGATCACCACCTACGGCGTGCTGCGCCGCGACCACGGCGAGCTGGGTCAACGCACCTGGGGCATGGTGGTGGCCGACGAGGCCCAGGCGGTGAAGAACCCCGTGTCACGTGCCGCCCGATCGCTCCGGCGGGTGCCCGGGCGGTTTCGTCTGGCGCTCACCGGCACCCCGGTGGAGAACCACCTGGGCGACCTGTGGGCCCTGATCGACTGGGTCACGCCGGGCCTGTTGGGCTCCTACGACGACTTCCGCAACCGCTTCGCCGACCCGATCGAACGACACGGTTCTCAGGGGCGCAACGCCCAACTGCGTCAGCGCATCGCTCCGCTGGTGTTGCGTCGCACCAAGGCCGACCCGCTGATCGCCCCGGAGTTGCCCAACAAGATCGAACGGGATGTGGTGGTCGGCCTCACCACCGAGCAGGGGGCCCTCTACGACGCTGCGGTCGCAGAGGCGCTGGACCGAATCGCCAACGCCGAAGGCATCGCCCGGCGCGGCCTGGTGCTGGCGCTCCTCACGTCGCTGAAGCAGATCTGCAACCACCCTGCCCACTACCTCGACGACGGCTCCGCCCTCGACGGTCGCTCCGCAAAGTTGGAGGCCTTCGACGATCTCCTCGACGGCACCCGGGATGCGGGCGACGACACCCGCGCCGAACCGACCTTGGTGTTCACCCAATACGTCGCCATGGCCAAACTGCTTGCCGCCCACCTGGCCGGGCGCGGAATCAGTCATGCGATCCTGCACGGTGGGCTGACCCCCAACGAGCGCCAGCGCCTTACCGACGAGTTTCAGGCCGGTCGCATCGAGGTGCTGTTGTGCTCGCTGCGGGCTGCAGGCACCGGGCTGACCCTGACCCGGGCCACCCAGGTGATTCATTACGACCGCTGGTGGAACCCGGCGGTCGAGGACCAGGCAACCGACCGGGCCCACCGCATCGGCCAAACATCCACCGTTTCGGTGCACCGACTGATTTCCGAGGGCACGGTGGAGGAGCGGGTGGCCGACGTGCTCACCCAGAAGCGGCAGCTGGCAGGCGCCGTCATGGGCACCGGCGTCGACGGCTGGATTGGCGGCCTCAACGACAGTGAACTGGGCAACCTGGTGAGGCGCCATGGGCCGTCCAACAGCACCGATGAGGCGGCATGAGCGGCCCACCCGACAGCACCCCGGACGGCGAGGCTCCGGCCTGGCATGGCCAGTGGCTGCAGACCGCTGCGGAGTGCCTCGACGTGTCACCCCGGGCGCTCACCGTGGCGCGGACGCGTCTCGGTGAACCGCAGGCGGACGCCACTTCGGCGCTTCGTCTCACCATGGAACCTGGCCGGGTGGTGGCCGTCGACCCGGCATCCTCGCATCGCACCGTCATGACGATTCGCCAGTGGGGGCCCGCACGATGGGCACGCACCCGCAGCGCGTTGGCCGACGACCTGGCGATCGAGCGGTCGCTGGCCACCGGCCGCATCCATCCCAGGCTGCGGCACACCATGATGTCCCTGCGGGCCGACCCGATGCCTGGCCGAGCCGACCTGTCGGCGGAGTGCGGCTGTGGGAGGGATGGCTGCGCTCACCTGGCTTCGCTGCTGGTGGCTGTGGCCAACGAGGTGGCAGACGACCCACTGCTCCTGTTGATGCTGCGGGGCGTCGACCGGGGGGACCTGGGTGGCCAATCCCAACTGGACGAGATCCCACCGGGCTGGCCGCGGGCGCGAGACCCCGGTGTGGCCGCCGAGACGGTCTGGAAACGCCCGCAGCTCCCGCTGACGCCCGCAGCTCACCGGCCCCCCACCGAACGCACGCGGGTTGGTTCGCCACCCGCAGACAGCGGCCTGAGCCGGGCTTCGCTGGGAGCATTGGCCGATCTCGCCGCCCATCGAGCGGCCGCACTGCTGGCCGACGCACAACCAGAGGCCGACGGTGGCCTGGGTGTTCTGGCCGAACGTTTGGTGGAGCGTGGTCTGGCTGCCACCACGGTGGCTGCCAGAAGCGGCCTCAGCAACGACGAGCTCGAAGTGCGCCGACGCGCACGGGTGCTGGCCGGTGAGGCCGGCCTGGCGGTGCTGCTGGACCGCTTCGACGCAGATCCCGACGACCTGGCCGATGGGGCATCGGCGCTTGGGGGCCGCGTTCGGCAGCGGGCCAACCTGGTGACGTCAGGGCCGACCGGACGCCAGCTGCGCATCGACCGCAGGGGCAAATGGTGGCTGCTGCGCTCCGATCCCGAACTTGGCTGGGTGCTCGCCGACGGACCGAGCGACGACCCAGGCACGCTGTGCAGCGACTGACCGGGAACCCTGCTCGTCACCCACCGGTTCGGTACTGGATAGCCTCCGGAGATGAGCCGGCCCCACCCTCTCACTCCCGAGCGCATCGTTCGCGCCAGTATCGAATTGGTGGACGAGGAGGGTCTCGATGCCCTGTCCATGAGGAAACTGGCGCGGCGCCTTGGGGTGGAGGCCATGTCGTTGTACCACCACGTTCGCTCCAAGGAGGCGCTGCTCGACCTGATGGTCGACCGCATCTTTGACGGGGTCGAAATCAAGCTCGACGAGGAGCGGTGGCAGGACCAGATGGCCAACGGCATGACCGCCCTGCGGGAAGGCCTGATGGCCCACCCCAACCTGTTGCCGGTGGTTGCCACTCGCCCCGTCATGAGCGTGGACACGATGGGGCTGGTGGAGTTGGCTTTGGCCGCACTGATCGACGTCGGTTTCACGCTGGAACGGGCCCGCC